>NZ_JBHTTU010000039.1:12103-79820 GCF_042794375.1 Kitasatospora sp. NPDC056531 | reverse complement strand
GAAAGCCGGATGCGGGAGAACCGCATGTCCGGTTTGATGCGGCGGGGACTGGAAACGGAGACTCATCCACCGCGCCAGTCCCCGACCCTACTCGATCTCTGGATGGCCCGGACGTATCCGGGGGTCCGGTTCGAACGGTACTGCGATGACGTGGTGGTCCACTGCCGCAGCGAAGCCGAAGCGCACCGGGTGCGCGGGGCCATCGCCGGGCGGTTGGCCGAGTGTGGGGGGCTGCTGCTGCATCCCGACAAGACCCGCATCGTGTACTGCCGGGACGGGAAGAGGCGTGGCTCGTACGAACACACCTCGTTCACGTTCCTGGGGTACGGGTTTCGCGTGCGGATGGTCCGGACGAAGCGGGGAGCGTTCTTCTTCAGCTTCAACCCGGCCGTCAGCGACGAGGCCGCCAAACAGATCCGGGCGCAGATCCGCCGTTGGCGGCTGCACCTGCGAAGTGGGCAGACCCTGGAGCAGCTCGCCCGGGAGATCAACCCGGTCGTGCGGGGCTGGATTAACTACTACGGACGGTTCTTCCCGTCCGCGCTGGTCGCCAGCCTCAACCGCATCAATGACTACCTGGTGCGGTGGCTCGTGCAGAAGTACAAGCGGTTCCGCGGACGGTGGATGCGGGCGCGAGACGCCCTGGGCAAGCACGCGAGTGTGTGGCCAGGGCTCTTCGCCCACTGGAAACTCACCAAGCCCTGACCGTGAACGACTGGACGATGGGAGCCGTATGAATCGAGAGGTTCACGTACGGATCTGAGAGAGCCGGGGGGTGAAACTCCCCCCGGCTACTCGCTAAAAACACGTTGGCCGCGCACGGCCGTTCCGCTAGCGTGTGACGCGTTCGGTTCGGGGGCCGTTGGGCCACCCGAGGAGTAGAGAGCAGGAGGTGAACCCCGTGGTCGTTGTCGCCCCGATAGCTGCCCTGGGCAGTACTCGCGTTCACTTCCTTTTCCCGGCCGCAGGCTGAGCCTTCCGCGCCAGCCGTAGCCCGCCGGGACCATCTCCTCCCGAAGGGCCACTGCGTTGTTCAACGCTGCCTCCGTTCCGTCGTACTCTCCTTCCCTCTCCTCTTTCTCTTCCTCTTCCGTCGACGACTCCCCGCTGTCCCGCTACGGCTGGACGACCGAGCACGCCGAGCTGTTCGCCCCGCTCGCCGAGGCCGGGCTGCTCCCGGCCCGGATCGTCCGGGTCGACCGCGGCCAGTGCGACGCCGTCCTGGCCGACCCGGAGACGGGCGAGCTGCGCACCGTCCGTCTCGACACCCGGCCGGTGGGCGACGCCGACATGATCAACTGCCCGTGCACGGGCGACTGGGCCGCCGCGGACCTGCACGCCCGACCGATGGCCTCCGTCGTCGCGCTGCTGCCGCGCTCCACCGCGATCATCCGCAAGGTGGCCGGCAAGCGCTCCGACGGCCAGGTGCTGGCGGCCAACGTCGACACCGTCCTGATCGCCGCCTCGCTCGCGGCCGATCCCGACCTCGGGCGGATCGAGCGCTTCCTCGCCCTGGCCTGGGAGTCCGGCGCCGAACCACTGGTCGTCCTCACCAAGGCCGACCTGGTCGACGACGCCGAGTTCATCCGCGCCGACGTCGAGGCGGTAGCACCCGGCGTCACCGTGCTGGTGGTGAGCGCCGAGACGGGCGAGGGCATCGACGTGCTCCGCGCCTGCGCCCCGGGCACCACCGTGGTGATCGGCCAGTCCGGCGTCGGCAAGTCCACCCTCACCAACGCGCTCGTCGGCTCCGAGGTGATGGCCGTCCAAGAGGCCCGCTCGGTCGACCAGAAGGGCCGCCACACCACGACCACCCGCGAACTGACGGCGCTGCCCGGCGGGGGCGTGCTGATCGGCACCCCCGGGCTGCGCGAGGTCGGCCTCTACGGTGGCGAGGGGGTGGACCTGGCCTTCGCCGACATAGCCGAGCTGGCCGAGGAGTGCCGCTTCCACGACTGCAACCACCACACCGAGCCCGGGTGCGCGGTCCGGGCGGCGCTGGCCGACGGCACGCTGCCGCAGCGCCGGATGGACAGCTACCTCAAGCTCCAGCGCGAGAACGAGTGGATCGCCTCGCGCTCGGACGCCCGGGTGGCCAAGGCCCGGCTGAACAAGTGGAAGGCGATCACCAAGTCGATGCGTGCTGCGGGAGGTCCGGTGAAGCGCTGACCTGAGCTGGTTGGACCCGACTCGCCCACGGTTTGTCCGGGGTGCGGCGGGCGCGGGCGGTCCGGACCACCCGCGCCTCTGGGCCCTTGGGGCCTCTGGATCGTCGGCGCGACCAGGCGACCTCAGCGAGCCGGGCGACCTCGACCCGGGCGACCTGGGCCCTGTGAGGCCCCGGCATGGGTAGAAGGCGGAGGGTGGAGGTGGCGGCGGGTGGGAGGGGGAGGGGGAGGGCCCCCGAACGGCGATGTCCGATTCCCGCCAGTCACCCCCCACCCGGTGCCGCAAACTGGACAACGTGATCGACGACGACATCCGGTACCGAGCCGTGGACAGCCGCGACGCCCGTTTCGACGGGGTCTTCTTCACGGCCGTCACCTCCACCGGAATCTACTGCCGACCGAGCTGCCCCGCCGTGACCCCCAAGCGCGCCAACTGCCGCTTCTACCCCAGCGCCGCTGCCGCCCAGGGCGCGGGCTTCCGCGCCTGCCGCCGCTGCCGCCCCGACTCGGTGCCGGGCTCCCCGGAGTGGAACCACCGCGCCGACCTGGTCGGTCGCGCGATGCGCCTGATCGGCGACGGCGTGGTGGACCGCGAGGGCGTCGCGGGCCTGGCCGACCGCCTCGGCTACAGCGCCCGCCAGCTGCAGCGCCAGCTCACCGCCGAGCTCGGCGCCGGCCCGATCGCCCTGGCCCGCGCCCGCCGCGCCCAGACCGCCCGCCTCCTGCTGCAGACCACTGAGCTGCCCGTCACCGACATCGCGTTCGCGGCCGGCTTCGCCTCCGTCCGCCAGTTCAACGACACCGTCCGTGAGGTCTACGACCGCACCCCGACCGGCCTGCGCGCCGAGGTCGTGGCCGGCCGCCGCACCGCGACCCCGGCCGGCGGCCTCACCCTGCGCCTCGCCTACCGCGGCGCGATCGACAGCGACCACCTGATCGACTTCCTCGCCCTGCGTGCCGTCCCCGGCGTGGAGGAGGTCGTACCCGGCGCGCGCCCCGGTGTGCGCACCTACCGGCGCACCTTCGCGCTCCCGTACGGGCACGGCATCGCCGAAGTCGACGGCCTCGCGCCGGGTGAGCCGCGCACTCGCGGCTGGCTCGACTGCCGCCTGCTGCTCGCCGACCTGCGCGACCTACCGACTGCCGTCCAGCGCCTGCGCATCCTCTTCGACCTGGACGCCGACCCGGACACCGTCGACGAGCAGCTCGGCGCCGACCCGGTGCTCGGCCCTCTGGTCCGCGAGCGTCCCGGCCTGCGCTCGCCCGGCCATGTGGACCCGCACGAGCTCGCCGTGCGCGCCGTCCTGGGCCAGCAGATCACCGTCGGTGCCGCCCGTACCCTGGCAGGCCGGCTCGCCGAGAAGTACGGCGCCGCTTTGCCCGAGCCGAGCGGCGGCCTGCGGCTGCTCTTCCCGACGGCGGCGGCCCTGGCCACCGCAGACCCGGAGGACTTCGCGATGCCCGCGGCCCGTCGCCGTGCGCTCACCGGCCTGTGTGCAGCGCTGGCCGAGGGCGTGGTCCGCCTCGACAGCGGGGCCGACCGCGAGGAGGCGGCGGCCCAGCTGCTGGCCCTGCCCGGGATCGGCCCCTGGACGGTCGGCTACCTGCGGATGCGGGCCCTCGCCGACCCCGACGTCTTCCTCCCGAGCGACGTGGGCGTCAAGCACGGCCTGACCAGGCTCGGCGCGGCCGGCGACCCGAAGTCCGCCGCCCGCGCGGCCGGGGCATGGGCCCCGTGGCGCTCCTACGCCGTCCACCGGCTGTGGGCCGGCCCCGCGAGCACCAGCACCAGTACCAGTACCGGAACGGAGAACGACCCGGCATGAGCACCACCGTCTACACCACCATGGAGAGCCCCTTCGGCCAGCTGCTGCTCAGCGGTGTGCTGCCCGAGGACGGCGGTGCGGCGGCCCTGGCCACCGTCACCGCGCCCGGCCAGAAGTACGCGCTGGCCGAGCCCGCAGACGATTGGGTGCTCGACCCCGAGGCCCTCGCCGAGCCGGTGGCCCAGCTGACCGCCTACTTCGCCGGCCGCCGCAGCACCTTCGACCTCCCGCTCGCGCCGGAGGGCACCGAGTTCCGCCGCCGGATCTGGGCCGCGCTGGACGAGGTCCCGTACGGCACGACCGTCACCTACGGCCAACTCGCCGAGCTGGCCGGGCAGGCGCCGCGCATGGTCCGGGCGGTCGGCGGCGCGGTGGGCGCCAACCCGCTGCTGATCGTCCGCCCCTGTCACCGGGTGATGGGCGCCAACGGTTCGCTCACCGGGTTCGCCGCGGGCGTGGACCGCAAGCGCTGGCTGCTGGAGCTGGAGCGCGGCAGCCTCCTGTCACCTTGACCCGGCCCTTAAGGGGCCGGGCTTGTGGGTAGGGCGCGGCTGGCTGTCGCGTGGCCTCCCACGTCTGAGAGCTGCCGTCAGGCTGGCTCTGGGAGGCATGACTGACGCCCCGCTGTCCACGCGACGGCGCCGCGAGCGGCGATGTTGCGGGAGCTGTTGTAGTCCGCGTGCATCGTGACGCCGCAGGCGTTGCACGTGAACTCTGCTTGGTTCGGCCGGTTCTTCCGGTCGATGTGTCCGCACTCGCAGCATTGCCGGCTGGTGTACGCCGGATCGACGTACACCAGCGGCACTCCGGCTCGCTTGGCCTTGTAAGCGATGAAGGCGCCGAGCTGGTGGAAGCTCCACGAGTGCAGAGAGGTCCGCTGGTCCTTGCGGAGCCGGACCCTCTCGCGGATGCTGCTCAGGCCTTCCAGAGCGGCACCGCGTGAGGTGCGTTCAGCGGTGGTGACGACGGACTTGGAGATGCGGTGGGTTGGCCTCCACCACGTGGCGGGCTTCCTTTCGGGCACGCTTCTTGAGCAGCCGCTTGGCGGACTTGGTTCCCTTGGCCTGCAACTTGCGGCGCAGATCGGTCTGGCGCTTGCGGTGTCGGTTCAGGCCACGCCCGGCGTGCCGGGTGCCGTCGCTGGTGGCGGCGATGTTGACCTACAAGGAGGCACTGACAACACCCGCCCAGACGGTGACGCAGAGGACTCCGCCGCTTTGCTGCTCCGGACCAAGGATACGATTCCTCCCGGCTCCAAAGGGTCGGGGTTCCTCGCAAGATCATGCTGAACCCGGTGAATCCGCGGTCGGCTCAACGGCCTTCCCGCCCGAGGTCGGCTGAACGGGTTTCCGAGCCGAGTTGGGCTCAACTGCGCAGATCCACCCGCCAGTTGTTGCTGCGCATGAACCGCCCGGGCGGGAACTCGAAGTCGGTCTGGCCGAGCAGGGTGAACCCGGCCTTCGCGCAGACCGCGTTGGAGGCGGGGTTGTCCACCGACGGGAACGCGTGCAGATGGCGGTGCGCGGCATCGCGCCGGGCGGCCTCGACGGCGGCCCGGGTGGCCGCGACGGCGATGCCCCGCCCCTGGTGGCCGGGCAGCACGTTCCACCCCATCTCGTGCACGGTCTCACCCTCCCACGTCCGGGTGCCGTAGCCCACCGTCCCGACCGCCTCGCCCTCGGGCAGCAGCACGATCCGGTACATGCAGCCCAGGGCGGACGGGACGAAGTCCAGGTAGCGCCGGTGCCGGTGGAGCATCTGCTCCTCGGTCTCCGGTCCGCCGACGTGCTTCTTCATCTCCGGCGTGTTGACCCGGCGCAGCAGCGCGAGGTCGGCGTCCGTCCAGGGCTCGATCTGTACTTCTACGGTGGTCATGGCGGGGACGGTAGCGCCGCCGGGCCTCGGTGACCAGCGGTTTACCGAGCGGGGCCGGTGCGCGGGCCCCGTCGGCCCGGCTCGTCGGCCCGGCTCCTGGGCCCGGCCCGTCAGCCCTGCTCCCCGCCACCGCCCGGCTGGGCCAGGGCGCGGGCGAGCTGCTCCAGCGCGGGCAGTGCGTGGACGACCGCCTCGCGGTCGGCCGGGGCGAGGGTGCCCAGGGCGGTGGCGATCCGGCGTTCGTGGGCGTGCTGCCAGTCGTCCAGCTGGCGCCGCCCGGCGGGGGTGAGTGCGATCCGGGCGGTGCGCCGGTCGCCGGGGTCGGCCTGGCGGTCGACGAACCCGGCCTCCAGTAGTTTGCCGACCAGCCCGCTGACGGTGTTGGGGGCGAGCCGCTGCCGGGCGGCCAGCTCGCCGACCCGCAGTGGCGCGGCGGCGAGCGTCTGCAGGAGCTCGACCTGCGCCATCGGCAGGGATTCCCACGGGTAGTCGGTGCGGATGCTGCTGCGCAGCGCGCGGCGCAGCCGGGTGACGGTGTCGGTCAGCTGCCGGGCGTGCTCGACCGCCGGGTCGGGGGCTTCGGTGGCGGGGTCGGGAACATGCGGTGACGACGGCATGGCGAACAGCGTATCGCCTGGTACGGGGCGTTTCCGGCGCGTCGTCCGACCCTTGGACGGGCCGCGGACGTAGGGTGGGATGTTTCGTATCGCAGGGCGATCAGCTCGTAGAAAGAACATATCTGCATCCGATATATTTGTCCCATGAACGCCACCGCCCTTGCCGCGCGTCTGCTCACCGAGCGGCCGCGGCCCCGCGGCGTAGCCGGCTGGCGCCACGCCCATTGGCTGGCCGTCGGCACGGTCTGCCTCGGCGCCTTCCTCGGCCAGCTCGACGCCAGCGTCATCGCCCTGGTCTTCCCGGCCCTCGGCCGGCACTTCGACGCGGGTTTCGCCGCCGTCGAATGGGTCGCGCTCGCCTACCTGCTGGTCCTGGTCGCCCTGCTGGCCCCGATCGGCTGGCTGTCCGACCTGGTCGGCCGCAAGACCATGTACATCGGCGGCTTCGCCGTCTTCGGCCTGTCCTCGCTGGGCGCCGGATTCGCCGGCGCTCTGTGGATCCTGGTCGCCTGCCGGGCCGTCCAGGCCGTCGGCGCCGCGATGATGCAGGCCAACAGCGTCGCCCTGGTCGCACGCGGGGTCCCGGAGCACGCGATGCGCCGCGCGCTCGGTATCCAGGCCGCCGCCCAGGGCCTCGGGCTGGCGCTCGGCCCCAGCCTCGGCGGGCTGCTGGTGGAGCACGCCTCCTGGCAGTGGGTGTTCTGGGTCAACGTGCCGATCGCCGTGTTCGGCATCGTGGCCAGCTGGTACCTGCTGCCGCGCACCCGGACCTGCGCTCCGGTGGCGGTCCCGGGACCACGCGACAGCGAGCCGCGGGCGCCCCGCTTCGACCTGCCCGGCATGCTGCTGCTCACCGGTGCGACCAGCACGCTGCTGCTCGCCCTGTCCACCGCCTCCGGCCTGCCCCTGCCCGGCTGGGCCGTCGCCGTCCTGCTGTTCGTCTCCGTCGTCCTCGCGCTGGCCCTGGTGCGCCAGGAGCGGCGGGCCGCCCGGCCGATCCTGGCGCCGGGGCTGGTGAACACCCCGGGCGTGCGGTCCGGGCTGGCGGTCGCGCTGATCGGCTACCTGCTGCTGTTCTGCCCGCTCGTGCTGGGCCCGGTGCTGCTCACCGGTGCGGGGGTGTCGACGGCCGCCGCGGGCCTGGTGGTCACCATGCTGCCGGCGGCCTTCGCGGTCGCCGCGACGGTCGGCGGCGCCCTGCTGCCCCGGGGCTGGTCGGACGTGGCCAGGTGCCGCTTCGGCGCGGGCCTCGCGGGCGCCGGGCTGCTGCTGTTCGCCGTGCTGCCGGTCTCCGGTGCGGCCGTGGCGGCCCCGCTGCTGGTCGCCGGGTACGGGCTGGGTCTGCTGCTGCCCGCCAACAACGCGCTGGTGATGCGGGCGATCCCGGCGGAGTGCTCGGCGGTCGGCGGCGGCATGGTGAACATGGCGCGCAGCCTCGGCACCGCGCTCGGCATGGCGCTGTCCGTCCTCGGCGTCCACCTGGCGGGCGCGGCGTCCGGTGGGCGGACGGTGCTGGTCGTCCTCGCGGTGGTCGCGGTGGCGGCCACCGCGCTGACCGGTCCGACTCCGGCCCGTGGGAGCCTCAGGACGGGCTGACGTTCAGGGCGTCCTGGGCCCGGTTCAGGCCGAGCCGCACCAGCGTCTCCAGGGCGTCCGCACAGCGGTCCAGCACCCCCGGCAGCGCGGCGAGTTCCTCGTCCGAGAACTTCTTCAGCACGTAGTCGCCGACGCTCTGTCCCTTGGGCGGGCGCCCGATGCCGAACCGCAGCCGGACGAAGTCGCGGGTGCCGAGCACCTCGCCCACCGAGCGCACCCCGTTGTGTCCGCCCGGCCCGCCGCCGCGCTTCAACTTGCCGGAGCCGTACGCGAAGTCCAGGTCGTCCTGGACGACCACCAGGCGCTCGACCGGCACCCCGTGGCGGCGCAGCAGGGCGGCCACCGGGCGGCCGGACAGGTTGATGAACCACAGCGGCTTGGCCAGCAGCACCCGGCGGCCGTCCACCTCGATCTCGGCGACCACGGTGGCGAGCCCGCGCCGGCGGAACCGGGCGCCGTGGCGCTCGGCCAGCCGGTCGACGGCGAGGAAGCCCGCGTTGTGCCGGGTCAGTCGGAACCACGGACCGGGGTTGCCCAGCCCGGCGATCAGCCAGGGCGCGTCAGGGGTCGGGGTCATGCGGGGGTTCTCCAGGAGTCGGGACGGCGGAAGGCCGGGGCGCGGTGCGGGCGGTACGGGACCGCCGCCGCGCCCCGGCCGTCCGGGGAACAGCAGGTTCCCCGGCTGCCCGGGGAACAGCAGTTGTCAGGACGCGGGTACGCCGGGGGCGGCGCCGCGCTCCTTGAGCATGTCGGTCATCAGCTCCATCTCGGAGGTCTGGGCGACCACCATCGACTGGGCGAGCCGCTTCTCGACGTCGTTCTTCGCCACGTCCACATAGCCCTGGGCCATCTCGACGCCGCCCTTGTGGTGCTCGATCATCAGCTGCAGGTAGTACACCTCGGCGTCCCGCCCGCTGAGCGAACGCAGCTTCGCCATCTGGGCGTTGGTGGCCATGCCGGGCATCAGCGAACCGTCGTGGGCGGCGTAGTCGTGGTCCATATTCATCCACGCCATCGGCTTGGCGGTCGAGTGCTGCGACAGCCCCCACTGGTCGAGCCAGCCCGTCATCATCCCGCGCTGGTTGGCCTGGGTGTTGATGATGTCGAAGGCCAGGGTGCGGGTCGGCTCGTCGCCGGTGCGGTCCCGGACGATGAACGACAGGTCCACCGCCTGCTGGTGGTGGGTCGCCATGTCGCGGGCGAACCCGGCCTCGGGCGAGTCGTCCGCCGGGACGGCCACCGAGGCCGTGCCGGAGGCCGACGTCCCGCTCGCCACCAGGGCCGGCACCCCGAGCGCCAGCGCCACCGCGGCGGCCAGCGCGGCCGGCCACCACAGCCGCCGGCGGCCGGGACGGGCCGCCGGCTCCCTGGTCGCGTCCGCTTCCGGCGCGTCCGTCTCCGGGGCGTCCGCCGCCGAGGCCTCCTCGGGGCGGGTCGCGTCGGCGGTCACATCTGCCCCATGGTGCAGGAGGCGCCCGGCTCCTGGGTCTGCTTGCCCTGGACGTACTTGGTGAAGAACTGGTTCACCCGCGGGTCACTGGCGCTGTCCACGATCAGCTGGGTGCTCCAGGCGTTCAGGGTGATGGTGCCCTGCTCGTCCGGGTAGGGGCTCATCAGCGAGTACGGGGTGTTCTTGACCTTGTCGGAGAGGGTCTTGATGTCCTCCGGGGTGGCCTTGCCGTTGTACGTCACCCAGACCGCGCCGTGCTCCAGCGAGTGGACGGCGCGCTCGTTCTCGACCGGCTGGTCGTAGACGTGGCCCATGCAGTCCAGCCAGACCGCGTTGTGGTCGCCGCCGACCGGCGGGGTCATCGGGTAGTTGACCTTCTCCTTGACGTGGTTGCGGCTCAGGTCGCCGAAGGTCTTCACGCCCGGGATGTCCGCGTTGGCGGCGGCCTCCCTGTCCTTCTTCTTCTGGTTCTGGTCCATGACGATCCAGGTGCCGGTGGCGATCGCGCCGATCACCAGCACACCGGCCGCCACCGAGGCGATGACCTTGTTGCGGCGGTCGCGGCGCTCCTCGGCGGCGCGCAGCGCGGCGATGCGCTCACGGCGGTCGGCGACGCCCTTGCCGCCGGGCTTGTTGGACTGCTTCGAGGCGGAACCCATGATGGTTGTCCTTGTCCCCGCCGCGCACGGCTGGTGGCGACGGCGGTCGGCTGTGGTGGGGTGGGGGGCGGACCCGCCGACGGGCAGCGTCGGCGGTGGGTTCCGCTCAGGACCGGTGGACCTGGAGTTCGTGCAGATCGGGTGCCGGGTGCGGGCCGTCCAGCAGTCCCGCGCGCACCACGCGGGGCAGCGCCTCGGGCGCCGGCGCGGTGAGCGGTGAGACGGCGGGTTGCGGTTGCGGCGGCGGGTTCGGCAGTTGCGCGTCCTGCGGGCAGAACGGGTGGCTGGAGCAGCCGTTGTCGTGCGGCGGCTGGCCGTCGGCGGTGCACAGGATCCAGTGGTCCTGCTCTGCGGCGAGCCGCTGGTGGTGCTGGGACGCCCTGGCGGCGTGGCCGGTGTGGGGAGTGGTCGCGGTGGCCTCGGCGGCGCTGACCACCGACACGGCGCTGACCGGGGCCGGCGCCGGATGGACGGGAGCGTCCAACGCGCTCGACTGGCCCGCGCAGGGCAGCGCCGTCAGCAGGGCGACCAGCAGCAGGACCAACAGCGCACCCACCGGGCGGCCCGCCGGTGCGGCCCTCCCCGGTCGGGGCGAGCTGGGGGCCGACGCGGTCATGGGCACATTTAATCAGCCGAACGGGTGAAGCGATGCCCCTCCTCGGCCCCCATTTTCGGCGGCCGATGCCCCGCAATGTCCAGGAAACGCCCTGCTCGGGGCACATCCGGCAAGCACGGACGGAACGGAAGCGGACGGCGTGCCGACGGCCCCGTGACCGCCCCGCCACCGCCGCGCCGCCGCCCCGTCGGCACCCGGCCGCGCCTCGGTGAAGCGGCTGGTGAGCGCGGTGGCCGGGATGATCCGGTCGGTGACTGGTTGTCGTCGAAACCCGGACAGCGTCGTTGCACTTGGAGACAATGACGCCAGTCCGGCCCCGCCGGGGGCGGCGCGACCACGGACCGACCAGGAGCCGCCAGATGAGCAAGCAGGGTGCACCCGCACAGCCGCCCCGGCCGGGCGACGGCTGGTGGGACACGGTCTACGACGGCCCGGCGGGCACCCTCCCCGACACCCCGCACGCCGACCCTGGCGACGGCACCGTGGACGACTGGTTCGACACGGCGGTCGGGCTGATCGGGCAGCAGCGCACGGCGGAGTCGGAGCCGGAGTCGGAGCCGGTACCGGAGGCCGTCGCGGATCCCGAGCCCGAGCCTGCGGTGGCGCGGGACAGCATCGACGACTGGTTCGACACCGCGATCGGCGTGATCGAGGGGACCGGGGGGACCGACGGGCTGGGGCGCCAGCGCACCTCGACCGAGACCCACCAGTTTCCCGCCCCGTCCTTCGCCTCCGACGCGCCCCGGGCGGAGCACGCGCCCGAGACCGAGGCTGAGGCCGTGCCCACGTCCGAGGCCGAAGAGGCCAAGCCCGAACCGGTCACCGAGCCCGAGCCCGAGGAGCCCCCCACCCCGGTCTCCCTGGAGAAGCCCGCCCCGACCCCCGCCGCCGAGCCGAAGCCCGAGCCCGCTCCCGAACCCCCGGCCGCCGAGGAACCCGCCCCCGAGCCGGAACCCGCCCCCGCCCCCGAACCCCCCGCCGTCACCAAGCCCCCCGCCCCCGAGCCCGAGCCCGACCACGCCCCCCAGCCCGACCCCGAACCCGCACCCGCGGTCCCCGACCCCCGCCTGGCCATCCGCACCCCGCGCGCCGAAGCCGACCCCGCCGTCCCGCACGTCGGCGAGCGCCCCCCGACCTACGGGCCCGAGCCCACCGCCGTAGCGGAGGCGGACCCCGGCTCGCTCGGCGCGGTCGTCCCGGACACCGCGCTGGAGGGCGCCCAGTACGGGAACACCGTGCTGCGCGCCGTCTCCGTCCGGGGCGACTCCGCCCGCTACCGGGGCGAGCCGCGCCGCGACAGCCTGCTGGTGACCAGGTTCGGCGACGGCCCCGACGGGCTGCTGCTCGCCGTCCTCGCGGGCTTCGACCGCACGGGCGGCGCAGAGGAGGGGGCACTCACCGCGGGGGCCGTCGCCGCCGCCACCGGCGAGGCCTGCCGCCAGCTCGCGGCCGCGATCGGGCGCAGCCGGGCGGGCCTGGCCGCCGATCTGCGCGACGGCGCCCGGGACCGGCTGCGCTACGGCCTGCAGCGCCTGGCCACCAGCGCCGCCGCCCCGCTGCGCGCGCTGGCGCCCCGGGCCGAGGGGGACGGCGCGCCGTCCCCGGCCTCGCTGCACTGCCTGATGCTGTCGCTGGACCCGGCGGCGGGCTACCGCGCGGCCTTCGGCGTCGGCCCGGGCGGGCTGTACCTGTTGCGCTCGGGCCACTGGATCGACGCCTACGCGGCCCGGCTGCTCCACCACCCGGACGGTCAGCCGCCGGCGCCGGACGCCCCGGTGCCGGATCCGCGCCCGTTCCGCTTCCGGCTGGTTCCGGCCACCCCCGGCGACATCCTGCTGCTCTGCACCCCGGGCCTGGCCGCCCCGGTCGCGGACGAGCCCGCCGTGGCCCACTTCCTGTCCGCCCACTGGGCGCACCCCCACCCGCCGGGCACGGTCGACTTCCTGCGCCAGGTCCAGGTCCGCGCCAAGGGCTACGCCGACGACCGTACGGCGGCCGCGGTCTGGACCGAGTGAGTGTCGGTGCCTGGGCCCGAGCCGGTGCCTCAGGCCCGCAGCAGGACGGCCGCGACCGCGGTGGCCTGGTCGAGGGCGGCGGGCCGGCCGGCGTCGGGCAGGCCGATGGCGATGGGGACGGCGAGGCCGTCGAGCAGGGAGCGCAGTTGGAGGGCGCGGTCGGCTGCGGGGCCGGGGGTGAAGTAGCCGGCGGCGGCGCCCTCCTCGATGAGGGCGACCAGGTCGGCCTGCCAGGGGGATTCGATCTCCTGCTGGCCCTGGCGGATCTCGGCGCTGGCGGGGGAGCGGCCCCACACCTCGACCCAGAGGATCCAGCGCGGGTCGCCCGGACCCTCCGGCAGGTAGAGGCGCAGGTAGGCGTCGAGGCGCTGCCAGGGGTCGCGGGCGTGGTCGGCGAGGGCCTCGCGGCGGCGGGCGCCGAGTTGGTCCTCGCTCCAGCGGAGGGTCTCCAGCAGCAGCTGGTCCTTGCTGCCGAAGTAGTAGAGCAGGTGTCCGGCGCTCATCTGGAGCTGCTTGCCGAGCCCGGCCATGGTGAGTTTGGCGAGCCCGTGTTCGGCGATCGCGGCCCGGGCGGTGGCGAAGACCTCCTCGCGGGGGCGCGCCGGCCGGCGCGGGCGGGCGTCCGCCATGTGCAGTGCTCTCCCTCGGTGGTGCGGAGCTCAGAAGGCTACCCGGGCGGGAGCGCGCGGCTCCCGCCCGGGGTGGACCTCAGAGCGCCTTCGGCTGCTGCTGGGTGATGCAGTGGATGCCGCCGCCGTTGGCGAAGATCTCCCGGGCGTCGACGAGTTCGACGGTGCGGCCCGGGTAGGCCTTGGCGAGGATGTCGGCGGCCTCCTGGTCGCGCGGGTCGGCGAAGGCGCACAGCACGACGGCGCCGTTGGCCACGTAGTGGTTGATGTAGGAGTAGTCGACCGGCTCGCCGTCCTCGTCCGACAGGACGGTGGGGGCGGGCAGTTCGATGACCTCCAGCGGGCGGCCCTGGGCGTCGGTGGCGGCGCGCAGGACGGCGACCAGCTCCCGGCAGACCTCGTGGTCCGGGTGGGACGGGTCGGGCTGGACGTGGGCGACCACGACGCCGGGGCGCACGAAGGAGGCGACGATGTCGATGTGGCCGCGGGTGCCGAACTCGTCGTAGTCGCGGGTGAGTCCGCGCGGCAGCCAGATCGCCTTGGTGGTGCCGAGGAAGGCGTGCAGCTCGGCCTCGACCTCCTCCTTGGTCCAGTCGGCGTTGCGGCCCTCGCCGAGCTGGACGGTCTCGGTGACCAGCACCGTGCCCTCGCCGTCGACGTGGATGCCGCCGCCCTCGTTGATCAGCCTGGAGGCGAAGCGCTGGACGCCCGTCAGCTCGCCGATGTGCTCGGCGATGTGCTGGTCCTTGTCCCAGCGGGCCCAGGACTGCGCGCCCCAGCCGTTGAAGATCCAGTCGGCGGCGGCGACCGAGCCCTTGCCGTCGATCAGGAAGGACGGGCCGATGTCGCGCATCCAGGCGTCGTTGAGCGGGCGCTCGACGATCTCGACCTGCTCGGAGACGTACCGGCGGGCGTCCGCCGTCTCACCGGTGTTGACGATCAGCGTCACCGGCTCGTAGCGGACGATGGTGTCGGCGACGGCGGCCCAGGCCTCGCGGGCCGCGTGCAGCTGCTCGGGGCCGTCGAAGGTGGGGTTGGTGGTCGGGAAGGCCATCCAGGTGCGGTCGTGGGGGTGCCACTCGGCGGGCATCCGGTAGCCGAGGGAGGCGGGCGTGGGGGTGGTCATCATCGGGTCCTTGAGGGGGAGGATCAGAGGAAGTAGAGGCGGCTGAGGGAGACGCTGTCGGCGGGCTCGGAGCGCAGCGGCGAGCCGTCCAGTGAGACCAGCCCGGTCTCGGTGACCTCGACCTGGCCGACGCGGGCGTTGCGCACCATGTCGCGCGGCCCGATGCCGCGGGTGCCCCGGACGCCGACGCGGCGGCGGCGGGTGGGCAGTCCGTCGGCGGGGCGGTCGAGGTAGGCGCCGTCGGCGGCGGCCTGGGCGACGAAGGCCACCGAGATGTCGGCGGCGGTGGCGCCGTGGGCGCCGAACTGCGGCCCCAGGACGAGGGGTTCGCAGCGGTCGGTGGAGGCGTTGGGGTCGCCGACCACGCCGTACGCGGGGAACCCGGCCTTGAGGACGAGCTGCGGCTTGGCGCCGAAGTGGTCCGGGCGCCAGAGCACGATGTCGGCGAGCTTGCCGACCTCGATCGAGCCGACCTCGTGGACAAGGCCGTGCGCGATGGCCGGGTTGATGGTCAGCTTGGCGATGTAGCGCAGCACGCGCTCGTTGTCGTCGCCGCTGTCGGTGGTGCCGTACGAGCCGGTGCCGTCCAGCGGGCCGAGTTCGGCCTTCATCTTGCCGGCCATGGCGAAGGTGCGGCGCACCGTCTCGCCGGCCCGGCCCATGCCCTGGGCGTCGGAGGAGGTGATGCCGATGACCCCGAGGTCGTGCAGCACGTCCTCGGCGCCCATGGTGCCGGCCCGGATGCGGTCGCGGGCCATCGCGGCGTCGCCGGGCAGGTCGACCTTGAGGTCGTGCGCGGAGACGATCATGCCGAAGTGCTCGCCGAGCGCGTCCCGGCCGAAGGGCAGGGTGGGGTTGGTGGAGGAGCCGATGACGTTCGGCACGCCCGCCATCTTCAGCACGTTGGGGACGTGACCACCGCCGCAGCCCTCGATGTGGAAGGCGTGGATGGTCCGGCCCTCCAGCACCTTCAGGGTGTCCTCGACGGAGAGGCACTCGTTCAGGCCGTCGGTGTGCAGGGCGACCTGGACGTCGTACTCCTCGGCGACCCGCAGCGCGGTGTCCAGGGCGCGGGTGTGGGCGCCCATGTCCTCGTGCACCTTGAAGCCGGAGGCGCCGCCCTCGGCCAGCGCCTCGATCAGCGGGGCCTCGTCGGAGGACGAACCGCGGCCCAGGAAGCCGATGTTGACGGGCCAGGCGTCGAAGGCGTTGAACGCGTGGCGCAGCGCCCAGGGCGAGTTGACGCCCACGCCCCAGACCGGGCCGAACTCCTGGCCGATGATGGTGGTGACGCCGGAGGCCAGCGAGGCCTCCATGATCCGCGGCGAGAGCAGGTGGACGTGGGTGTCGATGGCGCCGGCGGTGGCGATCATGCCCTCGCCGGAGACGATCGTGGTGCCGGTGCCGACGACCACGTCCACGCCGTCGAGGGTGTCCGGGTTGCCGGCCCGCCCGATCGAGGCGATCCGGCCGCCGATCAGACCGATGGACGTCTTGCGGATGCCCTGGACCGCGTCGATCACCAGCACGTTGCTGATCACGACGTCGCAGGTGTCGCGGACGGCGGCGGGCTTGAGGTGCAGGCCGTCGCGGGCGGTCTTGCCGAAGCCGGCCAGGAACTCGTCGCCGGGCGCCTGGGAGTCGGACTCGACCCGGACGATCAGGCCGCTGTCGCCGAGCCGGATCCGGTCCCCGGCGCGCGGGCCGTGGACGGAGATGTAGTCGTGGGGGCTGATGGCCGTCATGCTCCCGCCTCGCTTCGCTCGGCGGACCGCGCCGGCGCGGCCGCTCTGTCCAATTGCTCGCTCCGCTCGCTCATGACGGCACCTCCGCGTCGTCGAAGCTGGTCAGGTAGCCGGTCGCGCGGGCCTTCGCGAGGGCGGCCTCCTTCGCGCCGGGCGCGTCCAGGGGCCCGTCCACGAGCCCCGCGAAGCCGATCGCGACCCGCTCGCCGCCGATCGGCACCAGGCCGACCTCGACGGTGGCGCCCGGGTCGAAGCGCACCGAGGAGCCGGCCGGGACGGCCAGGTGGGTGCCGTAGGCGGCGGCGCGGTCGAAGGCCAGGCGCGGGTTGGCCTCGAAGAAGTGGAAGTGCGAGGTGACCGAGATCGGCACCCCGGAGGTGTTGTGGACGGGGATCAGCAGCGTCTCCTCGACCGGGTCGTAGCCGGCGCCGTCGCCGATCAGCGCGCCGCCGGGGGCCTCGTCGCCGAGTGAGCCGGCGCCCTTGAAGGGGTCGTTGACGACGGCGAGGCGGGTGCCGTCCTCGAACACGGCCTCGACCTGGACGACGGTGACCACGTCCGGCACGCCGGGCAGCACGTCGTCGGCGGTCAGGACGGAGCGGCCGGCCTCGATGGCCTCGGCCAGGCGAAGGCCGTCGCGGGCGGCCTCGCAGACGGTGTCCGCGATCAGGGCGGTCGCCTCGGGGATGTTGAGGCGCACGCCCCGGGCTCGGCGGGCGCGGGCCAGCTCGGCTGCTGTGAAGATCAGCAGCCGGTCCCGCTCGGTGGGGGTCAGTCGCACGGTTCCTCGCTCGCTCGTCGCCGGGAGAGGGGCCGGCTCGGGGCCGGGGGGCTTATGGGGTGATGTTCGGACCATCATTAGAACGTCGTTCAAACATCTCGGGGCCATTGAACCCGGACCGGGCCGCCCTGTCCAGCGTTGCCGCTCCGACCGGGTCCGGCCTGTCGGGCGGGCGACGGGGGTGAGGGCGGGTGTCCGACGGCGGCGAGGCCGGGTTCCGGGACCGGGCGTGCGGCGGGTCGGGGCCCGCGCGGCGGTGGCGGAGGCGGGGGCGCGTGTCCGGGCGCGCGGTCCGTACGGGCGCCGGGTGTGCGCGGGATCGGGTGGGGGCGGCCTCGAAAACTGCCTCTGCGCTTCGCAAACCTGTCCGGCGCGGGCAGTTGGATCACGTGAACCTCCCCGTGCCCCTTTCACCCCACGTGATCGGACGCACACTGTTGCAAACGCCGTCAACTGGGCATGAGGATGGGTGGTCAGAACGAGGGGGCCACCCGGCCGGCGGGGGATCCGGAGGCGGGGGCCCGGATTTGAGGGCGGGGGATGTGTTGATGGACGGTCAGTCGCGATTCCCGCGGCAGCGGACGGGTTCGGGCGACGCCTACCAGGCCGGGCAGGCCCAGGGCCCGGCCACCGGCACAAGGACGACCGTGTCGGGCGCGTCCGCGCCCGGCTGCGCGTTGCACCACCGGCTGCACCTGACGCTCGACCCGGCCGACCTGGTCGCGGTCGGCGCGGTCCGGCACCGGCTGCGCACGGCGCTGAGCCACTGGGGGGTGCCGGAGCTGTCCGACACCGCCGAGCTGCTCTCCTCCGAGCTGGTCACCAACGCGCTGCTGCACACCGGCAAGGGCGCGGTCTTCGACGCGGTGCTCGGTTCGGACAGCCGGCTGCGGGTCGAGGTGCAGGACGGTGCGAGCCGGCTGCCCGGGCGTCGCCGCGATCCCGACGCCGAGTACGCGACCTCGGGGCGCGGCCTGCTACTGGTGGAGGCGCTCGCGGACTCCTGGGGGGTGCAGCTCAGGGGCGACGGCAAGGTCACCTGGTTCGAGCTCGCGGTGCCCTGATCCCCGCCGCGTCCCGTACCGTACCGACCGCCGGCCCGATCGTCGGACCGCTCACTGCGCCACCACTCGCACCCCCGTCCGCACGATTGTTCGTCATCGATTGATCTGTTCCCGAAGCAAGCCCTGAACAGAAGGCGGAACGTAAGATTTCCGGCCCGTTGCCATTGCCGCTCGGCCGAACATTGGCCAGGATGGTGGGAATGTGTGTCCACGTGCGGGAAAGCAGCGGGGAGACCGAACCTCGACTGACCACTGTGCGTCGGCACCGTCCGATCCAGCACCACCCACCACATCGCCACGCGGCCCGTCCGGACGGTCGGCGCGGTCCGCCACGGCAGCGGCAGGAGCAGCATGCCCACTGAGCCCGAGTCGCCGGGGCCGGCGCTTCCTCCCGGCGCGTCCGCCGTGGAGCCGCTGCCGCCCGCCCGCCCGCCCGCGCAGGCCTCCCGGCGGAACCCGCTGCGCACGCCCCCCGGACTCGCCTCCGGACGGCTGGCCCCCGTGCTGTCCGGCGGACTGCCGCCCGCCACGGCCGACTCCATGCCGGACTGGCTGGAGCCCGCGATGGCCGCCAACGGCATCGGCTCCTTCGACTGGGACATCCGCCGCGACATCCTGGAGGGCGACCAGCGCGCCTGCACGATCATCGGCCTGGACGACGTGGAGCGCGGCCGCTTCGACCGCACCGCCGCCTCCTTCCTGTCCCTGCTGCACCCCGAGGACGCGCCCGTGGTGCGCCGCCGGGTCGAGCGCGCCGTGACCGAGCTGGGCCAGTGCGGCGCCTACTACCGCACCGTCGGGCCGAACGGCGGCATGCGCGCGGTGCGCTTCCGCGGCCGGGTGCTCGCGGACGCCTTCGGCCGCGCCTCCCGGATGGTCGGCTTCGTCTGGGACGCCACCGTCGAACTGCACAAGCGCGACCGCGCCGACCGGCTCGCCCTGCTGCGCGAGGAGCGCTCCCGCTTCATCAAGGAGGCCGCCCGCGCCCTGTCCGAGGCCGTCACCGTCCGGGACGTGGCCCGGGTCTTCACCGAGCTGCCGCTGCCCGGACTGCCGCCGGACGGCTTGGTGCTCGCCTCCTTCGAGGCCGGCCGGGCGCAGATCCTCGGCGCCTCCGGTTACCGCTCCGAGGCGCTCGCGGTCTGGGACCGCGCCGTGCTGCCGTCCGGCCACCCGGCCGCCGAGGCGCTGAAGCACCGCGCCCCGGTCTTCGTCTCCAACCGCGAGGAGTTCCGCGAGCGCCACGCCGACGTCTGGGAGCAGACCAGCCGCACCGGCCGTGGCTCCTGGGCCTACCTGCCGCTGGTGGCCAGCGGCCGGGCGATCGGCGTCTGCGTGGTCAGTTTCGACGACGAGCGCGAACTGGACGCCGACGAGCGGACCCTGCTGACCACCCTGGGCGGGCTGGTCGCCCAGTCGCTGGCCCGGGCCCGGCTGCACGACGCCGAGCACGAGCTGGCGGCGAGCCTGCAGCGGGTGATGCTGCCGCGCACCGTCCCCTCCATCCCCGGCGTGACCACCGCCGTGCGCTACCTCGCGGCCGGCTCCGGCCTGCAGATCGGCGGCGACTGGTACGACGTGGTGCCGCTGCCCGGCGGGCACGTCGGCCTGGTGATCGGCGACGTCCAGGGCCACGACGTGCACGCCGCGGGCATCATGGGCCAGCTGCGGATCGCGCTGCGCGCCTACGCCGCCGAGGGCCACCCGCCCGCCGCGGTGATGGCCCGAGCCTCCCGCTTCCTCGCCGACCTGGACACCGACCACTTCGCGACCTGCACGTACGCCGAGGTCAACGTGGACTACGGCGTGGTCTACGCGGTGCGGGCCGGCCACCTCGACCCGGTGGTGCGCCGCGCGGACGGCACCGCCGCCGCCGTGCCGGTGGCCGGCGGGCTGCCGCTGGGCATCGACCCGGACCAGGAGTACCGGGTCACCCGGTTCAGCCTGGACCCGGGCGAGACCGTGCTGCTGTGCACCGACGGCCTGGTCGAGGCGCGCGGCATGGACCTGGACGAGGGCATCGGCCGGCTCACCCGCGCGCTCGCCCGTCCGCTGCCGGCCCCCGAGGAGGCGGTCCGCGACCCGCTGGAGGACCTGGCCGACCGGATCGCCTCCCAGGCCGCCGACTCCAGCGAGCGCGAGGACGACATAGCGCTGCTGCTCCTGCGCTGGGACGGTCCGGCGGGCGGGCTCACCACCCAGCAGCTGCGCCGCCGGATCGGCCAGGCCGACCTGGCGCGGATCGCCGAGGTCCGCGCCGAACTGCGCGACGCGCTGCGCCGCTGGGGCGTCGCCGAGTTCATCGACACCGCCGAGCTGCTCTCTTCCGAGCTGGTCACCAACGCCATCCGGCACACCGACCGCGATGCCATGTTCACCGCCCGGCTCTACCGCGAGTCGGCCTCGGACGGCGGCCGGGCCCGGCTGCGGGTCGAGGTGGAGGACGAGTCCGACCTGTGGCCCACCCGCCGCACGCCGGGGGAGCAGGCCTCCTCCGGACGCGGCCTGATGCTGGTCGAAGCGCTGGCGGACGCCTGGGGCGTGGAGCCGCGCGGCTCCGGCAAGCGGATGTGGTTCGAACTCAGCGGGGCGAACGCGGCGTAGATCCCGCCGGGTCGGCGTGGTCGGCGTGGTCGGCGCCGTCCGGTCGCGCCGCGGCGGCAATCGGTCACGCCTCAGTGCAACGGGTGCGCGCGGCGGCCGCGTCTGCGAACCTGAAGGCAGGTCACGAGCCCCGGCGCGGCCCGGCAGCCGACGAGGGCGAGTGGCCAGAGCCCGCCGACGTGAGGCGGGCGGCCATGACCACTGCCGTACCCGAGGATCACGCCATGGTGTCGATCTTCCATCACCGCAGGGACGACCGAGCCGCCGAGTCCCCCACCCTCCCGCTGCCGCCCCCGCACCAGGAGCCGGCCGGGCCCCGCTACGCCACCGACGGCGCCGCCCGCCTCCCGCTGATCTACGTCCGCGGCTTCGCCGGCGGTACCAGCGGCATCGACAAGCAGGTGGACGACCCCTTCTACGGATTCAACACCGGCTCGACCCACATCCGGGTCGGCGGCGACGGCGACCCCCAGTACTACCAGTTCGAGAGCCCGTTGCTCCGGCTCTTCGCCGACGACGGCTACCACCCGCTGACGGCCGGTGACCCCAGGGCCTACCTGCAGTCCTGCGAGGACGGGTCGGTGGACCGGGCGACCGTCTGGATCCACCGCTTCTACGACGCCTCCGCCGACACCTTCGGCAAGCGGGCCGTCGACTTCGACATCGAGGCGGCGGCCCGCGACCTGTACGAACTCGTCCTGCTGGTCCGGAAGAAGACCGGTTCGGACAAGGTCGACCTGATCGCCCACTCGATGGGCGGCCTGGTCTGCCGAAGCATGCTCCAGAAGTGGTCCTACGACAGCCTCGGGGACTTCCGGCCGACCGTCCCCGGCAAGGACCTGGTCGACAAGCTGTTCACCTACGGCACTCCGCACAGCGGGATCGGCTTCGCCGTCGGCGGCGGCCTGCTCGACGAGTTCATGGAGGACCTCGGCCCGGTCGGGTCCGACATCTTCTCGCCGGAGAAGATGTACGGCTACCTGGTGCCGGGGGTCGAGTACGGCACCGAGGCCCCGGACGGCTGGCGGGCCGAGCGGATCCCGCCCCAGTACTTCGACACCGACCGGGTCTTCTGCGTGATCGGCACCGACGCCGGCGACTACGGCCTGGCCCAGAAGGTGGTCGGCCCGCAGAGCGACGGCCTGGTGGCGATCGGCAACGCCTGCGTCGACGGTGCGCACCACGCGTACGTCCACCGTTCGCACTCGGGCCGTTACGGCCTGGTCAACTCCGAGGAGGGGTACCAGAACCTGCGCCGCTTCCTGTTCGGCCGCAAGCGGGTGGCGGTCGCCCTCTCGGGCCTGGAGCCCGGCCCGCCCGCGACCGACGGCCGCCGGTCGTTCCGGCAGGGCGAGCTGCAGCTGTCGATCCGCGGACTGCCCGTGGTGACGGACCAGCAACTGGCGGCGCACTACTGCCCGGTCGCGCTGGAGCCCGACCCCGACGGCGGCTCAGTCCCGCTCACCACCGTCTTCCTGCTCGATCCGCTGACCACGCCCGCCGACGGCACCGACGAGCCGGTCTCGCTCCCGTCCCGCTACGCGCTGCACCTGCGGGTCTCCCGGCTGGCCGAGGAGCACGGGGTGCTGTCCTGGCGCGACCACCTCGCCCAGACGGCGGACTGGGACGACGTCCTGATCGTCGACGTGGGGCACGAGAGCGACGACCCCAAGGGCGAGTTGAGGATCTGGGCGGCCTGGAACTCCGGGCTGCCCGGCGCGATCGCCGACCGGGACCCGGTCGGTGCCGGCCCGCTCGACCACGGCCAGGACGCGATCCCCGTCCCCCTGCCGCCGAGCGCGGGCCGGCTCCTCGGCGCCGGCGCGGCGGTCGTCCTCACGCCCGGCGTCTGGCACTGACCCCGGTGGAGGTGCTCAGCCGAACCGCCCTCGGCCCGGCCGCTGTTCGGCCCGACCGCCGTCAGTCGAGCCGCCGTCAGCCGAACTGCTGCTCCAGGTCCTTGAGCTTGCGCTCCAGCGAGTCCAGCCGGGGCAGGGTGACGGTGTCCTCCTCCGCGGTGAGGTCGATGGTGCGCCGCTCCGGACGGGCCGGCAGGCCCGGCTGGACGACGGTGCCCTCGGCCGCGCCGACCTCACGCGGCCCGTCCTCGCGGGGCCCGGCGGCGCCGGCCTCCGGCCGCTCCGCCCCGGGCCCGCCGGCTATGGCGGGCTCCGAGCCGGACTCCAACTGCCGTGCGCCGCCGCCGCGGCCGCGCCAGTGACCGCCGCTGCGGTTGATCGCCCGGATCTCGGCCCGCTCACGGCGGCCCGCCAGCTTGCGGCGCTCCTTGTCCAGGGCGCGTTCCCGCCTGTCCTCGCGGACCTCGTCCACCGCCTCGTCCAGGCTGCGCACGCCCTCCAGCAGCATCAGCGACCAGGCCGCGTAGGTCTCGCGCGGGGCGCGCAGCCAGCGGACGATGCGGATCTGCGGCAGCGGGCGGGGCACCAGGCCTTGTTCGCGCAGCGCGGCCCGGCGGGTCTGCTTGAGCGCCCGGTCGAACAGGACCGCCGCGGACAGCGACATGCCGGAGAAGAACTGCGGGGCGCCGGCGTGGCCGAAGCCGCGGGGGGCGTGCACCCAGTTGAACCAGGCCGAGGCGCCGGCGAACAGCCATACCAGCAGCCGGGAGCCGAGTGCGGCGTCGCCGTGGCTGGCCTCGCGCACGGCCAGCACCGAGCAGAACATCGCGGCGCCGTCGAGCCCGAACGGGACGAGGTACTCCCAGCCGCCGGAGAGGCCGAGGTTCTGCACGCCGAAGCCGACCAGCCCGTGGAAGGACAGTGCGGCGGCGACGCCGGCGCAGCAGAACAGCAGCGTGTACGAGGCCGCGCCGTACAGGGATTCCTTGTGGCGGCGCCTTTCCTCGGAACGCTCCCAGGAATCCGAGCCGGCGGCGGGAGCGGATCCCCGGCTCCGGGCCAGGGCCACCAGGAGCGCGCTGACCAGTAGCCCAGCAACCCCGGTGACGGCCCAGCCGAGCGGTATGTCGGACAATTTCATCGCCGGAACCAGCCTCGCTTTCCTGCGTCGCTTTCCTGCGTCGTGATGGCGGGGACCATCATGGCGGATGCTCGGCGGGGGAACGGCTGATTCGCCGTCAATGCGCTGAGGAGAGGGATTTCTGATCCGGCGGAAATCGCATTGTCGTATCAGTGTGATGTGGATTGTTCCCGAAATGATGGCCTTTTCGGATTCAGAATCGGACGGATTTCCGTCAACCCGCCGTGACGGGTGGCGGCGCGGCTCGGCGCCGCCGGATCCGGGGGCAGCCGCCGCACATCTCCTCGGGCTCCACGGTGTACACGAGGCAGCAGCTGGCCCGGGCTCGGTCGGTGTCCGAAGCACCGGCCGCGCCCTCCGCCGGACCACCGGGAGCACCGGAGCGGTCGGGCGCCGGGTCCGCGAAACCGGCGCCCGGGGTGAAGGGGGCCGGGGCGGGAGCGGGGCACCGGCCCGCGCCGGGCGCGCACGCGGCGGGCTCCCCGGGGGCCAGCAGCGCGGTCAGCTCGGCGCGCGCCCGCTCCTGCTCGCCGAGCAGCCCGCCCGCGTACCCGAGCCCCTCCACCACCGCGTCGGTGGCCATCGCCCACAGCACCCGGGGCCCGCGCCGCACCTCCGGCCCGAAGGCGGCCAGCACCGGCCCGAGGAACTCGCCCAGCGCGCCGCGCAGTTCGGCGGCCAGCGCGGGCTCGTCCGGTGCCGTACGGGCGTGCGGCGCGCGGGCCGCCGGGTCGTCCGGCAGGCAGGCGAAGGACTCCGGGCGGACCGTCAGCTCGACCGAGCCCGGGCCCCGGCGCACCGAGACGTCCGCCGGGCCGAGCAGCGGCACGCGTCGCTCCAGGAGCCACGGCACGGTGAACAGCAGCGAGACCGGCCAGACGAAGCGGTGCAGTCCGAAGCCGGCCGCCACGTCCGGGCGCAGCGGCCGTCGGTAGCGGGCGAGGCCCTGCCGGGCGTCGTGGGCGACCAGCTCGCGCACCGCCCCGGGGTCCGCGGCCAGGTCGGCGACGGTCAGCCAGCCGTCGCCGCGCCGGGGCGGGGCGCAGCGCACGCTCACGACCGGAGTGAGCACGGTCAGTCGGTGGTACGACGGCGCGCAGGGGGCGGGGGAGTCCGGCGCGGGGCCGTGGGCGTGCGCCTCGGTGGTGCGGGGGGCGCGCGGCGTGGGGCCGGGCCGGGTGCTGCTCGCGGTCATGGGCGGGCCCCATCGGGTCGACCGGGGCCGCCGGTGGACCGCCCGGCGGTGCCCGGTCGTCACGGCGCCGGGCCCGGCCGGACCGGGGCACGGCGGTGCCCGGGGAACGGCAAGGCGACCCGTCCGGGGCACTGCTCACCCCGGACAGGTTAGGCTCACCTTAGCTGATTGCTCCCCGGGTCTCACTGGTGATGCGTCCGTCCGGGGGGAGGCCCCGGCGCACGGGCGGAGGTCGGGGGCGTGGCGGACAGCTGCCGCGCGAGCCAGACCGGCACCCCGCCCAGGACGTGCACCAGCCGGGCGGCCTCGGCGCGCAGTCGCGCGGCCTCGGCGGGCTCGGACACCTCGGCGAGCGCCGCGAGCGCCGGCGCGACCCCCACGGTGAAGCCGAGTTGCTCGCGCAGCCGCAGCGAGGCGTCGAACCCCTCCCGGGCGTTGCCGCGGTCCCCGCGCGCGAGCGCCAGCGCGGCCAGGTGCCGCCAGGTGTAGGAGCGCAGCAGTTCGTCGCCGCGCTCCCCCGCGCCCTCGTGCGCCCGGCGGTAGGCGATCCAGGCGGCGCTGCGGTCGCCCAGCAGGTTCTCGGCGACCAGTCCGCGCCGGAAGTCCAGCAGCGGGCGGCCCGGCGCGTCCGGCGGCAGCAGGGCCGAGGTGCGGCCGAGTGCGGCCTGCGCCTCGTCGAGCCGGTCGCGCGGGCCGAGCACGCTCGCCAGGTACGCCAGGAAGCCGCGGGCGCAGGCGGCGGCCGCGCGTTGCTCGGTGCCCTCCGCCAGGGCCTCGGCCAGTCGTAAGGCCTGTTCCGCCTGGGTCCAGTGCGCGGCGGTGAACAGGCACTGCTCGATGAGGAGTTCGGCCCGTGCGAGGGCGGCCGTGGGGTCGTGTTCGGCGGCCGGGCGCAGCAGTTCGGCGGCTTCCTGCCAGCATCCCCGGGAGCGTAGCCGCCACACGGTGTCGCCCGGTTCCTCCGCTGCCGCCCGCCCCCGCCCGTGCGAATCGCCCGGGCCCCATCCGTGCTCCGACAACGCCACCTCCTTGTGTGCGCCATCCGGCATGGGCGCGGACCTGCCCTGAGGCCCGGCCGCCACGGTCCGTTCGCATGGTGACGGCAGGGCGGAAGGCCCACGCTGTGGCGGCAATTCAACACGGGGGTGAGCTTGTGCACCAGATCACGAGCGCAGGTTGTTGCTTTCGGCGGGGAAATGATCTAGTGGGGCGCGGGGTCGGTCAGTGCCCGGCCGGTGGGTGGCCGGCGGGCGGTCAGGAGGTCCAGCCGGTCTCCATCAGGGCCTCGGCGGCGCCGTTGGCGGGTTGTGGAACGCCGGCCAGGTCCAGGCTGAACAGGGCGACCAGCAGCTGTTCGCCGCGCACGGTGGCCTGGTGCGAGTAACCGGCCAGGGTGAACATGGCGGCGGCCATCTCCTCGGCGTGCAGGGTCTGCAACCACAGGCACTCGACCGACTTCACGTCGGCCGGCTCGGTCCAGGTGTCCACCTGGGCGACCATCCGGCTGCCCAGCAGGGTGACCCCGTCGCGCTCCTGGGCCTCGGTGAGCTCCAGGTCGTCGAAGCCCAGCCACTCCAGGTAGCGGGCGGCGGTGAACACCGCGTCCTGCGAGGTGCGCACCGGGTGCGGGCGGAACGGCGTGCGGTGGCGGAACGGGCGGGAGCGCCCGGCGGAGCCGCCGGGCGGCGCGGGCACTGGGGCGCTCATCGGGTGGGCCGGGTACGGCCGGGAGGCCTGCGGGCCGGGGGTGGCGAGCGGACCGGCCGTCCCGCTGCCCAGCCGGGTGGCGCGGTCCACCGGGAGCCGGACGGTGGCGCCGCAGTTGCAGGTGAACTCGGGCTGCGGCCACTGGTCGGAGCGGCCGCAGTGCGGGCAGCGCATGCTCAGCCAGGAGTCCTCCCAGGAGCGGAACCGCACCTGCACCGGCACCCCGCCGCGCAACAGCGGTACCTTCAGCGAGGCGCCGCACGGGCACGGCAGCGACGGCGGTTCGTACAGGTGCTCGCGGCGGCAGGCGGGGCAGCGGATCGCCCGGGCGCCACCGCCTGCCCCCGGCCCTGGCAGCGCGGGGTCGTGTCCGGTGAAGTCGTCGGGCAGTCCGGCCATCGCGGGCTCCGTCCGTCGGTGTCGGGTGGGTGGGGCGGTTCCCATGCTCCCCGAAACGCCCGGTTCTGGGCGCGGAATGGAGCAATCCTCAGGGACGGATCAGGGAATGGTGCCCGGCGGGGGCGATGTCGACACCCTTCGTAGGGAGGATGCGCGGTCGGCGCACGGAGGATGCTCAGCGCGCGGACCAGCGTTCCAGGTCGGCGGGGGTGTCCAGGTCGTCCGGGACGGCCACGTCCGCGCACTCGACCAGGGCGAGCTCCCCGGCGTGCGCCGCCAGCAGGGCGCGGGCCCCGGCGTCGCCGGAGGCGCCCGCGGCGGCCTCGGCGAAGTGTCGGGCGCCGATCAGCACCGGGTGCCCGCGCCGCCCTTCGTAGGCCGCCGCGGCCAGTTCGGCGCCCGCCCGGTGCGCGGCCAGCAGCCGGGCCACCGCGGCCGGGGTGACGCCCGGGGTGTCCACCAGCATCACCAGCACCGCCGGGGCCCCGGGCGGCAGGGCGGCCAGCCCGGCCCGCAGCGAGGAGCCCATGCCCTGCGCCCAGTCCGGGTTGGCCACCAGTCGGCAGCCCGGCAGGTGCGCGGTGACCCGTACCCGCTCGGCGTCCGCGCCGAGCACCACCGTCACGTCCGGGCAGCCGCCGGCCCGTACGGTGGCCACCGCGTGCTCCACCAGCGGCCGGCCCGCGTACCGGACCAGCGCCTTGGGCCGCCCGCCGAGCCGGCGACCGCCCCCGGCGGCGAGGACGAGGGCCGGGACGTCGGCTGCTGTGTTCTGCATGGGCCCAGCCTGCCCGGTGGGGGCGAGGTCGCGCAGCACCCCCGTGGTTGTACGAACCCACAAGGCGAAGGCGCAGGTCGGCGGCGGTCCCCGGCGGTTCGGCCGCTGGCCCCGCGGGCCGCCCGCCCTCTGTACTGGGTCGATGAACACCGCACCGCACACCGAGCCGCGGCGCCCGCTGGTGGACCGCTTCGGCCGGGTCCACACCGACCTGCGGGTCTCGCTGACCGACCGCTGCAACCTGCGCTGCACGTACTGCATGCCGGCGGAGGGGCTGGACTGGCTCGCCCGGGACTCGGTGCTGGGGGACGACGAGGTGGTGCGGCTGGTGCGGATCGCCGTGGAGCGGCTGGGGGTGCGCTCGGTCCGGCTGACCGGCGGGGAGCCGCTGCTGCGCCGGGGTGTGGTGGGCCTGGTCGGGCGACTGGCGGCACTGGGGGTGGAGCTGTCGCTGACGACCAACGGGATCGGCCTGGCCCGGACGGCCGCCCAGCTGCGGGAGGCGGGGCTGCGGCGGGTGAACGTCAGCCTGGACACGCTGCGGCCCGAACGCTTCGCGGCGCTCACCCGGCGGGACCGGATCGACGACGTGTTCGCGGGGCTGGCCGCCGCGAAGGCCGCCGGGCTGGACCCGGTGAAGATCAACGCCGTGCCGGTGCGCGGGGTGAACGAGGACGAGATCGTCCCGCTGGTCGAGTTCGCCGTCGGGCACGGCTACCGGATGCGCTTCATCGAGTCCATGCCGCTGGACGCGCAAGGCGCTTGGGAGCGCGACGCGATGGTGACGGCGGACGAGATCCTGGCCCGGCTCGGCGAGCGCTTCGACCTGGTGCCCGTCGGGCGGCACGGCAACGCCCCGGCGGAGGAGTGGCGGATCGCCGGGACGCAGGCGGTGGTCGGGGTGATCGCCTCCGTCACCCGCCCGTTCTGCGGCGGCTGCGACCGGGTCCGGCTGACCGCCGACGGGCAGCTGCGCAACTGCCTGTTCGCCACCGAGGAGTCCGACCTGCGGGCCCTGCTGCGCGGCGGGGCGGACGACGACCGCATCGAGGAGGCCTGGCGGACCTCCATCGCCGGCAAGGGCCCCGGACACGCCGTCAACAGCGCCGGGTTCGTCCGGCCGGAGCGCCCGATGTCCGCCATCGGAGGCTGACCGCCGACGGCGTGTGGGCTTCGACGGCGTGTGGGCTTCGACGGTGTGTGAGCTTCGACGGATTCCCCCGCGATGTGCTCCGGGAGGGGGACGGGTGGTATTCGTGGGCGGTGGCCCCGATGACCCCCCGCCTCCCGAAGCGCGTCCTGCCCGCGCTCGCCGTCCTCCTGCTCGCCCTGCCGGCCGGCTGCACCGGCCCGGGCGGTCGGCACGCGACGGTCGCCCCGACGAGCCGCCCGCCGCTCGCCGAGCGGGTCGCCGCCGGCACCTCCCCGGCCCTGAAGGGGTTCTACGACCAGCGGATCGACTGGACACCCTGCCCCGACCAGGACGACGGCGGCCAGGACGAGCCCGTCGTGCAGTGCGCCACCCTCAAGGTCCCGCTGGACTACGCCGACCCCGGCGGCCGCACCATCGAGGTCCCCCTCGCCCGGGTGCCCGCCGCCGACCCCGGTCAGCGGATCGGCTCCCTCCTGCTCAACCCCGGCGGGCCCGGCAACTCCGGCTTCAGCATGGCCCGCTGGGGCTGGAAGGGCTTCGGACCGCTGCACGACCGCTACGACCTGGTCGGCTTCGACCCGCGCGGCGCCGGCGGCACCATCCCCGTGCACTGCCTGGACGACCGCACCCGCGCGGAGTGGACCGGCACCGACGACCCGGCCTACGACCACGGCCGGATCCTCGCCGACGCCTGCCGGGCCCGGCACGCCGACCTGCTGCCGCACCTCGGCACCCGCGACAGCGCCCGTGACATGGACGTGCTGCGCGGCGCCCTCGGCGAGCGCAGGCTCGACTTCCTCGGCCTCTCCTACGGCACCTACCTCGGCGCCCTCTACGCCGAGGAGTTCCCCGACCGCACCGGCCGGCTCGTCCTGGACGGCGCCGTCGAGCGCAGCACCGACCTGATCCACCTGAACGGCGAACAGGCCGTCGCCATGGAGGCCGAGTTCCGCGCGTTCGCCGCCGACTGCGCCACCGGCGCCGACCCCTGCCCGCTCGGCAGCGACCCGGCCACCGCCCCGAACCGGCTCGCGGACTTCCTCGACGGCCTCAAGGCCCACCCGCTGCGCGGCTCCGACGGCCGCACCGTCACGGCCGCGCTCGGCTGGGCCGGCGTCCTCGACGTGCTGAGCGACGGCAGCCGCTCCTGGCAGCGGCTGCGCGGCGCCCTCGAACCGGCCGTCGCCCACGGCGACGCCGAGGAGCTGCTCAAGCTCGCCGACGGCGCCAACGGCCGCATGGAGGACGGGCGTTACGAGACCGCGGCGGACGCCTTCGCGGCCATCCACTGCGCGGACGCCCCGATGGCGCCCACCGGGCGGGAGCTGGACGCGGCCCTCGCCGACCTCGCCGCCAAGGCCCCGCTGACCACCCGGCACGACCCCGAGGCCACCCTCTTCCTCCCGGACTGCCGCCCTTGGCCGTACCGTTCGCCCGAGCAGCCGCACACCGTGACCGCGCCCGGCAGCGCCCCGGTCCTGGTGATCGGCTCCACCGGCGACCCGGTCACCCCCTACCCGTGGGCGCAGCGGATGGCGGCCGGACTGCCGAACGCCCTGCTGCTCACCCGGGACGGGGACGGGCACACCGCGTACGACAAGAGCGGGTGCGTGCGCGACGCCGTCACCGCGTTCCTGGTGGACGGCCGGATGCCGGCGGCCGGGACGCGCTGCCCGTCCGACTGACGGCTCCGGCCGCACGGACGAGGAGCCGGCCGCACAGACCCGGAGGGGGCGTACCGCGCGAACGCGGTACGCCCCCTCCGGGTGAGTCCGGGATCAGGACTTCGGGGCCGTCAGGTCGTAGAAGGTGGCGCCGCCGACCGTCTTGGCGGTGAAGTGGCTGGTCACCCAGGCCTCGATCTGGGCGGACTCGGTCTGCTGCCCGTTGTCGTCGCCCTGGCCGCCTTCGCCGCCCGCGCCGCCGAAGCCGCGGTGGGAGCCGCCGCCGATGAACCAGTGCACCTTGCCCTCCTGGACGTACTTCTGGAAGCCGGCCAGGCTGAGCGAGGGGTCCGTCCCGTTGAAGCCACCGAGCGCCATCACCGGCTTGCCGGTGGCGAGTTGGTAGCTGGCGGCGTTCTGCGAACCGCTGGTGGCGGCCGCCCAGGTGTAGTGGTCGGCGTCCTGCGAGACCAGGGCCGCGGCCTCGTCGCTGACCTTGGTGCCGCCGAGCAGACCGCCCATGCCGCCGGCGAAGCCGCCGGGGCCGCCCATACCCTCGGGGTCCTGGGCGCCGGGGAAGCCGGAGGCGTCGCCGCGCTCGTGGCGGCCGCCGGAGCCGTTGCCGCCGTTGCCGCCGGGGAAGCCGCCGGGGAAGCCGTTCTGCCCGTGCGAGCCCTGGCCGCCCTGACCGCGCTGGCCGCCCGGGAAGCCCTGGCCGCCCTGACCGCCGCCGGGGAAGCCGCCCGGGAAGCCCTGGCCGCCCTGACCGCGCTGGCCGCCGAAGCCCGGACCGCCCTGGCCCCCCTGGCCGAACATCCGGCCGTTGCCCGGGAAGCCCTTGGCGCCACCGGCGCCCTTGCGCCCGCCGCCGCCCGGCCCGAAGGCGCCCTTCACCGAGGGCCCGGCGGTGATGATCGAGCCGTTGTGCGCGGTGTCCACGGTGTCCACCGCGTACGCCGCCGGACCGCCGAGCGCCGCCGCCAGGCCCAGCAGGCCCGCCACCGAGGCGATCCGCGCACCCGTCCGTCCGGAGGCCCGCCCGGCGAACTGCCCGGCCACCAGTGCGGCGGCCGCGGCCAGCCCGCCGGCCAGCACCGCCCAGCGCAGCCAGGGCAGGAAGTCGGAGCTGCGCCCGAGCAGGACGAAGGCCCACACCGCCGTCACCGCGAGCACGCCCGCCAGCAACAGTGCGTACGGCAGCCGGTGCCGCGCCCGCCACAGCCCGTCCACGCCCATGCCGACCAGCGCCGCGACCGCCGGGGCGAGCGCCACCGTGTAGTACTGGTGGAAGATCCCGGACATGAAGCTGAAGATCAGCGCGGTGGAGATCAGCCAGCCGCCCCAGACCAGGAAGGCCGCGCGGGCGGTGTCGGGTCGGGCGTAGCGGCGGGTCGCCCAAAGGCCGACCACCAGCAGGATCAGCGCGGCCGGCATCAGCCAGGCGATCTGCCCGCCGATGTCGCTGCCGAACAGCCGGGTGATGCCGGTCTGGCCCCAGCCCTTCCCGCCCCGCATCGCGCCGCCCGGCAGGTCGAGCCCGGCCGGGAGCCGTCCGCCGCCGCCCACGCTGCCGCGCTCGTTGCCGTCGACCCGGCCCAGGCCGTTGTAGCCGAAGGTGAGCGACAGGAAGCTGTTGTCCTGCGAGCCGCCGACGTACGGGCGGGCCGAGGCGGGCAGCAGCTCGACGATCGCCACCCACCAGCCGCCGGAGACGACGACGGCCGCGCCCGCGAGCAGGGTCTGCCGCACCCGCCGCCAGAGGCCGGTGGGCGCCACGACCAGGTAGATCACCGCGAAGGCGGGCAGGATCAGGAAGGCCGCCAGGGTCTTGGTGAGGAAGGCGAGCCCGAACATCGCCCCGGTGAACAGCAGCCACCGGGTGCTCGCCGTCTCGATCGCCCGCACCAGCCCGTACGCGGACAGGGTGAGCAGCAGCACCAGCAGCGCGTCCGGGTTGTTGAAGCGGAACATCAGCGCCGCCACCGGGGTCAGCGCCAGCGCGGCGCCGGCCAGCAGGCCGCCGAGCGGGGAGAAGCGGCGGCGCACCGTCGCGTACAGCACGCCGACGGTGGCGGCGCCCATCAGCGCCTGCGGGGCGAGCAGCGACCACGAGGAGAAGCCGAAGATCCGGGCCGACAGCGCCATCGGCCACAGCGACGCCGGGGGCTTGTCGACGGTGATGAAGTTGGCGGCGTCGGAGGAGCCGAAGAAGAAGGCCTTCCAGCTCTGGCTGCCGGCCTGGACGGCGGCCGAGTAGAAGGCGTTGGCCCACCCGGAGGCGCTCAGGCCCCACAGGTAGAGGACGGCGGTCGCGGCCAGCAGCGCCAGCAGGGCCGGGCGCACCCAGCGCGGATCGTCCGCGCGGCCGCGCCAGGCGCGGGCCGGGAGGGTGCGCAGCCGTCCGGACCAGGAGGCGACGCCCTTGGGTCCGGCGGGCGGCAGGGGCTGCTCGGGGAAGAGCGGTGCCGGGTCCGACCGGACGGCGCCCGGCTGCGGCACCTCCGGCGGCGGGTAGTTCGCGGCCTCGGGCCACGGGTCGCCGGCCGGAGGGGAGTAGCTGCTCGTGGTCATGCGCCATACCGTGCGTGGCGCGGCTGAGAGAACCGTGAGACGAGGCTGTGAGACGGGTGTGATCTGCCCCGTTTCTGCCCGGAAGGGCGCGAGTCTCAGACGGGCTTCACCTGGAGGGGCGCGGTTTCAGGCGGCCTTCACCGGGTCGTCACGCGGCGGGCGGCATGGTGATGTGCTTGCCCAGCCACTCCAGGGCCGGGGGGATCTCCCGGGTCCAGGTGTGGAAGTTGTGGCCGGCGGTGTCCAGGGTGATGGTCGACATCTTGGTCGGGGCCTTGAAGGCGCCGACCATGGCCTGGGTCTCGTCGTAGTTGTTCTCGTCGTTCGCGGTGGTCAGCAGCAGCGAGACGGGGGCGGGCGGCTGGTTCTTCAGCCGCCACAGCAGGTCGTTCTCCTGCTTCAGCTTGTCACTGCCGCCGAACAGGTCTCCGGTGGTCGGGTCGTGCGCCGCGCTGTAGTAGCCGGAGAGCGCGATCGCGGCCGGGTAGGAGTCGGGCTTGCGCAGGGCGAACTTGAGCGCGCAGTAGCCGCCGGTGGAGTTGCCGATCACGGCCCGGTTGGCCGGGTCGGTGCCGATCCGGTAGGTGGTGGCGAGGGCCTTGGGCAGATCGGTGGTGAAGAAGGTCTCCACCTGGGGGCCGTTCGGCACGTCGACGCACTCGGTGTCCCGGTCGCCGACCAGGGTCGGGCGGGTCATCACCAGGATGGTGGGCGGCAGCTTCTTCTGCTCGATCGCGTCGAGGGTGGAGGCCGGGTACTGCATCAGCGAGATCAGCTTCTCCGCGGTGCCCGGGTAGCCGGTGAGCACCAGGGCCATCGGGAAGCGCTGCTTGGCGTAGTCCGGCTGGAAGTACTGCGGCGGCAGGTAGACGTACGCCTCGGTGGTCAGGCCGCTGCCGGCTCCTTTGACGTCGACCTTCTGGATCAGCCCGGAGCGCTCGGGCTCGGAGCCCTGCGCCGAGTAGAAGCTCTGCTGGCCGGTGACGGCCACGCCGGAGGCGTTCGGCGTGTGGTCGACCACGGTGCCGAGCTTGCCGCTGGTGCCGAGCAGGTCGGTCCAGGAGCTGTAGAAGCCGAAGTAGCTGTTGGCGATCAGACCCATCGCGACCAGCACCGCCACCTGGGTCGCCAGGAAGGCGCCGATCCGGCCCACCCAGGCCTTCCAGCCCTTCCCGCCGAACCGCGGCCAGAGCCACATGGTGGCGGTGAAGACGAGGACCGCGACGACCGAGGCGGCGATCTGGAGGGGGAGGCCGGTGAGACTGAGCACGAGCCCGATCGTAGTTGACCCAGATGGGCGAGCCGGGGCGGCCCCTTCAGGTGATCCGTTGAAACCTGTTGACCGGGCGGTCCGTGCTCGGCAGCATGTCACCGGGTGTGCGCGTGCTGTGCGCGCCAGGTGTCAATGGGGTGGGGTCATGAGGTCCTTAGGCAAGGCCGGTCTGGCCGTCGGAACGGCGCTCCTGCTCGCAGCCTGCTCGGGTGGTGGGGGCGGTGACATCCACTCCTCGTCGACCGGTACGGCGACGGGCCTGACCGTGCCTCGGGCCACGCCGACGCCGACGCCGACGCCGTACGGCCCGGTGCTCAGTGCGAGCATCGACCCGCTCAACGCCGCGCTCGCCCAGGTGGCGGGGGCCAAGAACCTCGCCGACCTCGACACCGTGCTCACCACCGTCTCCACCAGCGCGCAGACGGCCGCCGCGAGCCTGAGCAAGGCGGACCAGCCGGCCGCGGTCTCCAAGGAACAGACCGTGCTGGTGGCCGCGCTGAAGCTGCTCGCCAAGGACGCGACCACGGTTCGCGGTGACATCAAGTCCCACGACGTCTGTGCCCTGGGCTCGGCCGAGGCCGAGTTCGGCGCCGCGCAGGGGCTGGCGGAGGTGTCGGCGGCCCTGAGCAAGATGACGGAGGCCGGCTACTCGACCACCTTCGCCGTTCCACAGCTGCCGAAGCAGCAGTCCCGTTCGCTCGACAACGGCACGATGGTCAGCAAGGGCAAGCTGCGCGGCGACGGCGTGTTCAAGGTCGACAACGGGACCAAGAAGGACGCCGTCGTCTCGCTCGTGCTGAACGGCAAGACGGTGCACTCGATGTTCGTGGCCAAGGGGCAGAAGGCCGACGTCGAGGGCGTGGAGGACGGGACGTACGACGTCTACGTCTCCGAGGGCGTGGACTGGGACTCCGAGGCCAAGGCCTTCACGCAGAGCTGCGCGTTCACCAAGTTCGAGGACAACTTCCCGTTCGAGACCGGCCGCACCTCGACTTCCTGGTCGATCACCCTGCAGCCGGTGGCCGACGGCAACGCCAAGACCAACAACGTGGACCCGAACTCCTTCCCGCAGCCGTAGCGTTCATCCTGCCGGTGCGTAACGGGCATAACGGGACGGGAAGTTGCCAACCAGTGGCACAACACGCGCCGAACAGTGGCGAGTTGTGCCGGAACGGTTGACCCCTTGAAGTGACCATGGCACTTTCGTGCGGGCGTGGGCCTCGGCGACCAGTCGGGGACCCCGCGATCCCCCACAAGGAGAGCCATGTTCAAGAGACTTGTCGCGGTGGTCGGCACGAGTGCCGTCGTCGCGGGCGGGCTGGCCTTAGCCGCCGCCCCCGCGCACGCCCTCCAGGCGGCCGACCTGACGTCGACCATCGCCCTGGACGACTGCTCGGCCTCGCTGGTCCGCTTCCCCGCCTCGGTGGACGGCGACCGGGCGATGATGCTCACCAACGGGCACTGCCTGCCCACCATGCCCTCGGCCGGCGAGGTCATCCAGAACGTGAGCGCCAGCCGTAGCGGCACCCTGCTGGACGGCGCGGGCAACAGCCTGGGCACCGTCCGGGCCGACCAGGTGATCTACGCGACGATGACCGGCACCGACGTCGCGCTCTACCGCCTCACCGACACCTACGGGTCGATCCGCTCCAAGTACGGTGCGACCGCGCTGACCGTCAACGACGCGCACCCGACCGACGGCGCCGCGATGTACATCCCGTCCTCGTACTGGAAGCAGGTCTGGAACTGCTCCGTCAACGGGTTCGTGCCGACCCTGCGCGAGGACCAGTGGACCTGGCACGACTCGTTGCGTTACAGCTCCGGTTGCAACACCACGCACGGCACCTCCGGTTCCCCGATCATCGACTCCGCGAGCGGGCGGATCGTCGGCATCAACAACACCGGCAACGACGACGGCGCCATGTGCACCCTGAACAACCCCTGCGAGGTCGCCGCCGACGGCACCACCACGGCCACCAAGGGCCAGAGCTACGGCGAGGAGACCTACTGGTTCACCACCTGCCTGAACTCCAGCCGCGCCGTCGACCTCACCGTGCCCGGCTGCCTGCTCACCAAGCCGGGCGGCAGCGGTAGCGCCGTCTCGGTCGCCAGCCCCGGCGACCAGTCCACCACGGTCGGCGGCTCGGTCAACCTGCAGATCAACGCCTCCGGCGGCACCGCCCCGCTCTCGTACGGCGCGAGCGGCCTGCCCGCCGGCCTGTCGATCAACTCCTCGACCGGCGTGATATCCGGCACCGTCTCCACTGCCGGCTCCTCCAACGTGACGGTCACGGTCACCGATTCGGCAGGCAAGTCGGCCACCACCAGCTTCGCCTGGACGGTCACCGGCGGTGGCGGCGGTACCTGCACCCCGGCGCAGCTGCTCGGCAACCCGGGCTTCGAGACGGGTTCGGCGGCGCCGTGGACGGCCAGCGCCGGTGTGATCGACAACAGCTCCTCGGAGCCGGCGCACGGCGGCAGCTGGAAGGCGTACCTGGACGGCTACGGCAGCACCCACACCGACACCCTCGCCCAGACGGTGACGATCCCGGCAGGCTGCAAGGCGACGCTGAGCTTCTGGCTGCACATCGACACCGCCGAGACCGACTCCACGGTGTACGACAAGCTGACCGTGCAGGTGAACGGCACCACGCTGAAGACCTACTCCAACGTGGACGCCGCGGCCGGCTACCAGCAGCGCACCTTCGACCTCTCGTCCTACGCGGGCCAGACGGTCACCCTGAAGTTCACCGGCACCGAGGACTCCTCGCTGCAGACGAGCTTCGTGATCGACGACACCTCCATCCAGACCAGCTGACCCCACGCTGACGTGCAGGGCCCGGCGACTCCGGCCGCCGGGCCCTGCCGATTGCTCTGGATTCGCTCAACTTCCGTACACGACAAGGGTCGATGGTTAGGCTGCCGACTGCATCGAACCGGCGGCGATTCGTCGGCGTGATGACCTGTCGTGCGCCGGCGCCGCCTGCGCCGGTCCACGACCACATGGAGCCACACGGGCTGGGGGCGGGGACAAGTGACTGACCTGGATTTCGAGCGACGGGTGAATCCGTGGCTCTTCGACAGCTCCGGGAACCTGACGGAGGCGGCGAAGAAGCAGTTCCCGGACCTCGCCGCCGCCGCCTCGGGCGCCGCGGCCCCGGGATGGGAGCCGACGCCGACACATGTGTCGGCCGCCGGCATGACGGTGAGGGTGAGCCCGGACGCGCTGCGGAAGGCGTCGGGCAACGCGAGCACCCTCAACACCAACTTCGACAAGGCATGCAAGGACGTATGGAAGGACCAGCCGGGCGCCACCAAGGGCATGTCCAAGAGCTGGAAGATCGTCGGCGCCTTGGCCACCGCGCAGGAGGTGTGGGCGGCGCAGGCGCAGGCCACCGGGGGACTGCTCGGACGCATCTCCAGCACGCTGTCCACCAACGCTGAGCAGTACGCGCAGGCCGACCAGGCCAACGCCAACAACTTCCCGACTCCCTGAGGCCGGTGGCATGAGTACCTACTCCGATCTGCGTCAGGAGTCGTTTCAGGGCCTTGAGACCCTGGCCACGGCCTTCGAGGGGCTGGTCCGCGACTGGAAGTTCTCCTCGGAGCTCACCGGTGACGTGATCACGCCGTTGCAGGGTTCCAACTGGAACGGCGACGCGGCCGAATCGGCCGCCACAGCGGTCACCAAGGCACGCAACGAGCTCGATGCGGCGTTCGAGGAGGCCAGTGCCATCGGTAAGGCGCTGCGGGAGGCACACACCGAACTCGCCGCCGCTCGAACCGATTTGGACGCGGCCCTGAAGAAGGCCGAGGGGCACTCCCTGACGGTGGACGCGAACGGTGTGAACGTCAGCTGGCCGGCGCCGGCCACTGCGGCGGACAAGGGCGACCCGACCTACGAGCAGACGTACAAGAGGCTGGCGCAGGAGGTCGCCGCCGACATCTCGAAGGCCGTGGCCCGGGCGGAGGCGGCGGACGCCGCGGCCGCTACCGCGCTCGGGGGCGCGACCGGGACGGACAGGGTGGCGTTCCGGCCGTCGTCGGGCCCGGAGGAGCAGGGCAAGCAGGCGGCTGACCTGTTGAAGCTCGCCGGGAACATCAGCGACGCCCAACTGGACCAGCTCAACAAGCTCCTGAAGGACCACGCCAACGATCCTCAGTTCACCACCGCCTTCTACAACCGGCTGGGACCGGACGGCTTCCTGAAGTACTACGGGCAGATGGCCACGGTCTCGTCCTCCAAGGACGGCAGCAGGCCACAGGCCATCGCGGACCTGCAGAAGAACCTCGGCCTCGCCCTGGCCACCGCCACCGACACCGACAACCTCCCCCACCTGTCCGATGATTGGGAGGCGGGGCTGCGCAAGGCCGGCTACGCCCGGCAGGACATCTGGCCGCCGAACACCTCGCCGCACAACCTCAACCCGTTCGGCTACCAGATCCTGTCGAACATCCTGCGCAACGGGACGTACGACCCGCACTTCCTCAACCCGATCGCCGAGCACGTCACCCAGCTCAGTCTGGGGTCGGGGCAGTGGACCTCGGACCGCTGGAGCCTCGACGAGTTCCGCTGCCTGAAGTTCCTCGGTCTCCCGCCGGGTACGGGGGATGGCGGCTTCAACCCGCTGGGCGGGGTGATGGACGCGCTCGCGCACAACCCTGAGGCGTCGGTGAAGTTCTTCAACGGCTCGACCACCCTCTACAACCTCGACGGCACGGTCAAGGGCTACAGCTCGGACAACCACTACATCCACGACCTGGCGAAACCGGGCGATGACTCGCCGCTCCGAGACACTTGGCCGGGGCACGACGTGATGCGCGACCACGCGGGGCAGTCCACCGCGCTGTCCTTCGGCCACGCCCTGGAGGCGGGCGTCACCGGCCGCCCGTTCGGTTCGCAGGACCAGCTGGCACCGCACACCGCGGAGCAGGCGGAGATGATGCAGACGGTGGTCGACGTCTTCGGCAGCGAGAAGGGCCCCAAGTCGCTTCGCCCCGGCGGAGAGTTCGCGGGCATCGCGCCCAGCCTAGGCCACATGGCGGCCGCGTACATGGGCGACGTCCAGGGCGCGCTCAGCCCGGACGACAAGGAACTGCCGCGCTACGGCACCCCGGCGGACTTGAATCAGGCGAACACCGCGAAGTTCCTGGGCGCGCTGGGCCGCAACCCCGACGCCTTCGGTGCCGTCGCGCAGGCCCAGCAGGCCTACACGACGTCGCACATCCAGGACGTGATCACGCGCCGGGGCGACTACGGCGATCACTACGACGCGGCCGTGCACAACGCGGCGCACGCAGGCGGCGAGGTGGCCGGAATCATCACGGCGGCCCGGACCCAGGAGATCGTGCACGATGCGCGGGCTCAGGCGGAGGCGTACAACCACGCCCTCGACGAGAACGCCGTGTGGGCCAAGTCGGCCTGGCTCATGACCGGCGGCGAGCTGGTGAAGGGCGTCCCGATCGTCGGCCCCGGCCTCTCGGAACCGGTGAAGCACTACATCGACGATCTGGCCCACAATTACCACATCGACGCGAAGTTCGCGGACCCGGCCACGATCTCGCAGACGGACGGCGTGAACGCGGCGGCGGCCTCCGCCAAGACCGCGGTGGTCAACGCCGCTCAGGGGGCCGGGCTGAGCGCGAAGGAGGTCGAAGCCATGGCCACGGACACCGCGAACCAGGTGCGCTATGCCCATACCGATGGTTCGACGCTCTTCACGACGGCCGTCAATGACTGAGTGCGGGCGGCTCCGGCGGCGGTGGCTCGCGGCTGGAGCCGCGGCGGTGCTCCTCTCCGGGGCCGGGTTCGGATTGTGGTGGCGGTCGGCCTACGGGCCGGCGGAGCTGCCCGCCAGTGCTTGCTGGTCGGTGCTCACCCGGGCGGACCTCAGGCCTCTGGCGGAGGGTGAGCATGGGACGTTCGTCGAGCACGGCGAGCTGGCTTACAGCGGGTTGCTCCGTCCGACTGTGGATCACCAGGGCTGCGAGGTGAGTCGGAACACGGGAGCGCCCATCGTGAACATCAATCTATGGCTGATGGACGAGTTCTCCATGAACGCCGTCTTCGGTGCAGGCGCGAAATCCGAGAGCCGGCTCGATTTCGGTGCGGATGTGCAAGGGTGGGTTGAGCAGGGTGGTGTGGACGTCGAGTTTCGGTGCGACAACCCGGAGAACACGCGTCTGGGCACGCCGTACGTGGGGATCCAGGTCTGGACGTCCATCGATCGGCAGTCGGACACGACTCACCGGGCGGTCCTGGGCATCGCGCTGAAGTATGCCAAGGCCGTTGTGGCGGAATTCCCGTGCTCGAACCCGGTGCGGTTGCCGGAGAGTGTTCCTGAGTCGGCGGGGAACTTCCCGCCGCCGGGCCCCTGACCGGATCGGGGCCGCCCTATGCTGATCGGATGATCGACCCGATAGAGCTGGTGATATTCGACTGCGACGGCGTCCTGGTGGACAGCGAGGTGATCGCCGTCCGGGTGCTGGTGCGGCTGGGCGAGGAGTACGGCTGGCCGCTGACCGAGGCCGAGGTGGTCGAGACGTTCGTCGGGCGGTCGGAGGCGGTCAACAACGCGCTGGTCGCCGAGCGGCTCGGGGCGGAGACGGCGGCGGTGTGGGGCAAGCGCTTCCACGAACTGCACGCCGAGGCCGTCGACGCCGGGCTGACTCCGGTGGACGGCCTGCCGGAGGCGCTGGCCGCGATCACCCTGCCGACGTGCGTGGCGTCCAGCGGCACGCACGAGAAGATGCGGCACACCCTGGGCCGGACCGGCCTCTACGAGCGGTTCGCCGGGCGGATCTTCAGTGCCACCGAGGTCGGGCGCGGCAAGCCCGCGCCCGACCTCTTCCTGCACGCCGCCCGGAGCATGGGCGTCGACCCGGCCCGCTGCCTCGTGGTCGAGGACAGCGGGCCCGGCGTCACGGCCGCCCGGGCCGCCGGGATGCGCGCGCTCGGTTACGCGGGCGGGGTCACGGCGGCGGAGCGGCTGGCCGGGCCGGGCACGGTCGTCTTCGAGGACATGCGCGAGCTGCCCAGCCTCATCGCGGCCTACCAGGGGTAGGTGCCGCCGTCGGGGTGGAAGAACTGGCCGCTGGGCGCGGACAGGGCCTCGCCCAGCTGCCGGGCGATCCGGCGGCCGCCCTCCTCGGCGGTGGCGTGGCCGCTGTGGCCGTTGAGGTCGGTCGCGCAGTAGCCCGGCTCCAGCGAACTGACCTTGATGCCGGACTCGCGCAGCACCCGGGCGTAAACCAGGGTGACGGCGTTCAGCGCGGCCTTGGAGGAGTTGTAGGCGAGCAGCGTCGCGTGCTCCCAGATCGGCGACTCCGGGTCGGCGAGGAACGAGAAGCTGCCGAGGCCGCTGGAGACGTTGCCGATCAGTCCGGCCGGGGACTTGCGCAGCAGCGGCAGCATGGCGTTGGTGACGGCGATGACGCCGAACACATTGGTCTCGTACGTCTCGCGCACCGCGTCGACCGGCAGCTCCTCCGGGGCGCGCTGCCAGTCCCGGGCGACACCCGCGTTGTTGACCAGGGTGTCCAGCCGGCCGTACTCGGCGGCGATCAGTTCGGCCGCGGCGGCGACGGTGGCCTGGTCGGTCACGTCCAGGCGGACGAAGCGGGCGTCCAGGCCCTCGGCGGTGAGAGTGGCGGCGGCCGCGGCACCGCGCTCGGGGCCGCGGGCGCCGATCAGCACGGTGTGCCCGGCGCGGGCGAGTTCGCCGGCGGTGGCGAGGCCGATGCCCTTGTTGGCGCCGGTGATCAGGGTGATGCGGTTGGTCGTCATGCCTCGACTGTGGCCGGGCGGCGCCGGGGCCGGGAGAGCACTGTCGAGGGTGGTACCGGCGGTCCCATGGTCGCCGCGTGGCGGCCGGGCCAGACTTGGGGCGTGGAACACGTGGACCGGGCGGAGCTGGCCGCCTTCCTGCGGCGCTGGCGCGCCCGCATCCAGCCCATCGACGTCGGCCTGCCGGCCGGCGGGCGTCGCCGCACCCCGGGCCTGCGCCGCCAGGAGGTCGCGCAGCTCGCGGGCATGTCGGTGGAGTACTACATCAGGCTCGAACAAGGCCGGGGGCCGCGCCCGTCCCGGCAGATGATCGGGGCGATGAGCCGGGCCCTGCGGCTGTCCGAGGACGAGACCGCCCACTTCCACCACCTCGTCGGCGAGCCGCCGCTGCCCCCGAGCGCGCTGCCCCGTGACGTGCGGCCGGGCATCCTGCACCTGCTCGACCGGCTGGACGACACCCCGGCGATGGTCTGCAGCGCCGCCCGCGACGTGCTGGCCTGGAACGCCATGGCGGCCGCGCTGCTCGGCGACTTCTCCGCCCCGCCGCCCGGCGAGCGCAACCTGATCTGGCGCTTCTTCACCGACCCGGAGACCCGCGCCCGCCACGATCCCGCCGGGCAGGCCGTGTTCGCCCGCCGGGCCGTCGCCGACCTGCGCTCCGCCGCGGCCCGCTACCCCGCCGACAGCGGCGTGCGCCGCCTGGTCGACCGACTGCTCGCGGGCAGCGCCGAGTTCCGCGAACTGTGGGCCCGGCAGGACGTCGAGATGCGCCGCTCCACCCGCAAGCGCATCATCCACCCGGTGGTCGGCCCACTCGATCTCGACTGCGAGGCGCTGCACGACCCGCACCGGGACCAGTGGACGATCTTCTACACCGCCGCGCCCGGCACCCCCTCGCACTCGGCGCTGCGGCTGCTCAAGGTGGTCGGCAGCCAGGACCTCGCGGTCAGGGAGTGAGCGGGAGTGTCCCGGCGAGTGTCTGCGGATGAGCTGACGTCCCTCGCTGTGCCCGGGAATGCCACGAGCGTATATTGAACACGTTCAAACCTCGGGCTGGGGACACGCATGGACGTTGCGGCACGCATGGTGGTCACGTGGCTGGCGACCTGGGCGGCACTTTTGGCGCTGTTGCTCGCGCCGACGATGCTCCCGGACCGATGGCAGTACTACATCTATTCGCCGGCCAGCGTGGGGCTGTGGATGCTGTCCATGCTCGTCGGTCCGGTCCTGGCCTGTGCCACCAAGTGGCAGTGGATCCGCCATGGTGCGAGGAGGGCCGGAGGAGGCGGGGAGAGGGTCTGACGTCGAGCCCTGCCCCGCCTACCCGGCCGGATGGTGGCGCAGCGTGGCCGTGGCGATGCCGAGGAAGTCCCGTACGACGCCCGCGCAGTCGCCGTCCTGCGGCACTGCCAGGCAGGTTTCGACGGGTGGGAGGTCGGTGACCGGCAGATAGGCGAGGTCGGGGCGGGAGTACGAGCCCGCGACGCTCAGCGGGACGAGTGCGACGCCCTGCCCGGAGGCGATCAGCTCGAACTTCTCGTCCAGCGTGTACGTGCGCCGCGCCCGGGCGTCGAGGATCGGCTCACCGTCGAGATCGGCCGAGGTGAGGCTGCTACGGCCGGTCAGCGGATGCGTCACGGGCAGGCAGGCGACCTTGGTCTCGTGCCCGATGGGGACGGTGCGCAGCCCCGCGTCGTCGAAGGGGTGCCGCAGGTAGCCGACGTGCGCGCGCCCGTCGCGCAGCGGCGCGTCCCGCTCCCACCAGCGCAGCGGGAGGACGTCGATCCCGACCTCCGGGTGGTGCGCGGAGAACGCCCGGATCGCCTCCGACACGTGCAGACCGGGGGAGAAGGCGACCACCAGCCACCGCTCGCCCCGTGCGGCCTCCTGCACGCGCTGCAGGGCGGTGTCCACTGTCGCGGTGATCCGCTGCGCCTCCTCGTACAACTGTCGCCCGGCGGCAGTCAGTTCGACGCTGCGCGTGGTCCGGGTGAACAGTGCGCAGCCCAGCTCCCGCTCGAACGCGCGGATCTGTCGGCTCAGCACCGGCTGCGCGATGAACAACGCTTGTGCCGCGCGGCCGAATTGCCCGTGCTCGGCGACCGCGACGAAGTAGCGGAGCTTGCGCAGGTCCAGATCCATACCCGCACGGTATCAATGCGTCCGGAAGGGTATTGGACGTCTGGGCCAAGCCGCTCCGAGACTGGCGGCATGAACGACACCACCCGCAAGACCGCCCTGATCGTCGGGGCCTCCCGCACCCTGGGCCTCGGCCTCGCCGCCGAGTTCCTCCACCGCGGCTGGGACGTCATCGGCACGGTTCGCGGAACCGCGCGCACCGGCCTGCACGACCTGGCGGACGCCTCCGGCGGGAGGCTGACCGTCGAGTCACTGGAGATGACCGACCCGGAGCAGATCGCGGCCCTGCGCGACCGACTCGCCCACCGCACCCTGGACCTGCTCTTCGTCAACGCCGCCATCACCCGGGGCGACCTCCCGATCGGCGAGGTCCCTACGGACATGTTCACCGAGGTCATGGTGACCAACGCGCTCAGCCCGATGCGCGTGGTGGAGACCTTCGACCCGATGGTCCCGCCGACCGGGACCATCGGCGTGATGTCCTCCGACCAGGGCAGCATCACGCTCAACACGGACGGCGGGCAGGACCTGTACCGGGCCAGCAAGTCCGCGCTGAACCAGCTGATGCGCTGCTACGCGGCCCGCCACGTGGACGGCGCGCGGACGCTGCTGCTGATGGACCCGGGCTGGGTGCGCACGGACCTCGGCGGCTTCGAGGCCGAACTCAGCGTGGAGGAGAGCGTTCCCGGGGTGGCGGGGACGATCGAGCGGCACCGCGGAAAGCCCGGTCTCCACTTCGTCGACCACCTGGGGCAGGTCGTGCCCTGGTAATTCGTTTGCCGGGCCTGAGCGGTGCTGGCAGGGTCGGACGCCATGTCGCCCTCCCCCAAGATGCACGCCGACGAACTGGACATCGACGAGGCGCTCGTGCGGCGAATGGTGGCCGCGCAGTTCCCGCAATGGGCCGACCTGCCCGTGGAGTTGGTTGACTCCGCCGGGACCAGCAACGCGATGTACCGGCTCGGGGCGGACCTGGTGGTACGGATCCCGCGCATCCCGGGGGCGGCTGAGGACATCGGCAAGGAACACGCCTGGCTGCCCCGCCTGGCGCTCGGACTGCCGGTCGCGGTACCGGCACCGGTGGGCCTGGGCGAGCCGGCCGACGGCTGCCCGTGGCCGTGGTCGGTGCTTCGCTGGTTGGAGGGGGCCAATCCGGTGGCCGGGCGGGTGGCCGAACCGGCGCTGTTGTCAGCTGACTTGGCGTCCTTCGTGACCGCCATGTACCGGGTGGACCCGGTTGGCGGTCCGGCCTCCTACCGCAGTGAGACGCTGGCGGCGCGGGACGGCGCGGTCCGTCGGGCGCTTGCGGCGCTGACGGACGTGGTGGACACGGAGGCCGTAACTTCGCTCTGGGATCTGGCACTTCGAGCGCCCGATCACCCGGGCCCGCCGGTCTGGATCCACGCCGACCTCCAGCCCGGCAACCTGCTGGTCGACGGCGCGGGACGGTTGAGTGCCGTCATCGACTTCGGCTGTGTGGGCCTCGGCGACCCGGCCGTGGACCTGCTCCCGGTCTGGTACGTGCTTCCAGCGTCCGTACGTGATGCCTTCCGGACGGCGGTCGGCGCCGATGCCGCCGCCTGGGCACGGGGGAGGGGCTGGGCCCTGTCCGTCGCGCTGATGGAGCTGGACTACTACCGGGAGACCAACCTCCGGATGGCGCGCACCGCCCGGTACGTGATCGGCGAGCTGCTCGCCGCTCACGTCGGGGACGCCTGAGAGGACGCCCCTATGGGGAGACGACCTGCGCCGCCGTGAGGAGCCGCTTGGTCATGCCCAGACGCTCGTACACGGCGATGGCCGACGGATTGTCCGCGTGGACCATGAGGGCGGCACGCCCGTGCCGGCGCACCAGCGCCTCGATGAGGAAGCCGCAGACGGCCTGCGCCAGCCCACGCCCGCGGGCGGCAGGGTGGGTGCACACACCGGCCAGGAACCCGCAGTTGGCTGCCGACCAGACGTCGGCTGCCACGGCCAGGGGCTCCGGTCGGGCACCGCTCCCGGGGGAGTCGACGATTCCGGCCCAGCGGTGCACACCGCCGTCGTCCGGTTGTGCGAACGAGTCGGGGAAGAAGCGGTCGAACAGCGAGGCCGCCTCCTTCACCGTCACCTCGTCCAGCCACTCCACCCCGACGGCGGGGGAGTCGGGAACGGTCGAGGTCTCCATCCAGTAGAACTCGGGGATCGGCGACAGACCGGGGAGCGCGCCGATCAGCGTCTCGATCAAGGAGGCCTGGCCAACGGGGCGGTAGGACGGTCCGAGGTCGTCCAGCAGGTGCCGCACCAGGTGCGTGGCGTCATCGGCATCACCCTTCACAGCCAGCCGGTCCCGCCCGGAGAGATCGGGGCTCGCCACCGCGAGGGCCGTCCCGTGACGCCAGGCCCGCACTCCCGGGCCCAGCCGGCCGTCCTGCCGTCCCTGAGCCGCCCACAGGAGGTGCCCGTCTCCGGCCGCGGCTTCCTCGACGTCCCTGAGGCGTATGAGTTCTTCCATACGCCTTTACCTATCAACCGGCGTGATCATGCGCAGTGATCCAGCACTCACCGGGCCTCACATGAGGTCGGCTGGCAGTCGCCACTCCCAGGGGAAGAGGTCCGCCGCCCAGGCGGGCGAGGCGGCGGCGGTCGCGGGGGTGCGCAGGAAGGTGCGGTGGCGGAGCAGTTCGCGGCGTTCGGCGGGGGTGAGGAGGCGCTCGTCGGGGCCGAGGTTCCCGTAGTCGTCCGGGTCGAGGTCGGGGCGTCCATCGATCGGGGCGTCCTCGGCGATGTTGAGCAGGTCGCCGTCGGCGGTGCGGTAGTCGAGGCGGAAGTCAGTGCGCCATTGGGAGTTGTTGCCCCAGCCCTGGGAGAGGTCACGGGTGGGACGGTGGGCGCGGCGGTGCGTCCAGTAGAGCGGCCAGCGGTCGGCCACCCCGCGTTCCGCGTGCGCGATGCCTGCCCGGATCCGTACTCCGGCGCGGCTGAACAGCAGCTCGCCGAGCATCAGGCCGGGCCAGCGGACGTCGAGGATCTCGATGGGGGAGTCCGGGGCTTCGGCCTGCTCGACCTCGGTGATCTCGTGCAGAAAGGGGTCGAAGTGGGTGCTGTTCTCGAACGGGGTCATCCCGAGGGCGGTGAACAGGTGCAGGTACGGCGGAAGTTGGGGGTCGAGGAGGAGGTAGTCGCTGACGCGGCTGAGGGCGTAGAGCTCCTGGAGGAGGTCCCAGCCGTCGTCCTTGTCGGTCCACCAGTGGTTGCGGGGGGTGGCGGCGGCGTGGAGGCGCGCGCGGTAGTCGTCGGCGGAGGGCTGGGCGAGCCAGGGGGCGATGACGTCCTCGTACGGGCCGTCGGTGTCGAGTAGCGCCTCGTACAGCGCGCGAGCGTTCACCGGAGCGATCCTGGCAGGTTTTACCCTCCGGTCAACCAACTTCCGGTCCGGTCCGGATAGCGTCCCGGGTCATGAACGTGGTCAACGTGAACGAGCGCGCGGCCCAACTGCCCGATGCCTGGCGTTCCCAGGTGCTGGGTCTGGTCGGGACGGCGGCGGTGAAGGTGCTGCGGATGGACGGGCGGGAGTTGGAGGGGGAGGTGCACGGGACGGCCGAGGTGCTGTTCGTGGTCGATGGCCTCCTCGAACTGGATGTGGAGGGAGAGGAGTTGACGGTCACTGCTGGTGAGCTGTCCCGGGTGCCGGCGGGCGCGCGGCACGCCGTACGGGCGGGCAGTCGGGGGACGTTGCTCATCGTGGAGGTGCCCGAGGAGGTGTAGCGGGGGGGGGGGGGGGGAGGGGGGGGGGGGAGGGGGGGGGGGGGGGGGGGGGGGGGGGGGGGGGGGGAGAGGGGGGGGGGGGGGGGGGGGGGGGGGGGGCCCCCCCCCCCCCCCCCCCCCCGCGGCATGGACGGCCACCGGACGGCCGAGACGATCGTCCGATGCTGAGATGATCGCCGAATGCTCCCCTCGGACGCCCCGCCGCTGCCCAGCGCCGCGCCCCTCACCGCCGCCGCGGCCGCCCGATGGCGCGCCGCCCGGACCGCCTGGCGGCTGGACACCCGCTGGCTCGCGCTCGCCCCGGCCGCCTTCCTCGTCCTGGCCACGGCCGTGGAGCCGACCGACACCGGCGGCTGCAACGTCCAGGGCGTCTGCCAGGACACCTGGGGCTCCGCACTGGCGTTCTGGACAGTGCTGGCCGAGGTGGTCCTGCTGATCGCCAAGCCCCGGATCCGGGCGCTGGTCCCGCCGGCCGCCCTGGCCGTGCTCTGGTACGCCCCCGGCGGCCTGGTCTCCCCGCTCGGCCGCTGGTCGGCCGTCCTGATGAACCTGCTGCTCGCCGCCGTGCTGATCGGCGCCGAACTCGGCCGCCGCCGCGCCCGCCAGCAACTGGACGAACTGGCAGCCCCGCCCGTCCCCTTCCCGTGGACGGCCGCCGGGGCGCCCTCGCCCGGCCACCCCGAGGGCCCGCCGGTCGGCCGCCGCACCCTCGGCGGCCTGCTGCTCCTGGTCGCCCTCGCGCTCCCGCTGTACGGCCTCTGGGCGCAGGCCGGGCAGCGGGCCGCCGACCGGCAGGCCACCGGGGTGTACGGCACCGCCCTGTCGACCGACCGGGACGGCGTGCTGACCGTCCGCTTCCAGCCGCCCGGCGGCGGCCCGGAGCGCACCGCGGCCCTGGACGTCCGGTGGCAGCGGCAGCCGCAGCCCGGCGAGCCCGTCACGCTGCTGGTGAACGGCGACTCCGTGCGCGCCGCCGGCGACGACTACGACCTCTCCGGCGAGATGGCCTTCGGTGGCCTGAGCGCCCTGCTCGGCGTCCTGCTGCTCGGCTCGGCCGCCGCCGCGAACGCGCGCCGGGCCCGGCCCGCCTTCGAGGGCTCCGCGCCCGCGCTGGCCGTCCGGGTCCGCGCCGACGCCCGCGGCGACCTGCTGGTGCTGCCGCTGGACGGCCCGCCGGACGGACCCCCGCTCTGGCGCGTGGTCGAGCGCGACCGCTACCTGTGGTCCCCGTACGGCGAGGGCCCGGCCTGGGTGCCCGAGTCCATGAAGATCGAGGGCGAGGGCGAGTATCCCGACCCCGAGCCGCCGTTCGACGGGGCAGGGCCCTACGACCGGCCGACCCCCGCACAGGCCGTCGCCCGGCTGGCCCGGGCCCGCCGCAGCGTCCCCGCGGTGCTCTACCGCGGCCCGGACGGCCCGGACCGGCAGCTCCTGGTCCGCCCCGCATTGCTGGACGGCGACCCGCACTGGGTGGCCGCCGTGGTCGCCGCCGTCGCCCGGGTCCCGCGGCCGAACCACAAGGCCGAGTACGACCGCGAGCAGCAACTCGCCGTCGCCGAGCTCACCGCCGAGACGGTGGCCGCCGCCCCCGACCCCGGACCGGACGCCCGGCCGGTGGCCGCCCGCCGCTGGGAGATACCCGTGCCGCTGCGCGTACTGCCCGGGCCCGCGATGGCGCTGCTGCTCGCCGCCGCCGTGGTGTTCCTGAGCGGCGACGGCTGGTGGGAGGGGTTGGTGCGGCCGCTCTGGTTCGGCTCCTCGGCGATCCTCGCCTGCGGCCACGCGCTGTCCTGGCAGATCGTGGCCGACCGGGACGGTCTGCGGGTGGCCACCGCGCTGCGCGTCCGCCACTTCCGGTGGCAGCAGATCACCGCAGCCGCCGTGCACCGCCGGCGGCTGATCATCCGGCTGCGCGGCGGCGAGGACCTCTCCGTGGCCGGCTGGCCGATGTCCCGGCTGGCCCGCCACCTCGGCGAGCGGTACGACCCGGTGGAGCTGGCCCGGGTGGTCGCCACCGCCGCCCACCGCCCCGACCTGCGCCCCAAGCAGGTGCTGCCGGACCGGCTGGGTCGTCCGCAGCGCCTGGTGAACATCCTTTCGGTGGCCGGCTTCGCGCTGTTCACCGTCGTTCACTACTGGCTCTGAACCTGCCCCGAACCTGCACCGTTCCCACTCCGATTCGGGCCCGGGGAAACGGAGCGGTACGGTGGGCGTGATCACAGCGCCGGTACCGCCCTTCGGGGTACCCGAGGCCACCCAGACCGGGACAAGACGGAGACGCGTCGGCACCGGTACGGTTGGCCCCGATGAACACCAAGGCTGCTGAGGAGCTGCCGGCTGTTTCCGTGATCATGCCGGTGCTCAACGAGGAACGACACCTGCGCACGGCGGTTCGGCGCATCCTGGACCAGGAGTACCCCGGGCCGATGGAAGTGGTGATCGCCCTCGGCCCCTCCACCGACCGTACCGCCGAGATCGCGGCCGCGCTGGTGGCCGAGGATCCGCGGGTGCGCACGGTGGAGAACCCCACCGGCCGCACCCCAGCGGGGCTGAACGCCGCCATCCGGGGCTCGCAGCACCCGATAGTGGTGCGCGTGGACGGCCACGGCCTGCTCACCCCGGGCTACATCACCACGGCGGTCCGGCTGCTCGGTGAGATGGACGCGGCCAACGTCGGCGGCATCATGCACGCCGAGGGCGAGACCGAGTGGGAGCACGCGGTCGCGGCCGCGATGACCTCCAAGATCGGTGTCGGCAACGCGGCCTTCCACACCGGCGGCCTGGCCGGCCCGGCGGACACCGTCTACCTCGGGGTGTTCCGGCGGGAGGTGCTGGAGAAGCTCGGCGGCTACAACGAGGAGTTCATCCGCGCCCAGGACTGGGAGCTGAACTACCGGATCCGCCAGGACGGCGGGCTGGTCTGGTTCACCCCGCAGCTCAGGGTGACCTACCGACCCCGGCCGTCGGTCCGGGCGCTGGCCAAGCAGTACAAGGACTACGGCCGCTGGCGCCGGGTGGTCACCCGCTACCACCGCGGCTCGGTCAACCTGCGCTACCTCGCCCCGCCGTCCGCGCTGCTCGCGGTCGTGCTCGGGCTGGTGCTCGGAGCCGCCGTCCACCCGGCGTTCCTCGCGGTGCCCGGCGCCTACCTGCTGGGCATCCTGGGCGGCGCGGTGGTCGAGGGCCGCGGCCTGTCCCTCAAGGCCAAGGCGCTGCTGCCGGTGGCGCTCGCGACCATGCACCTCAGCTGGGGCTTCGGCTTCATCACCTCGCCCCGCTCACTGGCCCGCCGGGTGATAAGGAGCATCGGTCCGTCCTCGAAGGACGTGCTCTCCCGGGCGGGTTGAGGGCGGCGACCGCTACCGCCGGTACCCCCCCCGGGGGGGGGGCGGTTGAGGGCGGGCCGGGCGCGAGCCCGACCGCCGTCCTCACCGATGACGACGGAACCCCCGCCCCCTGCCGGCTACTTGGCGCAGGCGTCGGTGTCGTCCGCCTGCACCCGCTGGAGGTCCTCCGGCGCCTCCGTCGGCGCCTGGGCGGGGGCCGCGAGGACGTCCTTGCCGAGCACCAGTACCAGTGCGCCCTTCGGGCCCGCCTTCGGGTCCTGCCGTACGGCGTCCGCGGGCAGCCCGAGGGCTGCGGCCAGCGTGGCGGCCTCGGCCTCTCGGCCGGCCGGGTACGACACCGTGGTGGTCGCCGTGACCGCCGCGTCGGAGGCGACGGCGGCCTTGGCGAAGCCCTTGGCCTTCAGCTTCTCCACCGTCGGACCGGACTGCCCGCGCGTCCCGCTGCCGTTGCGCACCGTCACCCGGACGTCCTCGGCGTCCACCGCGGGCGCGGTGGAGGCCGGGGCGGCGGAAGAGGGGGCGGCCGGGGCCGGGGTCTCGGCGGCCGACGGGGTGGCCGTCCCGGTCAGCGAGCGGTCGCCCGCGATCATCGAGAACACCTGCCCGGCGTCGGGCTGCTTGAGGATCAGCCGGTCGTTGTCCTTGGGGTCGTCCAGGACCGGCACGGTGGTGAAGGTGATGTTCTTGGTGTCCACCTTGCTGATGTCCTGCGCCAGGTCCTTGAGCTTGTCGACGCTGCCGATGCCGGAGTCCACGGTGAGCGCCTTGGTGGCGGCGTCCGCGAGCTTGTAGAGCTTGGCGGGGCTGGTCAGGGTGCCGTCGCTCTTGATCTTGCGGATCATCGAGCTGATGAACTGCTGCTGGAGCGGGATCCGGGTGAGGTCGCCGCCGAAGCCGACCGCGTGCCGGGTGCGGACGAAGGCCAGTGCCTCCTCGCCCTGGACCGTGTGGCGGCCCTTGGACATCTTCAGGTGCGAGTCCTTGTCGTCGATGTCCTTGGCCGCGCAGACCTCCACGCCGCCGACGGCGGTGGACAGGGTCTTCACCGCCTCGAAGTCGACCTGCACGAAGTGGTCGACCCGGATCCCGGTCATCGTCTCGACGGTCTTCCAGGTGCAGCCCGCGTCGCGCCCGTCCTGGCCCAGGCTGGTGTTGAACATCTCCCGCGCCGAGCCGGGGATCTTCTTCCCCTGGTCGGTCCGGCACTCCGGGATCGGCACCATCAGGTCGCGCGGGATGCTGATCACGGTCGCGTTGGTGCGGTCCTTGGCGATGTGGAACAGCAGCGTCGTGTCGGCGTGCCCGGTGCTGCCCTCGTCGCCGTACTCGCGCCCGAGGCCCTGCCGACTGTCCGTGCCGATCACCAGGATGTTCAGCGCGTCCCCGGCGGCCCGGGGCCGCTCGGCCTCGTCGCCCAGCTGGACCTTGACCGAGGTCAGGTTGTCGTTGAAGTGCTGGTACAGGTAGTACGCCCCGCCGCAGCCCGCGACCATCACCAGCGCGCCGGTGCCGGCCGCCCACTTGAGTATTCGTCGGCGCCGGTTCCGCTTGGCCGCGGCCGCGGCCCGGCGCCTGGTCGTCCGTCGGCCCTCCCCGTTGCCCTGGCCGGTTTCCGGTATGTCCTGCTGCACGGGGCTCCCTACGTCCGGCCGGCCACGGGGGCTGCCCACTCGGGTAGCGGGCTGATCCGGACACACTAGACGAGCCGAACGGGGGAATCGTTCCTGGTATGACATCCGTCACGAAAGAGCAATGGAAGGGTAAAGCCCGCGTGGGGCGTCAGTGCTGCGCGCAGGAGTCCACGTCGGCCGACCGTCCCTCGAAGGTCGGTGGGGCGCTCGCCGAGGGTGACGCCGTCGCCTGGTCCGACCCCGCCGACCCCGCCCCGGCGGACGGGCTCGCCGCCGCCGTGGGCGCCGGGCCGGGCGGCCGGACCGCGATCGGCCGGTCGTCCCGCAGCTCGGTGAACAGCTGGGTGGTCTGCGGCTGCACGAACTCGTCCCGGTCCGAGTCGTAGCGGTACGGGCGGCGCGGCGCGGTCAGGAACACCACGTCCGGCGAGGGGATGCCGCGCAGGTCCTGGGTGAGGTCGTACAGCGCACCCAGCGACGACAGCTTGCCGTCCGCCTTGATCGAGGAGGTGGCCGCGTCCAGCACCGGCCACAGCTTCGCCGGGTTCAGCAGCACCCCCTGCGACTGCACCTTGCGGATCAGCGAGGCCAGGAACTGCTGCTGACGGCCCATCCGCTGGGTGTCGCTGCCGTCGCCCAGGCTCTCCCGGGCCCGGACGTAGCCGAGCGCCTGCTCGCCGTGCAGCACCTGCCGGCCGGCCGCCAGGTCCAGCTTGGCGTCCTTGTCGTGGATCGGCTGCGGCACGCACACGTCGACCCCGCCGATCGCGTCCACCATCGTCTTGAAGCCGTTGAAGTCGAGGATCAGGTAGTGGTCCATCCGGATGCCGCTGAGCTGCTCGACGGTCCGGATCGAACAGGCCGGGCCGCCCAGCTCGAAGGCCCAGTTGAACTGCATCAGCCCCGGCTTGCTCCGGGTGCTGTCCGGCTTCTCGCAGGCCGGGACGGTGACCATGACGTCACGCGGGATGGAGACCGCCGTCGCGCGCTTACGGTCGGCGGCCAGGTGCAGCAGGATCGTGGTGTCCGAACGCTGGGTGCCGGGCTCGCCGCCGTAGGAGGAGTTCGCGCCGGAGCGGTCGTCGCTGCCGATCAACAGGATGTTCTCGGCGCCGCCGGCCCCGGCCGTACGGCTCGGGCGTTCGGCCTCCAGCTCGGCCAGCAGCTTGTCGGTGACCGAGTCGGTGCGGATGTTGCCGTCCAGCTTGCGGTAGGCGATGTAGAGCAGTGCGCCGATGGCGACCACCAGGAACGCGACGACGCCGGCGGTGATCATCAGCCACCGCCGGCGCCTGCGCGGGCGTCCGGGTCCGCTCGGGGGAGTGTCCGTCGGGGGAACGTCATCGGTCGGGGGGTGCTCGGTGTCGTCCTCGGCCATGGCAGGGATCCCTACCCGCCGGGCCCTCGTCGGGGGTCAGCCGACGCGCAGTGTCACCCGTTCGGATTCGACCCGCTTCTCCCACTGCTCGGTGCTCAGGCCCTCGGAGTTGCGGCACAGCACCACCGAGGCGCCGGCCGCCAGCGGGGCCAGCAGACCGGCCTCCAGGCCCGCCCAGTCGTCGAAGGAGGACGTGGACAGGACGCGCGCGCCGGGTTCCAGACCGAGGCGCGCGGCCCCCTCCCGGGCCAGCGCGACGGTCTGCTCGCCGGTCAGCTTCAGCGGCAGCCCGTCCACCGAGGTCTCCAGCGACTGCCCCTCCGGGGGCACGGGGGAGTACGGCGCGAAGCGGTCGCCCTGGCCGGGCACCTCGGCGGCGTAGTCGAGGAAGCCGTCCGGGCGCTGCGGGAAGCGGCCGCCGAGCGGCCGCAGCGCGAGCGCGACGCGCTCGCCCTGGCACGCCTGGGCGGCCTCCAGGCCGTCCGGACCGCTCACCACCAGGTCGGCGGCGGCCGGGTCGCCGCCCGGCACCGCCGTCACCCCGACCGACCAGCAGGCCAGCAGCCAGACGGCGCTCTGCCAGTGGGCGGGCAGGAGCAGCGCGGCGCGGTCGCCCGGACCGGCGTTCAGCTCGTCCTGGAGGAGGTTGGCGGTCTTGGCGACCCAGTTGTCGAAAGTCCGGGCGGAGAGTTCCACCCGTTCACCGGTGGCGTCGTCGTAGAAGGTGACCAGCGGGGCCGCGGGATCGACCGAAGGGGTGCCGCCGCGCAGGTATGCGTGCAGCAGCTCGACGGGGGTGCGGGCATCGGCAGCGAATGGCGCAGTCATGGTGCGCCCCAGCCTACGGCCTTCGGGTGGGAGGCCGGGAGGGGCGGCCGAGCGGGCGCGAGGCGGCGTGGCGGGCCGCCCGGTTTACGGCGACGATCCCCTCTATGTGCCCCTCAATCAAGGCTGCGTGCTCCCCAACCCAGGCTGTGTGCCCCTCAAGCAGGGCTGTGAGCCCCTCGACCCGCGCAGTGCGCCGTTCGACAAGGGCCGCGCGTCGCGCCCTCCCGGCCGCTCTGCTCGCCGGATGCACTGCCGCCCTGCTGCTCCAACCCGCTCCCACCGCCACCGCCACGCCCCTTGCGCCCGCCGCCGAACGCCGTGACTTCCCCGGCGGCGGCACGACCGTCTCGCTCCCCCTGACCACCGGCCACCGGCTCGCGCCACGCGCCACCCGGCCGTTCGAACTCCTCGGCGTCGGCTGGGACGGCCCGGCGGCGGCGATGGCCGGCGCCACCGTCCGGGTCCGCACCCGGGACGCCGCCACCGGCCGCTGGAGCGACTGGCACACCCTGGAGGCCGACACCGAGGACGGCCCCGACCACGCCCCGCACGCCGCCACCGCCCCGCTGTGGACCGGCCGCAGCGACGGCGTCGCGGTCGAGGTCGTACCGGGCCCGGCCGGCCCGCCGCCCGGACTGCGGCTCGACCTGGTCGACCCGGGTGCCGGCACCGGCACCGACGCCGCGGCCGCCACCCGGACCCTGCCCGCCGCCCCCGCGGACGGCCGTCAGGCCCCGCGCCCGGCCATCGTCACCCGGGCCGGCTGGGGCGCCGACGAGTCGCTTCGCGACCCCGGCTTCGAGTACACCGGCCCGGTCCGCGAGGTCTTCGTCCACCACACCGCGACCGCCTCCGACTACGCCTGCTCCGACGCCCCCCGGGTGATCAGGTCGATCCACCAGTACCACGTCAAGACCAGCGGCTGGCGGGACATCGGTTACAACTTCCTGGTCGACCGCTGCGGCACCGTCTACGAGGGTCGCGCCGGCGGCGTCGACCAGCCCGTCCACGGCGCCCACACCCTCGGCTTCAACACCGACTCCGCCGGCGCCGCCGCCATCGGCACCTACGTCGGCGACACCCCGCCCCAACCCCTCCTCGACGGCCTCGCCGCCCTCGCCGCCTGGAAACTCGGCCTCACCGGCCAAGCCGCCGACGGCCACACCAAACTCACCTCCTCCTCCGACGCCAGCCGCTACCCCACGGGCACGGTGGTCGACTTCGCCACCATCTCCGGCCACCGCGACGCCTTCAACACCGAATGTCCCGGCGCCGCGCTCTACGCCCGGCTCCCGGCACTGCGGACGGCAGCGGCCGAGCTGCAGGCCCAGTAGGGCCGTCATCCACACCCCCCGACCTGTCACCCTCCCCGCGTATCGTTCATAGCCCCAAGGACCACAGGAGGCGACAGCAGTGACGGGCGGCGAGGCGGTACGGCGCTGGCGGCCGGGCTTCCCGCTCGACCCGGTCCGCACCCTGCTGCCCCTGCGCCGGGGCCCCGCCGACCCCTCCTACCGCACCACCGGCGACGGCGCCGTCTGGCGCGCCTCCCGCACCCCGGCCGGCGTCGGCACCCTCCGGGTGCGGCCCCACCCCGCCGAGGGCGAAGTCGAGGCGACCGCCTGGGGCCCCGGCGCGCAGTGGCTGCTGGACCGGTTGCCCGCGCTGCTCGGGGCGGAGGACCACCCGGAGGCGCTGGTGCTGCCGCCCGGCCCGCTGCGGGACGCCCAGCGCCGTACGGCGGGGGTGCGGATCACCCGCACCGGCCTGGTGATGGAGTCCCTCGTGCCGGCCATCCTGGAGCAGAAGGTCACCACCGACGAGGCCTACCGCGCCTGGCGCACCCTGCTGCGGGACTTCGGCACCCCGGCACCGGGCCCCGCCGAGGGCATGCGGGTGGCACCGTCGGCCCGCGACTGGGCGATGGTCCCGAGCTGGGAGTGGCACCGGGCCGGCGTCGACCCCAAGCGCTCGGCGACGGTGATGCGCGCCGTGCGGCTGGCCCCGCGCCTGGAGGAGGCCTCGGCGATGGGCCACGAGGAGGCCTTCGCCCGCCTTACGGCTGTACCGGGCATCGGAGTCTGGACGGCCGCCGAGACCCTCCAGCGCAGCAACGGCGACCCGGACGCGGTCTCGGTGGGTGACTTCCACCTCCCCAACCTGGTCGGCTGGGCCCTGGCCGGCCGCCCCCGCAGCGACGACGCCCAGATGCTCGCCCTCCTGGAGCCCTACCGCCCGCACCGCCACCGCGTCTGCCGCCTCCTCATGGCCGCCGGCGCCCGCGCCCCCCGCTACGGCCCGAGGCTCACCCCCAACGACCACCGCCACCGCTGAGCCGATCGGCCGCTACGCTGCCGCCATGGACGACGTTGTGAGCATCAGTGTCGCCCGGGCCGGTTTCACCGAGTTGGTCGCTCGGGCCGAGGCCGGTAAGCCCACCGTGATCACCCGCAACGGCGAGCGCGTCGCGGCGTTAGTGCCGATCGAACTGCTGGACGCGGCCGAGGACGCCGCCGACGAACTCCTCGCCCGCGAGGCACGCAAGCACCTTAACGCCCCGACTGTCAGCATGTCCGAGCTGCTGGCAGACCTGTTCCCACCGCCCTAGGCGCAGCCGCTACCGGACCTCGATGAAGACGTCCGCGCTGCGCTCCGCCCGCTCCCGCGGCGCCTCAGCCGGCCGGCCGACGGCGATGGCCCCCATCGGGTCCCACCCGTCCGGCAGGTCCAGCGCCGCCCGGACGGTGTCACGGCAGAACATGGTGGACGACACCCAAGCAGAGCCGTACCCCTCACCCGTGAGCGCGACCAGCAGGTTCTGCACGGCCGCGCCGGCGGCGACGGTGAACATCTCCCGCTCCGCCGTGGCCCGGCGCCGGTCGGGGTAGTGGTGGGAGCCGTCCATCACCAGGCAGGGCACCACCAGGTACGGCGCGTCGCGCAGGACGTTGCCGCGGGCGGTGCGGCGGGCGATCTTGGCGTCGTCCCAGCCGTCGAGTTCGCGCAGGTCGCGCTGCCAGGCCGCGAGCATCGCGTCCAGCAGCCGGACCCGGGTCTCGGCGGACTCCAGCAGGACGAACCGCCACGGCGTCGTGTGGTGCGGGGCGGGCGCGGTGACGGCGGCGGCGACGGCGCGGCGGACGGCGGCCGGGTCGACCGGGTCGGCGGTGAAGGAGCGGACGGTGCGCCGCAGGGTGACGGCCTGGCGCAGCGCCTCGGAAGTGCCGAGCCGGAACATGTCGTCGACGGCGGACCGCACCAGCGGCCGGGTGCCGGCGCCGTCCTCGTCGGTGACGAGGTGTCCGAGGCCGCGCACGACCGCGACCGGGACGCCGGTGGCCTTGCCCTTCACCAGGTCGGCGGCGGCGGCGAGTTCGTCGGCGGTGGCGGTGACGGTGAGGACCAGCTCGTTGCCGTGGCTGTCGGTGCGGCCCCGGTGGTCCTCCAGGACGGACAGTCCGGCGGCGCCGATCGCGACGTCGGTGAGCCCGTTGCGCCAGGGCCGTCCGAAGGTGTCGGTGACGAGGACGGCGAGCCGGCGGCCGGTGAGCCGCTGGAGCCGGGCCCGCAGCGCGCGCGCCGAGGCGTCCGGGTCCTCGGGGAGCAGCAGGACGGTGCCGGGGGCGGTGTTGGAGGCGTCGACCCCGGCGGCGGCCATGACGAAGCCGTTGCGGTTCTCGACGATCCGGGCCGGTCCGCGCCGGGCGACCACCCGGACGGTCTCGGCGTCGATCGCGGCCTCGCGGTCGGCGGCGTGCAGCAGTCGGCCCTCGGCCTTGCTGACGATCTTCGAGGTGACCAGCAGGATGTCGCCGTCCTGGTACGTCCCGGCCTTGGCGATCAGCCCGGCGAGGTCGGCGCCCGCGTCGACCTCGGGGATCCCCTCGACGCCCAGGATCTCCACGGTCACTTCCGCACCTGCTCCGCCAGTGTGAGCGCCGCCCGGGCCATCTCGGCGGTGGCCTCGACGTCGGTCATCAGCAGCGGGACGGCCCGGCAGGCGATCCCGGCGGCCTCGACGGTGGCGACGGCGTCCTCGTCCGCGGTGTCCACCAGCCAGCCGTCGATCAGCGCCGCGCCGTAGTTGAGCGCGACCGCCTCGGCGGTGGCCTCGACGCCGACGGCGGCGAGCACCTTGTCGGCCATGCCGCGCACGGGCGCCCCGCCGATGATCGGGGAGAGCCCGACCACCGGGGCCGGGGCGGCGGCGACGGCCTCCCGGATGCCGGGGACGGCCAGGATGGTGCCGATCGAGACGACCGGGTTGGACGGCGGGAAGAGGATGACGTCGGCCTCGGCGATGGCCTCCAGCACACCGGGCGCGGGCTTGGCGGTGTCCGCGCCGACCGGGATGATCGCCTCGGCGTCGACGGCGGCGTGCAGCTTGACCCAGTACTCCTGGAAGTGGATCGCCCGGGTGCCCTGCTCGTCGGTGATCCGCACATGGGTCTCGACCCGGTCGTCGCTCATCGGCAGCAGCCGCACGCCGGGCTTCCAGCGCACGCACAGCGCCTCGGTGACCTGGCTGAGGCTGTACCCGGCGGTGAGCATCTGGCTGCGGACGAGGTGGGTGGCGAAGTCCCGGTCGCCGAGCCCGAACCATTCGGGGCCGACGCCGTACTCCTTCATCTCGGCCTTGATCGACCAGGTCTCGTCGGTCCGGCCCCAGCCCTGTTCCTCGTTGATCCCGCCGCCGAGGGTGTACATCACGGTGTCGAGGTCGGGACAGACCTTGAGGCCGTAGAGGTGGATGTCGTCGCCGGTGTTGCCGATGACGGTGATCTCGTCCTGCGGTCCGACCGCCGCGAGGAGTCCGCGCAGGAAGCGCGCCCCGCCGATTCCGCCTGCCAGTGCCACGATGCGCATGGGGTCATCCTGCCACGGTCGGACTCTTCGTCAGTCCGCGCTCAATGGCTCTCGGCCTGCGCCCGCGGGTGCGGCTCCGGGTGCGGCTGGGGGTGCTGCTCGGGGACGGCGGGGGCAGCGCCGTACTGGTTCATCTCGGTCAGGCCCGGGGTGTAGAGGTGGATGGAGACGGCGGGTTCGAGCGCGCCGTTGACCACCTCGTGCAGGTAGCCGGAGGAGAACACCCGCTGGCCGCCGGGGCGCAGGGTGCGGGAGCTCTCGCCCGCATGAGTGAGGGAGCGCTCGATCAGCTCGCCCTGGACGACGGTCAGCACGCCGGAGGACTCGCCGTGGTCGTGGAAGCCGCTGCTCTGGCCGGGCAGCCAGCTGAGCAGCCAGACCTCGTAGCCGGGGCCGGTCTCCAGCCGGGAGTACCAGCGGGTGAGCGCGTCGTAGCGGACCAGCGGCTCCCAGCGGGCGCGGTCGGCGGCGATCTCGCGCACCAGCCGGGCGTACTCGGCGACGGTGCCGGGGTGTCCGGGCAGGTCGGTGCGGGCGAGGTGGGGGAAGGCGAGCGGGTCGCCGGCGATGGAGACGTCGCTGAGTCCGTCCGTCCAAGGACGCCCGTTCGTCGGACGGGGGGAGTGGGCGAGGCCCAGGCGGGCGAGCTTGTTGCGGTCGCGGTTCCGTTTGCGGATGCGGATGGTGCGCACGGGAGTCGTCCTCGGAGAGTCGGCTGGTTCGTCGGGATCAGCCGGATCCGGGATGTCCTGGGGCGGGAATCGCGGGCGGCCTCTGTGCTTCCTGAGGGCGGCGCGCGGTGGGACGCGGGCGCCTAGATACAGCAGGAACAGAGGCGACAACAAGAGTTCACGGCACGGCGGAGGGTGGAACCGCTCCGGAGGCTGGCGAACTCTGACATAGGGGCAAGGACACCGCATGCGCGGGGTCGGTGTCAAACCGAAGGATGCGGCATTCGAGTGGGTTAGGTCCGGATCTTTCCCTGATGGGGTGATTCATCACTCTCTATGTTTCGATGGGAAGATCGCCGGGAAGGGAGGCCGATGACCGGCCTGTGATGGTGACGGGGTGTCATTCCGCGAATGATTGGGGACGGTTCGATGCCGTCCGAGGCCTTCAGGCTGAAAGTCTGATGTGTCCGGATATGTACACTATTCGTAACGGTTTGGTGCCAGGGAGTGAATCCCGGCCTCAATACCAGAGCTCGGCTTGACTGGGCCAGAGTGACGCAACTGTAATTTCACTCGTGTCGTCGGCCGCACGAGGCAACGGCAACCACGGGGACGCCAAGTAGGGGCAGAGGAGGCGCGCCACATGAGCGAGCTCTTTGAGCTGTTGATCGGGGACGGCATCGCGGAGGACGAGGAGGAACTCGGTTGGCAGGAGCGCGCGTTGTGCGCCCAGACCGACCCGGAGTCCTTCTTCCCCGAGAAGGGCGGCTCAACCCGCGAGGCCAAGAAGGTCTGCCTCGCCTGCGAGGTCCGCTCGGAGTGCCTGGAGTACGCCCTCGCCAATGACGAGCGCTTCGGCATCTGGGGCGGCCTCTCCGAGCGCGAGCGCCGTCGGCTCAAGAAGAGCGCGGTCTGACCGGGGCGACCCCTGACCCCCGCTGACCCTCCGACAGCGACGGACAACCACAAAGCTGAACGAGCGCCTCACCGCGACGGTGGGGCGCTTTCGTGTTCCCGGGCAGTTCTTCCGGTGCCTCCGGGCCCCTCCTCCACCGCCTCCGTACCGGCACCGCGCACGAGGCCGCCATCCGGAGCCGTTAGTGTGGTGCGCCATCCGGTTGCCGTTCACCGGCTGTGTCCACCGAGAACTGGGGCCCGCGCACTCGATGACCGTCTACAGCCACCAGAGCGGCTTCACCGCTTCCAGGCCGCCCGCCTACCCGCGTCACCTGGTCACCGCGGTGATCGTCTCGCACGACGGCGCCCGCTGGCTGCCGCAGGCCCTCGCCGGCCTGCTCGGCCAGGACCGTCAGGTCCAGCGGATCCTCGCGGTCGACACCGGATCCACTGACGACTCCCCGCAACTGCTCGCGAAAGCCCTCGAGGACTTCGGCCTCGCCGACGGGATGCCCGAGAGCGGCCCGCTGGTCCTCGGCCGCCGGGTCGGCTTCGGCGCCGCCGTCGCCGAGGCCGTCTTCAACAGCCCGCCGCTGCGTCCGGAGGACCTCCCGTACCGGCTCGACCCGTCCGGCTACGACCCGGTCACCGGCGGCTGGGACGACTTCGGCGACCCGCTCGCCCAGGAGGACGACCTCGGCCGCGGCGGCCCGCGCGAGACCCAGCCGGTCGAGTGGCTCTGGCTGCTGCACGACGACTGCGAACCGCAGACCGACGCGTTGCGCCGCCTCCTCCAGGTCGCCGACTCCACCCCCAGCGCCGGCGTGGTCGGCCCCAAGCTGCGCAGCTGGTACGACCGCCGCCAGCTCCTTGAGGTCGGCGTGACGATCGCCCGCTCCGGGCGGCGCTGGACCGGCCTCGACCGCCGCGAGCAGGACCAGGGCCAGCACGACCAGGTCCGCCCGGTGCTCGCCGTCTCCAGCGCCGGCATGCTGGTGCGCCGGGACGTCTTCGAGGAGCTCGGCGGCTTCGACAAGGCCCTCCCGCTGATGCGGGACGACACCGACTTCTGCTGGCGGGTCAACGCCGCCGGCCACCGCGTGGTGATCGCCCCCGACGCCGTGCTGCGGCACGCCGAGGCGGCCAGCCGCGAGCGCCGCGCCATCGACTGCGGCTCCTCCCACCCGCACCGGGTGGACAAGGCCGGCTCCGTCTTCACCCTGCTCGCCAACTGCAAGGGCGCGCTCTTCCCGTACGTGCTGCTGCGCCTGGTGCTCGGCACCCTGCTGCGGGCCGTCACCAACCTGCTCGGCAAGGACCCGCGCCAGGCCGTCGACGAACTGGCCGGCCTCGGCCACGAGCTCATCCGCCTCCCGCGGGTGTTGGCCGCGCGCAAACGCCGCTCCCGGACCAGGGCGGCGGACGCCCTGGACGACCGCACGCTCTTCCCCGCCCCCGGCGCCACCGCCCGGCTGGCCGTCGAGGGCGTCATCAGTTCGCTCGGGATAGGGGGCAGTGACGACACCGGCAGTCGGCACGGCAGCGCCGAGGCCGGCGGCGACGAGGAGTCCGAGGACCTGGTCGTCGAGCAGTTCGCGCTGCTCAAGAAGCTGGCCCGGCGCCCCGCGCCGGTGCTGTTCGCCGCCCTGCTGGTGTTCGCCCTGGTCGCCTGCCGCAGCCTGCTCGGCGGCGGCGGACTGTTCGGCGGCGCGCTGCTGCCCGCCTCCGACGGCGCCGGTGGCCTCTGGTCGATGTACGCGGACGCCTGGCACCCGATCGGCACCGGCTCCACCGCCGCCGCGCCGCCGTACCTCGGCGTGCTCGCGGTGTTCTCCTGGCTGCTGTTCGGCCACGCCGACCTCGCGCTCACCGTGCTGGTCGTGCTCACCGTCCCGCTCTCCGCGGTCAGCGCCTACCTGGTGTCCCGGCCGCTGCTGGACTCCAAGCTGGTCCGCGCCTGGGCCAGCGCCACCTACGCGCTGCTGCCCGCCGCGACCGGCGCGCTCGCCCAGGGCCGGATCGGCACCGCCGTCCTCGCCGTGCTGCTGCCGCCGCTGGCCCGCGCCGCCGCGATCGCGGCCGGCCTCGGCATCCGTGAGGAGAGCGCCGCCAAGGGCGCCCGCCCCGGCTGGCGGCCGGTCTGGATGACCGTCCTGCTGCTCACCCTGACCACCGCCTTCGTCCCGCTGACCTGGGCGCTCGCGGTGCCGCTGTGCCTGGCCACGCTGGTCGTCGCGGTGCTGCGCGGCGGCGCCTTCGGCTCCGGCGGTACGGCGCTTCGACTGCTCGGCCTGCGCGTGCTGGTGATCCTCGCGGTGCCGGTCGCCGTGCTGGCCCCCTGGTCCCTGAAGGTGCTGTCGCACCCGCAGTGGCTGCTGCTGGAGGCCGGACTGCCCGGCCTGCACGGCGCCGGGGCGAGTGCGGCCGGCCTGCTGCTGGTCAACCCCGGCGGCGCCGGGGTGCCGCCGGTCTGGCTCTCCGCCGGTGTGGTGCTCGCCGCGCTCGCCGCGCTGCTGCGCGCCGACCGCCGCCGCGCGGTGCTCGCCGCTTGGGGCGCGGCCGGCGCCGGCCTGGTCTTCGCGGTCGCGGTGGCGGGCACCTCCGTCACCCCGGCCTCCGGCGGCCCGGCGGTGCCCGCCTGGGCCGGCCCGGCCACCCTGATCGCCGGGATCGCCCTGCTCGCCGCCGCCGCGATCGGCGCCGACGGCGCCAACGCCCGCGTCGCCGGGATCGCCTTCGGCTGGCGCCAGCCGGTGGCCGCCCTGGTGGTGGCCGCCGCCGTGCTGGCCCCGCTGGGCACCGGCCTGTGGTGGGCGCTGACCGGTGCCGGCGGCCCGCTGCACCGCAGCGACGCCGGCCAGGTGCCCGCCTTCATCGCCGAGGAGGCCGGCACCACCGACCGGTCCCGCACCCTCGTCGTCACCGGGGAGAAGGGCGCCGTCCGCTACACCGTGGTCCGCGGCGCCGGCCTGACGCTCGGCCAGGCCGAGTCCACCGTCGACCCGGCCACCGGCACCCAGGACGGTCTCGACAAGATGGTCGGCAGCCTGCTGGCCGGCTCCGGCGCCGACCAGGCGAACGCCCTGGCCGGCTACGGCATCGCCTACGTCCTCGTCCAGCGCCCGGTGATCGACGCCTTCAAGGACGTCCTGGACACCACCCCCGGCCTGGTCAAGGCCAACCAGGACGGCGACGCCGCGCTCTGGCAGGTCAACGGCGCCCCGGCGGTCCGCGCGCTGATCACCGCCCCGGGCGCCAACCCGGTGGTCGTCCCGGCCGGCGTGCGCGACCTCAGCACCACCGTCCCGGCCGGCCCGGACGGCCGGGTGCTGCGCCTGGCCGAGGCCGCCGCCCCCGAGTGGAAGGCCACCGTGGACGGCGCCGCCCTGGAGCCCGCCACGGTGGACGGCTGGGCGCAGGGCTTCAAGCTCCCGGCCGCCGGCGGCAAGCTGTCCGTCACCCGTGAGGGCAGCCTCGCCCACACCGGCTGGATCTGGGGCCAGGTGCTGCTCGGCCTGACCATCCTGGTGCTGGCCCTGCCCGGCCGCCGCAGCCACAAGGACGACGACCTGCCCGAGGAGGTGGTGGCCGCCGCCGCGCTGGCCGCCGCCGCCCAGGCGCAGGCCCCCGCCCCCGGCAGCCGCCGGGCCCGCCGGATGGCCGAGCGCGGCGAGGGCGCCGAGCCCGGCGCCGAGGAGCCCGGGGTGTACGAGGGCCGGCCGGGCGCGGTCCCGGCCCAGCCGGCCGGCGAGCCGGTGACCGAGGCGGTCGAGGCGGCCGCCGCCGTCCAGGAGGCCGAGCCGTACACCGACCCGTACCAGACGTACCAGCAGGCCGACCCGTACAGCTACGACCAGTACGCGGCCCAGCAGCCGGTGACCGCGCCGTACGGCGGCCAGGGCTACGACACCCAGGGGTACGACGGGCAGCAGGCCTACCCGCAGCAGGGCTACGAGCAGTACCAGCAGGGCCAGTACGGCTACGACCCGTACCAGCAGCAGCCCGAGCAGCACCAGCAGCCCTGGCTGCCGGGCCAGCAGCAGGGCGAGCCCTACTACGACCCGAACGACCCAGGCGGCCGGTACCCGCACCAGCACGGATCGGGGAGCTGACCCGCGATGAAGAAGCCCGCTTTCAGGAAGAAGTCCGGCGACCGGACCGAGGAGCCCTTCGAGCCCGCCGAGGCCTTCGAGCCGGCGCAGGCCGCCGAACCCGCCCGCGCCGAGGCGAAGGCCCCCGGCCGGTCCGCGGGGACGAAGACCACCCAGTCCCTGCTGGCCGCGGCCGTGGTGCTCGCGGCGGTGTTCGGGATCGCCCAGGTCCGCCAGCCGGCCGGCCCGGCCAAGGCGGACGGCGTCGCCCCGACCACCGCGCAGGTCGAGCGGACCGCGGAGGTCTGCCCGCAGCCGCTCCAGGGCCTGACCGGCTCGACCACGCTCACCGCCTACACCCCGCCCGGCACCGGCTCGGCCACCGGCGGCGCCGGCTGGCTCTCCGACCAGGCCGCCCCCGCCACCCCGCCGACCACCGCGCCCTCGACCGCCCCGACGGCGGGCGTCTCGGCGACCCCGGCGACCCCCGTCCCGAGCGGCTCGGGCGCCCCGGCGGCCCCGGCCCCGGACAAGAACGCCGCGCCGGCCGACGCCAAGCTGACCGTCACCAAGCCCGGCACCCCGGCCACCGGCCCGGCCACCAACGGCGACGCCGCGCCCGGCACCGGGGCCGTCGCCACCGGCGCGCTCGCCCCCGGCTTCACCGTCACCCAGACCACCGTGGTCACCGAGCAGCGCGGCCTGGGCCTGTCCGGCCTCACGTGCACCCCGGCCGGCACCGACTTCTGGTTCGCCGGGGCCAGTACGGCCGGCGACCGGGTCGACTACGTCAGCCTGGTCAACACCGAGTCGTCCGCCGCCGTGGTCGACATCAAGCTGTACGGCGACAAGGGCCTGATCGACAACGACGCCGCCAACGGCATCACCGTCGCCCCCGGCAGCTCGCAGTCGGTGCTGCTGTCCACCATCAGCAAGGGCGCCGTCACCGACCTCGCCGTGCACGTGGTGGCCCGCTCCGGGCGGCTCGGCGCAGCGCTGCACGCCGCCGACGGCAACAAGGGCGCCGACTGGATCCCCGCGTCGGCCGACCCGGCCGCCACCCAGGTGCTGCCCGGCCTGCCCGCCGACACCTCGGCGGCCCGCCTGGTGGTCTGGGCGCCGCCGGAGGACGACGCCGACCTGAAGATCCAGCTCTCCGGCAAGAACGGCTGGTTCACCCCGGCCGGCAACGAGTCGATCCACGTCAAGGCGGGCATGGTGGCCGCCGTCGACCTCGGCAAGATCACCCGCGACGAGGTCGCCGGGTTGCGGCTGTCGCCCAGCGACGACAAGCACCCCACCCCGATCGTGGCCGGCCTGCGGGTCGACCGTACGGGGAACAACGGCAAGAGTGACGCGGCCTGGCTCACCGGCAGCAACCCGATCGGCGCCCGGGCCACCGTCGCCGACAACCGGGCCGGCGCCTCCACGCTGTTCCTGACCTCCACCGGTGACGCCGCCACCGTCAAGGTCACCGGCTCGGCCGGCAGCGGCGGCGGCACCCCGGCGACCAAGGAGGTCCAGATCCCGGCCGGCGGCACGGTGGCCGTCCCGGCGCCCGAGCCCGCCGGTCTGAACGGCGTCTTCGCGCTCACCGTGGAGACCGAGTCCGGCGGTCCGGTGGTGGCCGCCCGGATGCTCGCCATCCCCACCAAGGACGTGCCGATGTTCACCGTCCAGGCACTGCGCGACGACCACAGCACCGTCAAGGTCCCGCAGGCCGCCCAGGACCCGGCCGTCGTCCTGCGCTGACCGCGCGGCGGGGGGGGGGGGGAAAGGGAGAGGGGGGGGGCACCGGCCGGTGTCTCCCCTTTCGGGGGGGGTG
>NZ_JBHTTU010000039.1:0-12093 GCF_042794375.1 Kitasatospora sp. NPDC056531 | reverse complement strand
TATGTGCTTCTTCCCCCTCCCCGCCCCTCTCCCCACCCCCCCACCCCCCCCGCTCCCCCATCCCCCCCCCGGCCCCGCTCTTTCTTCTTCCTCCCCCCTTCCCTCGGGACCGCCCCCCCCAACCCTCCCCCCCCCCCCCGGCGCTCACTCCTCGTCGTAGCGCGGGTCGATCGCGTCCGGCGACAGCCCCAGCAGCTCGGCCACCTGCTCGATCAGGATCTCGTGCACCAGCGCCGCCCGGTCCTCCCGGGTCTTCGCCCGGATCTCCACCGGCCGCCGGTACACCACGATCTGGCTCTTGCGCCCCTTCTCGCCCGGCGACACCCGGCCCAGCGGCACGCCGTCCTCGGTGTCGGCGCCGCCCGCCTCGTGCAGCGGCACCTCCTGGACGGCGAACTCCACCTCGATCAGCTGCGGCCAACGCCGCTCCAGCCGCTCCACCGACTCGCGCACGTAGTCGTCGAACAGTTCGGAGCGGGTGAGCGAGATCGGCACCTGGGGCGGCGCCAGGGGGCCGCGCAGCCCTCTGCCGTGCCGGTCGCGGTGCCGGGGGCGGCGCGAGGGCCCTGTCGATGACTGCGGTGCGGAGCTGTCCATATCACTGCCGAGAGTAGTCCTTGGACGGTCGGAAGTGGACCACTCCGGCGGGGAAACGCCCGGGGGATCGGCGCACTGACGAGCGTGCGGCGGGCGACACGGGACCGCCTCCGGGCAGGCGGTCTTCGCTCCCCGGCGGGGAGTGCGGTACCGTCCACCCTCGTGAGCTCTGTACGTCGTTGTTCGCGGACCGCGTGCGGCCGACCGGCCGTCGCGACGCTGACGTACGTCTACGCGGACTCCACCGCAGTACTGGGCCCGCTCGCCACCTACGCCGAGCCGCACTGCTACGACCTGTGCGCCGAGCACGCCGAGCGGCTCACCGCCCCGCGCGGCTGGGAGGTCGTCCGGCTCGCCGCCGAGGCCGGGCCGCTGCGTCGCAGCAGCGACGACCTGGAGGCCCTCGCCAACGCCGTGCGCGAGGCCGCCCGCCCGTCGACCCCCCGTCAGGGCCGCCCCACCGAGGGCGAGTCCACGGAAGGCAGTCGCCGCGGCCACCTCCGGGTGCTGCGCTCTCCCGACAACTGACGCATCACCCGGCACGGAGCGTTCGCCCGGCCCGGGTACGCTGCCCGTCTGACGTCACCGTGACCCGTCGACCGGACGGGCCGGTGGCCCGACGTATCGATCAGCACAGAACCAGGGTGGAGCCGCAGTGCGCGACCTCAAGCAGCTCGTGAAGGCGTACGACGTCCGAGGCGTCGTCCCGGACCAGTGGGACGAGAGCCTCTCCCGGGCCTTCGGAGCTGCCTTCGTGCAGGTCACCGGCGCGTCCGCGATCGTGGTCGGCCACGACATGCGCCCCTCCTCCCCGTCGCTCAGCCGGGCCTTCGCCGAGGGCGCCGCGGCCTACGGCGCCGACGTGGTCGAGATCGGCCTCTGCTCGACCGACCAGCTCTACTACGCCAGCGGCAAGCTCGACCTGCCCGGCGCGATGTTCACCGCCAGCCACAACCCGGCCCAGTACAACGGCATCAAGCTCTGCCGGGCCGGCGCCGCCCCGGTCGGCCAGGACACCGGCCTGGCCGAGATCCGCGAGCTGGTCGAGTCCTGGACCGCCGAGGACGACACCGTCACCGTCCCGGCCAAGGACGTCAAGCCCGGAGCGCTCTCCGAGCAGGAGACCCTGCGCGGCTACGCCGACCACCTGCTGGGCCTGGTCGACCTCACCGCGATCCGCCCGCTCAAGGTCGCGGTGGACGCCGGCAACGGCATGGGCGGCCACACCGTGCCGACCGTCTTCGACGGCCTGCCGATCGAGCTCGTCCCGATGTACTTCGAGCTGGACGGCACCTTCCCCAACCACGAGGCCAACCCGCTCGACCCGAAGAACCTGGTCGACCTGCAGGCCAAGGTCCGCGAGGTCGGCGCCGACATCGGACTGGCCTTCGACGGCGACGCCGACCGCTGCTTCGTCGTCGACGAGCGCGGCGAGCCGGTCTCCCCGTCCGCCATCACCGCCCTGGTCGCCGTCCGCGAGATCGCCCGCGCCAAGGCCGCCGGCGAGGCCGAGCCGACCGTCATCCACAACCTGATCACCTCCTGGACCGTCCCCGAGGTGGTCCGCGAGCTCGGCGCCACCCCGGTGCGCACCCGGGTCGGCCACTCCTTCATCAAGCAGGAGATGGCCGTCACCGACGCCGTCTTCGGCGGCGAGCACTCCGCGCACTACTACTTCCGCGACTTCTGGCGCGCCGACACCGGCATGCTGGCCGCGCTGCACGTGCTGGCCGCGCTCGGCGGGCAGCCGGGCACGCTCTCCGCGCTGACCGCCGAGTACGACCGCTACGCCGCCTCCGGCGAGATCAACAGCACCGTCGCCGACCAGGCCGACCGCTCGGCCGCCGTCCGTGCCGCCTACGCCGGCCTGGAGGGCACCACCGTGGACGAGCTGGACGGCCTCACCGTGGCCGGCCCGGACTGGTGGTTCAACCTGCGCGCCTCCAACACCGAACCGCTGCTGCGCCTCAACGTCGAGGCCAAGGACCCGGCGAAGATGGCCGAGCTGCGCGACGGCGTGCTCGCCATCGTCCGCGCCTGACCGAGCGCCGCTGAGCGAAGCGCGCCTGGCAACAGGCCCCAGTGCCCCGGCCGGTAGGGTTGCCTATCGGCCGGGGCACCTCCGTGCCACCCCCGAACTTTGGAGAGCCCCATGAAGCTCGAATCCTTCCTGCTGGAGATCCTGGTCTGCCCGCAGTGCCGGGCCGCGCTCGCCGAGGGCGGCACCGAGGAGCAGCCCGAGCTGGTCTGCACCGGCGCGGACTGCGGCCTCGCCTACCCGGTCCGGGACGGCATTCCGGTCCTCCTGGTGGACGAGGCCCGCCGCCCGGCCTGATCCTGGGAAGCCCCCACCCGCGCCCGCCGCCCACAGGACAGCCGGAGGCCCGCCGCATGCTCGACGACACCCTGCTCGACGACCCGGCCGCCCTCCAGCGCGCCGACCACGACCGCGCCCTGCTGGCCCTGGCCGGCGCCGGTGCCCGGGTCCGCACCGCGCTGCGGCAGGCCGACGCGGCCGGCCTCGACCGGCTGCGCCCGGACGGCCGCCCGCGCGCCGTCCTGGTCGCCGGGCACGGCAGCGCCCTCACGGCGGGCGAGATCCTGGCCGCACTGGCCGGGTCCGCCAGCCTGGTCACCCCGCTGCCGCCGACCGAGGCCGCCGCCCCGCGCACCGACCGGACCGGCGCACCGCCCGCCTTCACCGCCGGACTCGGCTGGCAGCTGCCCGGCTGGGCCGGCCCGCTCGACCTGCTGGTGATCAGCTCCGCCGACGGCGGTGAGCAGGGCCTGATCAGCCTCGCCGAGCAGGCGTACGCGCGCGGCTGCGCCCTCGTCGTCACCGCTCCGGCGGGCAGCCCGCTGGCCGAGGCCGCGCTCCAGGTGCGCGCGCTGCCGCTGCCGTACACGGCCTCGGTGCTGCCCGATGAGGGCCTGCCGGTCGTGCCGGCCGCCGAGCCGGACCTCCCGGCCGAGGACCCGGCCGCGCTCTGGTCCCACCTGACCCCGATGCTGGCGCTCGCCCAGAAGCTCGGTCTCACCCAGCTGCCGTACGACGCCCTGTCGAGCGTCGCCGACCTGCTGGACGCCGCCGCCGTGCGCTGCCGCCCGGACGCCGCCGCGTACACCAACCCGGCGAAGGGGCTGGCCGCCCGGCTGGCCGGGACCGTCCCGCTGCTGTGGGCCGAGGGCCCGATCGCCGGGGCGGCCGCAGCCCGGTTCGCCGCCCAGCTGGCCGACCGGGCCGGGCGTCCGGCGCTGGCCGGGCCGCTGCCCCAGGTGCTCACCGCCCACCGCGGCATGTTCACCGGCCAGTTGGGCGCGGGTGCGGACCCGGACGACTTCTTCCGCGACCGGGTCGAGGAGCCCGACCCGCTGCACCTGCAGGTCCTGCTGCTGCGGCACGTCCCCGGCACCGGTTCGCCGGAGGAGCCGGAGGGCCCGGCCGAGGTGCCGGAGGACGACGTGCGCCCGCGCAGCTTCGGCGTCAGCCGCGCGCACCGGCTGGCCGCCGCCCACGACGTCCGGCTGACCGAGTACGCGAGCACCCTGGCGGACCCGCTGCTCGCGCTGGCCGACCTGATCGCGCTGACCGACTTCGCCGCCGTCTACCTGGGGCTCGCCGCCGCGCAGTCCTGAGCGTGCTGCCGTTAAGTTGGCGGCATGAGTACAGAGGGTGGGACGAAGGCACTGGTCGCGGCGCTGTCCGCGAACCTGGCGATCGCGGTGGCGAAGTTCACCGCCTTCGGCTTCACCGGCTCCTCCTCGATGCTGGCCGAGGGCGTGCACTCGGTGGCCGACTCCGGCAACCAGGTGCTGCTGCTGGTCGGCGGCAGGCGGGCGCGCCGGGCGGCGGACGAGGAACACCCGTTCGGGTACGGCCGCGAGCGCTACGTGTACGGCTTCCTGGTGGCCATCGTGCTGTTCAGCGTCGGCGGCCTCTTCGCGGTCTACGAGGGCTGGCACAAGGTCAACCACCCGGAGGCGCTGGACTCCTGGGGCTGGGCGGTCGGCGTGCTGGTCTTCGCCATCGCGATGGAGGGCTGGTCCTTCCTCACCGCGATGCGCGAGTCCGCCAAGGCCAAGGGCCGTCAGGGCTGGGTGCAGTTCATCCGCACCGCCAAGGCGCCGGAGCTGCCGGTGGTGCTGCTGGAGGACACCGGCGCGCTGATCGGCCTGGTGCTCGCGCTGTTCGGCGTCTCGCTCACCGTGATCACCGGCAACGGCGTCTGGGACGGCGTCGGCACCCTGTGCATCGGCGTGCTGCTGGTGGTGATCGCCGTGGTGCTCGCCCTGGAGACCAAGTCGCTGCTGCTCGGCGAGTCCGCCGACAAGGAGTCGGTGCGGCGGATCCGCGCCGCGCTGGTGGACGGCGAGGCGGTCACCGGAGTGATCCACATGCGAACCCTGCACCTCGGCCCGGAGGAGCTGCTGATCGCCGCCAAGGTCTCCGTCAACGCGCAGGACAGCGCTGCCCGGGTGGCGCAGGCGATTGACGCGGCCGAGCAGCGGGTCCGCGCCGCCGTCCCGATCGCCCGGGCGATCTACCTGGAACCGGACGTCTACAGCGCCGAGAAGGCCGCCGCGGGCGAGGACCCGGCCGCCACTCCGGGCGGGCCCGGTCCCGGCGCCGCGCACTGACGGACCGTCCCGGCCCCGGCTGGTGTCCGGGTCGAGCGGCGGTCGGATCCGCGGCCCAAATCGGTCATCGGCGGACGGCCGGTGGGGCCGCCGGTGTAGATTCGTCACCAGAGCCAGAACGTCGCTGCTGATGGCGGTCGATCGGCGGTCCGCGCCCGTAGGGTGTGCGCCGGTCGAGGGAGAGAGGTCCTCCGACGGTTTGTGCTGCGCAGCAGGGAGTCGGCCCGCCACCACGGGATCCGGCAGCCCCGGCGTAGCCGTGCGTCCGTACGGCCCGCCATGCGCGACACATCCGGACCATGGCCGTGCCCCACCCCATCAGCGAGGAGCAGACGCATGTCGACCGACATCACCGGTGACTTCAAGGTCGCCGACCTTTCCCTGGCGCCGTTCGGCCGCAAGGAGATCCAGCTGGCCGAGCACGAGATGCCCGGCCTGATGGCGATCCGCGCCGAGTACGCCGAGTCGCAGCCGCTGGCCGGCGCCCGGATCACCGGCTCGCTGCACATGACCATCCAGACCGCCGTGCTGATCGAGACCCTGACGGCGCTCGGCGCCGAGGTCCGCTGGTGCTCCTGCAACATCTTCTCCACCCAGGACCACGCGGCCGCCGCCATCGCCGTCGGCCCGGAGGGCACCGCGGAGAACCCGCAGGGCGTGCCGGTCTTCGCCTGGAAGGGCGAGACCCTGGAGGAGTACTGGTGGTGCACCGAGCAGGCGCTGACCTGGCCTGACGGCCAGACGCCGAACATGATCCTGGACGACGGCGGCGACGCCACCCTGCTGATCCACAAGGGTGTCGAGTTCGAGAAGGCCGGTGCCGCTCCGGACCCGTCCACCGCGGACAACGACGAGTTCCGGATCATCCTGGAGCTGCTCAACCGCACCCTCAAGGACACCCCGAACAAGTGGACCGAGGTCGCCTCCACCATCAAGGGCGTGACCGAGGAGACCACCACCGGTGTCCACCGCCTGTACGAGATGCACCGTGACGGCAAGCTGCTGTTCCCGGCGATCAACGTCAACGACTCGGTCACCAAGTCGAAGTTCGACAACAAGTACGGCTGCCGCCACTCGCTCATCGACGGCATCAACCGCGCCACCGACGTCCTGATCGGCGGAAAGGTCGCGGTCGTCTGCGGCTACGGCGACGTCGGCAAGGGCTGCGCCGAGTCGCTGCGCGGCCAGGGAGCCCGCGTCATCGTCACCGAGATCGACCCGATCTGCGCGCTCCAGGCGGCGATGGACGGCTACCAGGTCGCCACCCTGGACGACGTCGTGGAGACGGCCGACATCTTCATCACCACCACCGGCAACAAGGACATCATCCTGGCCTCCCACATGGAGCGGATGAAGCACCAGGCCATCGTCGGCAACATCGGCCACTTCGACAACGAGATCGACATGGCCGGCCTGGCGCAGCTGCCGGGTGTCGTGAAGACCGAGGTCAAGCCGCAGGTCCACGAGTGGCGCAAGGCCGACGGCCGCACCATCATCGTCCTCTCCGAGGGCCGCCTGCTGAACCTGGGCAACGCGACCGGCCACCCGTCCTTCGTGATGTCCAACTCCTTCGCGAACCAGACGATCGCCCAGATCGAGCTGTTCACGAAGACCGAGCAGTACCCGATCGGCGTCTACGTGCTGCCGAAGCACCTGGACGAGAAGGTCGCCCGCCTGCACCTGGACGCGCTGGGCGTGAAGCTGACCACCCTGACCCAGGAGCAGGCCGACTACATCGGCGTTCCGGTCGAGGGCCCGTACAAGCCGGAGCAGTACCGCTACTGACGCGGTGAGCCGCCGCTGACGCGGTGACAGGCGAACGCCGGTGGCCGGCACCCCCCGTGGGTGCCGGCCACCGGCGTGTTCGGCGCGGGTCGGGCGGTTGTCCGGCCGTTTCAGCGGACGAACACGTCGGTGGTCCAGTCGCGCTCGTTCACGCCGATCGGCTCGGTGCGCGAGAGCAGCCCGGACAGCCCGCCGATCTGCTCCAGGGCCTGCGGCGTGCCCGCGGGCGCGTCGGCACAGATCCACACCCCGTTCCGGGACTCGCAGGTCGGGGCGGGGGTGGGGTGCGCGGTCGGCATCGTGCCGGGTTCGTCCGTGTCCGGCCGTAGTTCGAGGGTGACGGTCTTTCCCTGGACCTGGAATTTCAGGTAGAGGTTCCAGGCTCCCCGGCCGCCCGGGTCCGGGCGGGAGAGCTGCACCACGTCGGGCGTGCCGAACCCCTCGGGCAGGCCGGTGAACTGGACCGGCAGCGGGACGTCCCGGTGTCCGTACTTGACGCCGTTGGCCACCTTGAGGAGCACGTCGCGGCCGGTCTGCTCCGGTGTGCCGTTGCTCGCGCCGAGTTCCGCCCAGCGGCCCGAGGGGGTCAGCCAGCGCAGTGACCACGTCTGCGTCCCGCTCGGCAGGGTCGTCCAGTAGGCCGTCCGCCCGTCGATCGGGGGGGCGTCCTCCCGCTTGAGGTGCATCTCGTACGGGGACGCCTGGTAGTCGATCGGCGGCTCGACTCCGGCCGGGTAGAGCTGGAGGTTCAGGCGCGGGATGTTCCGGCCGGTGTCCTTGTGCGCGGAGTAGACGCCCCGGGCCTGGACCTCGCGGTCGATCCGGCCCGGCTGGTCCACCCAGTCGGGCAGCCAGCCGTAGGAGATCTCGGTGCTGAGCGGGTCCGCGGCGGCTCCGGTGGCGGTCGACGTCGGAGTCGGGGTCGCCGTCGCGGTGACCGCTGGGAGGGTCTGCACCGCCGGTGCCGTGTTGCCGGGCTTCGTCAGCATCGTGGCCGTGAGGGCGGCGGCCGCCACGACGGCCACCGCGCCGGCCGTGGCCCGGTACCGGCGGTGCAGGCGGGCCCGTCCGCGGGTGATGGACGAGGTGATGTCGAAGGCCGCGGGCGGGGCCGGCTCGTCGGCGAGGGCCGACAGGGCGGCGGTCAGCTCATAGTGATCGGTGGCGGTCATGACGTCCTCTCTGCGAGGGCCGGGACGAGAACGAGGCTGCGACGGAGGGTGTCCAGGGCGCGCGCGCTCTGGCTCTTCACGTTGCCGGAGGAGCAGTTCAGTGCCTCGGCCGCCTGATCGATCGACAGATCGCAGTAGTACCGGAGTACGACCGTCGCGCGCTGGCGCGGCGGGAGCGCGGCCAGGGCCTTGCGCAGGTCGAGCGAGACGTCCAGGTCGATGCTCGTGGCCGCGATGTCCGGCTCGGTGCCGGTCCGTACCGTCCGGCGCCACCAGGAGGTGCGCTGCTCGGCGAGGAACGTGTTCACCAGCGTCCGGCGGGCGTAGCCGTCCACGTTCTTCGCGCGGCTCGCCTTCGCCCAGTGCACGTACAGCTTGGTGATGGTCTCCTGCACCAGGTCGTCGGCCCGGTGCCAGTCCCCGCACAGCAGATAGGCGACCTTCCGCAGCCAGCCGCTCCGGGAGGCCACGTACTCCGTGAACTCCGCGTCGCGTGTCTGCTTCGCCATCCGCACCCCCTCTCGTCGTGGCGGCGGCGCCTCTCCCGCGCCGTCCACCCCACTAATGCGCGGAGGTCCGGAGAATGTTGCATGCGGGCGCGCACGTAGGCTTTCGGGCATGCCCAACGGTCGGTACTCGCTCCACGACACTCACGACCACCTGCTGCTCGGCGAGGAGCGCTTCAGCTGCGCGCCCGGGGCGGCCGGGTGGCGGTACGTCTCCAAGACCTACGCGCCGGACGGCCGGGTGATCGGCAGCGTCGACCTCACGCTGGACTCGCGGGCCCGGCCGCTGCGGATGGAGCTGCGGGCCGGCGGCTGGCAGGTGCGCGGCGGTGCGGTGGACGGGGTGGCCTGGGTCCGTACCGACGCGGCGGACCCGGGCGGCGCGTCGGCGGTGGAGGGGCACGACCGGGCACACGGCTTCACCGGACGCTCGCCGGGCTTCCTGGTCGCCACCGCCCGGATGCTTCGACTGCGGGAGGGGGCGAGCGCGCGGGTGCGGCTGGTGGCGTTCACCGAGCCGGTGCTGGCGCCGCGGACCTTCGACCAGGGGTGGCTGCTGGAGGGCGTCGACACCCATGAGACGGACTCCGGGCCGCTGCTCGTCGAGCGGTACCAGGTGGCTGACCTGGAGACGGGGGAGCAGCAGGTCGTGCACCTGGCGGGGGACGTGGTGCTGGCGGCCGAGGGGATCGAACTGGAGGAGCTGGCGTCGCCGCCGAACGCCTGGCCGGTGGGGGAGTAGAGGAGCGACGGGGCTGAGGCGGGCGGGGCTCAGGCGGGCGGGGCGAAGCCGGTGTCGGGGGCGGGCTTGTCGAAGGACGGGGCCGGGGCCGGGGCGGGGTTGGCCGAGAACGGGGCGGGCACAGTGGGCACGGGCGTTCCGAGGACGCGGTGGGGCCGTCCGTCGACCGGGGCCACCGGTGCTGCCGGGGCGGCCGGGTGGGGGGCGGGCAGCTGCGCGGCCGCCTGTGCCGCGAACTGCTGCTGGGCGCGCAGCCACTCCCGGCGCTGGCGCTCGGTGAGCACCGCGCCCAGGTAGGCGGCCGGGTGCAGCCCCGGCGGTATCGGGTGGCCGGTCCGGGCGGACAGGTCCCCGGCCAGTCCGACGGCCATCCGGAGTGCGACGGACGGATCCAACTGTCCTATCCGGCCGAGCAGTTGGCGGACTGCGAGCCAGAGCGGCTCGGGCACCGCGGACAGGTCCATCGCGACCAGCTCGCGGCCCATGTCGTGGAGCAGCTGCGGGTGAACCGGGGGCAGCGGGTTGGTCGGCCCGCCCGCACCCGGGGTGCGCTCGCGGACGACCACCGTCCCGGCGAAGATGTCGCCGAGCCGCTTGCCGTCCGAGTTCACCGCCGAGGTGATCACGGCCGCGGCGCCGGTGGTCACGATCAGTTCGATGAAGCCGACCAGCCCGCGCACCAGCGAGTGCCGGAACCGGACCGGGCCGCCGTCGGTGCGCACCACCCGCAGGCCGAGCGCGGCCTTGCCGAGCGAGCGTCCGTGGGTGAGGGTCTCGATCATCACCGGCAGGCCGACCAGGAAGAACACCATCAGGCCGAGCAGCGCGGCCGCCGCGGCGGCACCGTCGAGGTCGATCAGGGTGACGCTCAGTACCAGCGAGACGACGAACAGGGCGGCGAACTCGACGAGCAGGTCGAGCACGATCGCCAGCGCCCTGCTCGGAAGCTTCGCCGTCTGCAGGTCGAGGACGACCGCCTCACCCGTCACCAGGTCGCTCAAGACACCTGTCCGTTCACGCTCATGCGGGGAAAGGGGAGTTCGAACGGATCGGCCCCCCACGACCCGCTCTCCGCAGTCCGATCCGCAGCCGCCAACATACGGCGCCCGGTGGGCGCACGGGAAGTGAGATCCCGACGGCCGTGGCGGCGACGACTCCTGGCATGCTGGGCCGCACGTGTCCGTACGTACCTGCCCGACCGCGTACGCGCGCCACGCGCCCACCGCCGACCATGGAGCCGCCGAATGGACCTGGACGTCTTCGTCGCCACCCACCAGGGGGAGTGGGCCCGGCTGGACGCCCTCGCCCGTCGGCGCCGGCTCAACGGCGAGGAGGCCGACGAGCTGGTGGGGCTGTACCAGCGCGTCACCGGCCACCTGGCCAAGGTCCAGGCCGCAGCGCCCGACCCGGCCGTGGTCAGCCGGTTGACCGGTCTGGTCTCGCGGGCCCGCAGCGCGGTGACCGGCGCCCGGACCAACGGCTGGCAGGACGTCGCCCGTTACTACACGGTGAGCTTTCCGGCGGCGCTGTACCGCGCCCGCCGCTGGTGGGTGCCGGTGGCGGTCGTGTCGATGATCGCCACCGCACTGCTCGCCTGGTGGATGGCGACCCACCCGGAGGTCCGCAACAGCCTCATCGCCCCGGACGAGCTGCGGGAGCTGACCCGCCCCGGCGGCCAGTACGAGGCGTACTACTCGGACCGGCCGGCCAGTTCCTTCGCGGCGCAGGTCTGGACGAACAACGCCTGGATCGCCGTGCAGTGCCTGCTGTACGGAATCGCGCTGGGCATTCCGGTCCTGTGGGTGATGTGGAGCAACGTGGTCAACCTCGGCATCGGGGTCGGACTGATGGCCTCCGCCGGCCGGCTCGACATCTTCCTCGGTCTGCTCATTCCGCACGGCCTGCTGGAGCTGACTGCGGTCTTCGTGGCCGGCGGCTTCGGCCTGCGTCTCGGCTGGACCGTCATCGACCCGGGCCCGCGCACCCGTACCGTGGCGCTGGCGGAACAGGGCCGCTCGATCATCGGGATGTCGATGGGCCTGGCGACCGTACTGGCGGTCTCCGGTGTCCTCGAAGCCTTCGTGACCCCGTCCGGTCTGCCCACGTGGGCGCGCATTTCCATCGGCGTGCTGGCCGAGGCGGCCTTCCTTCTCTACGCCCTGGTGTTGGGCCGAAAGGCTGCCGAGGGCGGAGAGTCTGGTGATGTGGATGCGGCCGATCGGGCGGACCTGCAGCCTGTGGCGGCCTGAGCTGGCGTGATCAACAGGCCGCCGACCTGCTAGTCTTCTCGCATCCCGACCAAACCATTGACGTGGTGAGGGCGGGCTAGTAGGTTTGAACGGTTGGGACTGACTGGACAACGGTCGGGCCCGGGCGTTAGTGTCTACGACACCGCCGAAATCGAGGCGAGCGCGTTTCACGAAATGCGCGCCCTCCGACGAAGCAAATCCCGCGGACTGAGCACACTGAAAGCTTTGATAAGCTTCGGAGCGAAGTTCGAAGGAAATCCCGCCAGCGGGAATTCAGAGAAAACGAAGCCGGTAAGAACGGCCGAGAAGATCTGATAAGCTGGAAACACGAAAGAACGAAGCGCCCGGAGGGCCCGCTGGAAGGCGGTCCGAAGGAAGCGTCCGTTCCTTGAGAACTCAACAGC
>NZ_JBHTTU010000038.1:75308-81043 GCF_042794375.1 Kitasatospora sp. NPDC056531 | reverse complement strand
ATCCTTGCAAGGCAAGTACCAGACCTACTCACCCCTATAGATACCCGACCCGATCAAACTTCGATGGCACGCGCTCAAGGTTCGATGGCACAGGACACCAGCCTTCGCTGTTCGACGACGGCGACACCGGGGGCGTCCGCCTCGGCCCGCTCGACGGCCTGCGGCGGCTGGTGCTCGGCGCGGGCGCCTGGCTGGACGTGCTGCCCGGCTGGCTGCACGGAGCGGACGAGCTGTTCGAACAGCTGGCCGCGACGGTGCCCTGGCGGGCGGAGCGGCGCGAGATGTACGAGCGGACGGTCGACGTCCCACGACTGCTCGCCTCCTACCCGGCGGAGGCCGAGCCGCCGCACCCCGTCCTCGGCGCGGCCCGCACGGCGCTGAGCGGGCACTACGCGCCGGAACTGGGCGAGCCGTTCCGCACCCTCGGGCTCTGCTACTACCGGGACGGCCGGGACAGCGTGGCCTGGCACGGCGACCGGATCGGGCGCGGCGCCCGCGAGGACACCATGGTGGCGATCCTGTCGGTCGGCGAGCCGCGCACGCTGGCGCTGCGGCCCCGCGCCGGCGGCGGAGCCGTCGTCCGCCGACCGCTCGGCCACGGCGACCTGGTGGTGATGGGCGGCTCCTGCCAGCGCACCTGGGAGCACGCGATCCCGAAGACGGCCCGCCCGGTGGGCCCGCGGATCAGCATCCAGTTCCGCCCCCGCGGGGTCGCCTGAGGCCCCCGCTTGCCACCCGTCCGCCGGGCGCGGAGGCTGACGAGTGGGTCGATGGCACCAGGAGGGCGGCATGCCGAAGGCGGGCCGGTACCACGAGGGCGTCCCGTGCTGGGTCGTGCTGACGACCCCGGACGTCCCGCGCGCGCAGCGCTTCTACGGCGCGCTGTTCGCCTGGGAGTTCGTCCCGACCGGCCCCGGCGAGGCCGTCGCCACCCGCTACGGCGCGCAGGTCGCGGCGATCGCCTCCGCACCCGGGGCGGCGTCCGCCGCCTGGAGCACGTACCTCGCCTGCGCCGACCTGAGCCGTACCGTCGCGCTGATCCGCGCCGCCGACGGGCGGATCGCCCGCGCGCCGTACGAGGTGCCCGACCAGGGCCGCGCCGCCCTCGCCGTCGACCCGCTCGGCGCGCCCTTCGGCCTGTGGCAGGGGGACGCCGTCGACGGCGCCGGGCTGGTCAACGAGCCGGGCACGCTCACCTGGAACGAGCACCTCTCCCCCGACCCGGACGCCGCCCGCGCCTTCTACCGCGAGGTCTTCGGCTACGGCTACGACCGCCCGCACGCGGGACACACCCTCGCCCGGGTCGCGGGTCTGCCCGCCTGTGGGATCGGCCCCTCCGCCCCTCCGCGGGCCACCGCCGGCTGGCGCACCCACTTCGCCACCGCCGACGCCGACCGCGCCGCCGCCCGACTCCGCGCCCTCGGCGGCGGCGTCCTCACCGACCCCGCACCCACGCCCTTCGGCCGCTCGGCCCTGGTACGGGACGACGCCGGCGCGGAGTTCGTCCTGATCGCCGTCCCGTCCGACGAGCCCGCGGAGGCCGCCTGAGATGACCGGCACCAAGCACCCGAGCTGACCCGCCGACCGTGAGTCGACTGTCCGTCACAGCCGCTACCGTGGCCCCATGAGTTACTTCCTGACCGCGTACCTGACCAACCTCGAGGACAAGCACACCCTGGCGGGCTGTGCCGATGAGGGCCTGCTCGAGGAGCTGCGCGGGTTCTTCGGCGCCGGCCTGGACCGCGCCGACCAGGAGTTCGCCGAGCAGATCGCGGACGGCGCCCCCACCGCCCACGAGGCGCTGCGCGCGGTGGTGTACGGCGGGCCCTTCGACAAGGAGTACGCGTTCCAGTACGGCTACGCGTACCAGCGCCTGTGCAGGATCGACGCGTCCGTCCTCGACAACCGTTCCTTCGGTCCCTTCCGCGGCCTGTGGCTGGACGAGGTCGACGAGGGCCTGCGCGGGTACGGCGTCACCGCCGTCTCGGTCGCGGACTTCCAGTACGGCAGCGCCTTCCCCGCCGAACTCCCGTACTGCGCCGAGCTGTCCTGCGGCGAGTGGTCCCCCGAGCAGTGCCGGGAGGCACTCCGGCAGTTCGAGCTCGCCGAGCGCGAGGGCCGCACACCGCCGCTGGAACGCGCGGTGGCCGAGGCCGTCGCGGAGGTCCTGGGATGGCTCCGCGGGGCGCAGGAGGTCGAGGAGTACGGGGTCGTCGGCTTCGTCTCCTGAGCCACCCGGGTCCGCGCGCCCTCGGTCCCATCGTCACCCAGGCCGGACTGCGGATCTCCCGCGAGCCGGGCTCCGACCGCCGGCCGTCCCGAGACCTGCCTTGAGGAGAGGGTCGAGGAGAAACGCGGACGGGGTCCGGTACCTGAGCAGGTACCGGACCCCGTCCGACAATGGAGCGCCAGGCCCGGGTTGCACGGACTCTCCCTACTGAAAGTAGGACGTGCTCTGGTAGCACCGCTGACGCCTGACGAGAGATCGTCTCCCTCGCGACAGGAAGTTCAGTACCAGTTCCGTGATCAGGCACCGAATCGGAGGGGAACCCGGCATGACGAGCACTCAACCTGAGGTCGTTCCGTACGCGGACGGGCGCCTGCTGGACGTCCACCGCCCGACCGTCGGCGCCGCCGGGCCCGCCCCGGTGGTGCTGCTCTGGCACGGCTCGGGCCCGGACGAGCGCGACGTGATGGCGACACTCGCCCAGGAGGCCGCCGGGCTCGGCCTGTTGGTGCTCGTCCCGGACTGGCGCTCCGACCGCGAGGACCGCGGCCGCGCCGACCTGCTCGCCTCGCTCGCCTTCGCCCGCCGCAACGCCGCCGCGTACGACGGGGATCCGGAGCGCTTCGTGCTGGCCGGCTGGTCGCTCGGCGGCCGGGAGGCGGTCGCCGTGGCCACCCACCCCGACACCCCCGCCGCACTGCGTCCCACCGCCGCCGTCGGCATCGCCTCCGCCTACGGCCGCCCGGCCGCCACCACCGGCGACTCCCCGCTCGACCTCCTCGCCGCGAGCCCGTCCCCGGTCCCGATCCGGCTGGTGCACGGCACGGCGGACGAGGTGGTTCCGGCGGAGCTCACCCGCCAGTTGCACGCCGTCGTACCGACCGCCGAGTTGCTCGAACTCCCCACCGACCACGCCGGCGTGATCATGACCGCCTACAGCCCCGAGGCCGAGCGCTGCCTGCCCGCCACGGACCCCGACACCCTGAACGCCGGTCGCCGGACCGCCGCCGTCCTCGCCCGGGCCGCCGGCCTGCCGTAGCCGAGCTGCCGTAGCCGGGGCTGCCGCAGCCGGCCGGCACCATCGGCGCCGCCCCGGGGCTCAGTTCCCCGCCACCAACTCCCTCAGCCCGTACCCGCGTTCCAGCGCCTCCAGGTCCCGCTGGAGCGGCGGGCGCGGCACGGTCAGCACCGGGCAGGTGGCGTGCCGCACGCAGTAGGCGGTGACCGACGGCCGGATCAGCCGGGACAGGCGGCCGCGCTCGCGGCCCGCCCCGAGCACCAGGACGTCCCCGGGCCGGTCGGCGGTGCGCACCAGGGTGTGGCCGGTGTCCCCGCGGACGGCCTGGCAGCGCAGCCGGGCACCGGCGTGGCGACCGGCGAAGGCCTCGTCGAGTGCCTGCCGCAGTCGCGCGACTGCGGCGTCGCGGCCGGAGTTGAGCACCGGCGGGCAGACGGAGCGGCGGTATCCGAGCTCGTCGCCGGGCGGGGTCCAGCACAGCACCGCGAGCACCTCGACGTCCGCCCGCCGGGCCTCGGCGACCGCGCGATGGAGGGCGGCGAGGCTGCCGAGTGAGCCGCTGACGCCGACCACGATCCGGCCCTCGTCCGCTCCCGTGTCCGCCATGGCCCACCCCTGCCTCTCCGTCCGCGTCACCGAACCGACCCGCGCCACCCCAGCAAAACCGCCCGTGCCCCGCCCGCCCCCGCCCGTTGACACGGCCCTGACGCCGCACCCGACGTTCCGTACGCGTCCCTGATGCGCCCGGGGCCGTTCAGGCCTCCGGCGCCTCCGCCTCCCACAGGTCGGCGAACATCCGGTCCAGGTGCTCCTCGCCGATCGGCGGGACCGGCAGCGGGTGGGTGGCCTGCGCGCGGAAGCCGTCCAGCAGCAGGGCGAGGTAGCGGCGCCAGAGGTCGGGGCGCAGCTCGGTGGCGGCGGGCAGGGCGCGGCAGAGCGGGCCGAGCAGGAAGAGCAGGTCCATGGTGACCACGTCGCGCCGCATGGTGCCCTGCTCCTGGGCGCGGGTGATCAGGGCGCCGACGGTGGCGGCGTGTCCGCGGCTGATCTCCATCATTCCGGGGATGGTCGGGATGGCCTGGGTGACCAGGTCGTTGATGCCCCGGTCGGCCGCGACGAGTTCGAAGATCCGCCCGAAGTAGCGTTCCAGGCCGGTCCAGGCGTCCTCGGTGGCGAGCGCCTCCTCCGCCGCCGCGGCCAGGCCGGCCCCGGCGTCCGCGAAGACCTCGGCGATCAGCGCCTCGCGGGTCGGGAAGTGCCGGTAGAGGGTGGCGTTGCCGACGCCGGCCTCCTTGGCGATCTGGTCCAGGGGGACGTCGAGGCCGTGTCGGGAGAACATCTCGCGGGCGGCGGCGAGCAGCAGGTCCCGGTTGCGCTGCGCGTCGCGCCGGAGCCGTCCCGGGGGGTTCGCGCTGCTCGGTGCCATGCCCCGACCCTAGCAACCGCGCGGCTGCCCGGTGTTCAGCGGCTCGTCACCGGCGCCGGCAACTACCCTACGGGGAAACGGAGAAGCCGCGTCCGAGGCGGCTGGAGAGTGCGGGGGACAGATGGCCACGGTGGTGGAGTTGCGGTACTACCCGGTGAAGGGCTGTGCCGGGGTGGTGGCGGAGCAGGCGGAGCTGACCCGGGCCGGGCTGGCCCACGACCGCGCGTTCATGGTGGTGGACGCGGAGGGCGTGTTCCGCTCCCAGCGGCGGGACCGGCTGCTGGCGACCGTCCGCCCGACCGTCCTCGGGGGCGACCGGCTGGCTCTCGCCGCGCCCGGGGTTGAGCCGGTGGAGTTCGCCGTCGACACCGAGGGCCCGCGCAGGGAGGTGCGGATGTTCGGCACGCCGTACCCGGCCGTCGACCAGGGCGAGGAGGCCGCCGGGTGGCTCTCCGAGGTGCTGGGCGCGCGCAGCCGGCTGGTCCGGGTGCCGCCGGAGCACGACCGGGTGACCGACGGACTGACCCCGGGAACGTCCGGGTTCGCGGACAGCTCCGCCGTGCACCTGCTGTCGCGTTCCTCCCTGGAGGACTTCAACGCGCGCTCGGACGGGGCTCCGCTGCCGGTGGACCGGTTCCGCCCGAACCTGGTGGTGGACGGCTGGCCGGAGCCGCACACCGAGGACCTGCTCCGCCGGTTCACCGTCGGCGGCGCGGAGTTGGGCTACACGAAGCTGGCGATCCGCTGTGCGGTGACGCTGGTGGACCAGTCGACCGGCGCCAAGGCCGGCCCGGAGCCGCTGCGCACGCTGGCCGGCTACCGCCGCGCGGCGGCCGGCGGGGTGGCGTTCGGCAGCAAGTTCTCCGTGGTGCGGCCGGGCACGCTGCGGGTCGGGGACGAGCTGGCGGTGAACGCCTGGGGGGCGTCCGAGCTGTAGGACCGTTCCCGGTACGCCCGTGGGCCCGGGGGGGGGGGGGGGCGGGGGGAAGGGAATGACGGGGGGGGGGGGGCTTATCCACCCCCCCCCACCCACCAAACAAAAGAACAGCTGAGGGGAGAAGTTT
>NZ_JBHTTU010000038.1:49921-75298 GCF_042794375.1 Kitasatospora sp. NPDC056531 | reverse complement strand
GGGTTGGGGAAGAGCGGGCGGGAAATGCTGGGGGGGTGTCGGGGTGGGGGGCCCTTCCCGGGGACGCCCGTGGCCCGGGGGGGGAATTTCGCCGGGCCCACGGTCATGCCTGGGGGGGGTGTCAGCAGGTCTGGTCGATCAGGGAGAACGTGGCGTAGTGGTCGCCGGTGTAGTAGTCCTCCTGGTACTGCTGGCCGGTCACGATCCGGCGGGCACCGCGGGTCGGGGCGCCCGGGGTGATGACGGTGTACTCGTGGTAGTACCCGTAGGACTGGCCGGGCAGGACGCTGTCTCTGTTCTGGAACACCACGCCGTCCTGCGAGTACGGGAACGGCCCGTCGGAGGCGATCAGGTTGAGGGTGTCCGTGGCCTCCGGCGGCAGCGTGGACAGGCACACCGTGCCGCTCACATCGGCGTGCGCGTCGGTGGCGACGGCGACGGGGGCGAGGGTCATCATGGCGACAGCGGTGATGGCGGCAGCGCGAGACTTCCACGCGCGTAGAGTGCGAGTCATGTCCACCAGTGTGGCGATCCACCGACAACTCCGGAACCCCTGAGTCAACTTTTTACCGACCGGTAACTCAGCTGTCTCATCAGCGACTTCACCCGTACGCCAGCCCCCGAGCCCCCCTCCCGGAGCCGTCCACGAACCGCCCGCACCGCCCTTGGGTCGACCGCCATCGAACTAATGCGAGCGCCGTTGTCGGCCTGCTCACACCTTCACAGCGCTCCCACGACACGACATCGACGCCGCATAGAGTGGCGCACCGTGTCGGGCCGAAACGATCTCTGACGGGGTGGACATGGGTACGGGAACGGGCACTTCGCTGACGGCACACCAGCTGATCGGACTGCTGGTCGACGCCGGGAGTTTCCAGGGCTGGGACGAGCCGCCGGCCGGGCCGCCCACCGATCCCGGCTACCGCGCCTCGCTCGACCGCGCCCGCGAACGCACCGGCCTGGACGAGGCCGTGCTCACCGGCCTCGGCCTGATCGACGGCCGGCCGGTCGCCCTGGTCGCCTCCGAGTTCGGCTTCCTCGGCGGCTCCATCGGCGTCGCCACCGCCGAACGGATCACCCGGGCCGTCGAACGCGCCACCGCCGAGCGACTGCCGCTGCTCGCCCTGCCGGTGTCCGGCGGCACCAGGATGCAGGAGGGCTCGGCGGCCTTCCTCTGCATGCTCCGCATCACCGCCGCGGTCCAGGCGCACCGCGCGGCCGGTCTCCCCTACCTCACCTATCTGCGCAACCCCACCATGGGCGGAGTCTTCGCCTCCTGGGGCACGCTCGGCCAGCTGGTCTTCGCCGAGCCCGGCGCCCGGCTCGGCTTCCTCGGACCGCGGGTCTACGAGGAACTGCGCGGCGTGGAGCTGCCGGCGGACGTCCAGCGGGCGGAGACGCTGGCCGAGCGCGGGCTGGTGGACGCCGTGGTGCCGCCGCAGGAGCTGCGCGAACTGCTCCGCCGGACACTCGCCGTCCTCGGCACCACGCCTCCCCCTTGCACGGGCGACGTTCGCGATACCGGTACCGCCCGCGCCGACGAGGAGCCCGCCGAGCAGCCCGACGCCTGGGACTCCGTCCGCCGCAGCCGCCGCTCCGACCGCCCCGGCACCCGTGAGCTGCTGCGTCGCACCGCCGAGGAGCTGGTGCTGCTGGACGCGCCCGGCGGCCGCGGCGGCGCGCTGGTCCGGGCGCTCGCCGTGCTCGGCGGCCGGCCCGTCCTGGTCATCGGCCAGCAGCGGCAGAGCCCGGAGCACGAGCGCCCCTTCACCGCCGCCGACCTGCGGGCCGTCCGCCGCACCGCCCGGCTGGCAGAGCAGTTGGGGCTGCCGCTGGTCACGGTGGTGGACACGGCCGGGGCCGAGCTCTCCGCCCAAGCCGAGTTGGACGGGATCGCGGTGGAGATCGCGCACTGCCTGACCACCCTGCTCGCGCTGCGCACGCCCGTCCTCGCCGTCCTGCTCGGCCAGGGCTCCGGCGGCGGGGCGCTGGCGCTGCTCCCGGCCGACCGGGTGCTCGCTGCCGGGCACGCCTGGCTGGCGCCGCTGCCGCCGGAGGGCGCCTCGGCGATCGTCCACCGGGACGGCGCGCACGCGGCCGAGCTGGCCAGGACCCAGGGCATCGGCGCCCACCACCTGGCGGAGGTCGGGCTGGTGGACGAGGTGGTCCCGGAGCTGCCGGACGCCGCCGAGGAACCGGAGGCCTTCTGCGCCCGCATGGGAGCGGCGCTCGGAACGGCGCTCAACACCCTGACGGCCACCGGCGAGGCGGAGCGGCTCACGGCCCGGGCGGCTCGGCACCGGCGGCTGGGCGACGTTCGATGATCGCGTGACTTTCGGCGATCGGGCGACGTTCAGCGATCGACGATCGAGCGACTTCCAACGACCGGGCGACGTTCGGTGAGCCGACACCTCCGGACTGCGACGGGATCGTGTGGCGCCGGGCACAGATCGTCTGTACCCAAAGTGGTGCGATCGGATCGTCCGGTGACAGTCGCCGCACTTAAGCGGTGAGCGCACTCACAGTCGAATCGTGCCTACGACGGGCGGCCGTGGCGCCCTCCGGGTACTCGACAGGCCATGCCCAGGGTTCGTTCGACGGGCATTTTCCCAGCTCAGCACCGATTCGCGCAGGTCCGGGCGCCGCGCGCCGCCGCGCCTTCGAATCCACGGCGGCCACCGCCCGTACGACCGGGCGTCGTAACAAAGGGGTCTTGGCGACGGCCGATCCCGTCTGCCAACAATGGCTCTCGTCGTCAGCCGCACCGGCCTCCTGTCCCGCCGGTGAACGGCTTACCGCCGAGTCGCGCCCCACAACCGCAACGGCCCCTGTCCGGCCCGTGGTCCCGGGTGAGGCGCGACTCGACCCAACCCCGATTGAGGTCCTGTCTTACATGCCCACTTTCAAGCTCCGCATGCGCACTTCCGCCGCGATTCTCGCCGGCGCCGCCGGTCTGACCGCCCTGGGCGCGGGCCTGATGCCCGCCACCGCCTCCGCCGCGGCCCTTTCTCCGAAGGCCATCGCCGCCCAGATCGTCCCGGCGAACCAGCTGGCCTCGTTCAGCCAGATCATCTCGCACGAGTCCAGCTGGAACGTGAAGGCGACCAACCCGAGCTCGGGCGCGTACGGCCTGGCCCAGGCGCTGCCGGGCTCCAAGATGGCCTCCGCGGGTTCGGACTGGCGGACCAACCCGCGCACCCAGATCAAGTGGGCGCTGAACTACATGAACACCCGCTACGGCAGCCCGAACGCCGCCTGGGTCTTCTGGCAGAACCACCACTGGTACTAAGCCGACCCACCACCGGCGTACCGACTTCCACCCGCCTCCTGACCACTCCTCCCTCACCCCGGGGGTCGGACAGGGACCACCGGGGTGACCCGACAGGGCCCGGGCCCGCGCGATCCGCGTGGCCCGGGCCCTGTCCTGGTTTCCCTGGTGCTCACACGGCTCAGCGGTTCACAGCTCCGCAGTTCACAGCTCTGCGGTTCACAGCTCTGCGGTTTACGACCCCTCGATTCACAGCTCCCCGGCGAGCCCGAGCAACTCCCGCATCCGCGCGTACTTGGCGGCCAGCCGCTCGGCGGTCGCCCGGTCCAGCGAGGCCAGCCGGGCCGGGTCGGAGTTGTGCGCCAGATCGGCCCGCTTGACCAGCAGCGCGCCGGGCGTGGCCAGGATGCGCGCGGTGTACTCCTCGACCGGCTCGTCCGGCCGGCGGGTGAGCGCGTCCACGATCGCCTTGGTCGCCTCCGGCAGCGCGGCCGCCGCCAGCCACTCCCGGCTCAACCGGTCGTCCTCGACGGTGTCGTGCAGCCAGCCCGCCGCGATCTGCGCCTCGCTCCCGCCGCGCGCTTCCGTCCCGGCGGCGACCGCCGCGATGTGCTCGCTGTACGGGTGCCCGTTCTTGTCCACCTGTCCCCGGTGGGCGCGGCGCGCGATGGCCTCGACCTCGGACAGGCTCAGGTACTGCTGCTCCATCGGCTCATCGTAGGCCCGTGATCTTCGAGTCGGCGCCTGCTGGTTTACTGCCCCAGGGCTCCACGGCGCCCAGGGTCGCCGCCCCGGGGGCCGACGCCCTCCGGCGGGCGACCCCCGCGGAACCCGGCAGACCCGTCCGAGCGATCCGAGGAACCATGCCATCCCTGCATCCGCTGCTGTCCGGCTTCGCCCCGATCTGGGTGCTCACCGGGATCGGCTACCTCGTCGGCCGCACCGGCCTGCTCGGGCCGCAGGCCGAGGTGGTGCTGAACCGTTTCGTCTTCCACGTCGCGATGCCGGCCGCGCTCTTCCTGATGATCGCCCGCACCCCGCTGGACCGGTTCGCCAACCCCTCGATGCTCGCCTTCGCGGCCGGCACCGCCGTCGCGACCGGCCTCGGACTGCTCGCCGGGCACCTGCTCTTCCGGCGCAAGCCCGGCGAGCTCGCCATCGGCGCGATGGCCTCCGGATACGTCAACTCCGCCAACCTCGGCATACCCGTGACCGTGCAGGTCCTCGGTGACGCCTCCTTCGTCGCGCCGGTGGTGCTGTTCCAGATCCTGCTGGTCACCCCCGCCGTCCTCGCCGTCCTGGACAGCGGCGCGGCCGGCCGCCGGGCCCTGCTCACCCTCCCGCTGCGCAACCCGATCCTGCTCGCCACCGCGCTCGGCGCCGTCGCCTCCGCGACCGGGCTGCACCTGCCCGCCGAGCTGAACCGTTCCGGCGAACTGCTCGGCGGCGCCGGCGTGCCGACCGCCCTGATCGCCCTCGGCATGTCCCTGCACAACCGCCCGCCCACCGACGGCCGTTCACGCCGCGCCGAGGTCGGGCTGACCGTCGCGGTCAAGACCCTGGTCCAGCCGCTCGTCGCCCTCGCCGTCGCCGGGCCGCTGCTCCACCTTCCTCCGCACCAACTGCTCACCGTGGTGCTTTTCTCCGCCCTGCCGACGGCGCAGAACGTCTACACCTACGCCCGCGAGTACGGGCAGAGCAGTGACCTCGCCCGGGACACGGTGCTCTGGTCGACGCTGGTGTCGATGGCGACCCTGTCCGTGATCAGCTGGACCCTCGGGCCCGCGTAGCGCTCCTCCGTCACCCCTCCTCCCGGGCGGCGGCCACCACGGCCGTCATCGCCTCCAGGAAACGCCGGGCCGTCGCCAACTCCGCCGGGTCGAACCGGCCCATCGCCGCGACCAGATCGCCGATCAGCCCGCCGAAGAAGCCCTGCCCCAGCTCCATCGCCCGCTCCTCCACCACCAGCCGGACCTTCCGCCGGTCCTGCGGATCGCGCTCACGACGGATCAGCCCGAGCCGCACCAGCCGGTCCACCAGGCCGGTGGTCCCCGCCGAGTTCAGCCGTAGCACCTCCCCGAGCCGACCCGGGGTGACCACCTCCCCGGCCCGGTCGGCGTCCAGCAGGTGGATCAGCGCCCGCAGATCGGTCGGATGCAGACCGTTGCGGGCTGCGAACTCCGCCCCGAACAGGTCGAGTTCGACCGTCAGACCGCGCAGCAGGTGGACCAGCCGGATCGGCTCCTCAACCTCGGACACCCTCTCGTCCTTCCTCGGGCACTCGTGTGCCACTATTCTCTCGCTGAGCGAGATACTTGCCCAGCGAGCGATTCAGTATGTGATCCAGTCGCCGATCACACCACACCGCGGAGGCCCGCCATGTCCACCCGCACCGCCCGCTCCGCCACCGCCCCCTTCCTCACCGCCTACGACGCGCTGCTCGCCCGCTGGCCCGTCCCGGTCGATCCCCTCACCGTCCGCACCCCGCACGGCACCACCCGGATCAACGCCTGCGGCCCCGCCGACGGCCGCCCCCTCGTCCTCCTCCACGGCGGCGGCGCCACCTCCACCATGTGGTTCGCCAACGCCGGCGCCTGGGCCGAGGCCGGCCACCGCGTCCTCGCCGTCGACCTCATCGGCGACCCGGGCCGCAGCATCCACGACGGCGCGCCACTCGGCGACGTCCCCGGCCTGCTCGGCTGGCTGGACGCCGTACTCGACCAACTCGGCGTCCCCGAAGCCGACTTCTGCGCCCACTCCTACGGCGCCTGGATCGCCCTCGAATACGCCCTGCACTCCCCCACCCGCGTCGACCGCCTCGCCCTCCTCGACCCCACCCAGTGCTTCACCGGCTTCCGCCCCGGCTACCTCCTCCGCGTCCTCCCCCTCTTCCTCCCCCGCCGCACCCCGGCCCGCGCCCGCTCCTACCTCGACTGGGAATCCGGCGGCCGCGGCCTCGACCCCGCCTGGCGCGAGCTCTACTCCGTCGGCTACGCCGACTTCCCCGCCTCCCCGGTCATCACCGGCCCCCGCCCCACCCCCGCCCGTCTCCGCACCCTCACCACCCCCCTCCTCACCCTCTACGCCGCCAACTCCCGCCCCCACGACCCCCACCACACCGCCGAAGCCACCCGCCGAGCCGTCCCACACGCCACCATCGCCACCATCCCGAACACCTCCCACCACACCCTCCCCACCACCGCCGCCCCCGAGGTCAACCGCCGAGTCCTGGACTTCCTCACCCCCACCCGCCCTTGACCCGGCCCTGCGCAGCATGACGACGAGCTGAGCAGACGCCCCGAGTCGACGCCCCGGCAGCACGTCCGACGTCAGCCCGCGCGGCCCACACGCGTCACCCCCGCAACCACGCCCGACCCCGGACGCCGCTACGCCCCACACCCCGCACTCCCGCCCTCGCCGGCCTCAGCCCACGGACCCCCGCCGCAGAACCACGCCGCAGAACCACGCCGGAGCGCGGGCTCCCCGGCTTGCACCGGATTCGGCCCGATGAAGCGACAGGGTCCGACCACTGAGCCTCGTCGGGCCCGCGAATGACCGCGATCGGCCCACGGATCGCCGCGCCCCGTCTCGAAGCCTGCGCGGGAAGTCGGCGGGTCCGACTTCCCGCGCAGGGGGACCTTCGGCCCTCGGCCGATCAACTGCCTCGCGCCCGTGCCCGTTCGTCCAGTGGCTCGTTGGGTCGACCACGAGGAACGGGGGCGCCGCCCGCTCCGACATCAGGGCGGCAAGCCCGTCGCCACCAGGCCCGAAACGCCGCGCGGCTCCGTCAGGCCAACGGGTGGACGACGAGCCGGTTCTGCTCCCCGTCGAAGATCTCGGCCAGGACCTGGGCCTCCTGCCGGTTCCCCGCGAAGAGTCCCCGCTGGACGACGTGCACGGTCAGGATGTCGTGGCTGTCGATCACTTCGGAGATGCCCCGGGTCTCGATCGTGTCCGACCAGGCGTCCAGGTTCCGGCCGAACCACGTCGGCAGCCCGCACGGCTCGCTCACCGCGTCCCAGAAGTCGTCGAGTGTCTCGATCGGTCGACCGCGCAGGTCCACGATCAGTTCGCTGTCCGTCATCGCAGCAGACTACCCAGCCCCACCGATCGGCCGATCAAGGAAACAGGAGCCCAGACCGATCGCCCGTCAGGCCACGAGGGGCGGGCACGGCCGCCGGCCAGGTGTCGCGGAGCCGGGTGCGTTCACCCCGCCCCTAGCGTGGCCGATGGCCGGGACCACGGCGCGCGGTGGATCACCGGTGGGGGCTACTCAGTGATGGCGCCGGCAATGAAGTTGGTGTGGCCGCTGGGGGGGTGGAGACGGCGGCGAGGCTGCCGATGGCGGCCACCCACCTGCTCGCCGGCCGGCGCGGTGGCGGCCGAGGCCTGGAGGCACCTCGCGGCTGGGGCGCGACGCGGCGCGGTCCGGTAGTCCACGGACCAAGTAGTCCACGGACCAAGCGAGCGGGCGGCGGCCGGAAACCGACGCAACCATCAAGTCTATTGGTCCACACGGAACTTGGCACTGGCGGACTACGGCCCCGCAGCCGCCCCACTCGCCTCCCACTTCCCTGGAGCAGCCATGCCCGTGTTCGTCCGACGCCTCGCCCCCGCTGCGGTGCTCGCGCTCGCCGCCCTGGCCGTCCCTCCGAGCAGCGCGTCCGCCGTCGCGTCGGTCCCGGCCGTCGCCGCCTCGCCGGGCGAACACCTGGGGCTGACCTGGACGGCCCTGGAGCAGCTCGGCAACTCGGTGCACGTCGGGACCGACAGCCTCAGCAGCCCCTACCTCGGCGACACCGACCCCGGGACCAAACTGCCGGTGCTCTGCATCCGGGTGGACGGCCGACCGGCCCCGGACGGGATCCCGACCACCGGCTTCCACAGCTGGGCGGGCGGCGAGGTGGCGGCGACCCCGCCGACGGCGGGCTCCGAGCTGACGAGTCGCGAGGCCGCCGACGAGCTGTGCGCGGACTCCTTCGGCGGCGACTGGCGGATGGCCGAGTTCCACGACGGTGAGGGGTGGTCGCTCTGGGCCACCGGCACTCTGCCGCCCGACACCCGCTTCTGGACGGCCGTCAACGACCAGCCGGCCAACCCCTGGAGCTGAGCCGGAGCGCACGGAGGGTGCGGGCGACCGCCCCGGCGCGGCCGCTCCTTCCGCCTCGAAAGGCCCGGGGTTCGGAAGAGCCGCCGAGGTCAGTAGATCAGGTAGCCCGGGCGGTGCCCCTCGTCCTCGATCTCCCCGGTGGCCTGGGCCCGCAGCTTGCGGGACAGTTCCTCCAGGGCGCGGGAGGCCGCGACCTCCTCGCCGATCCTGGCGAGCGGACGGTCGTCCGCGCTCTTCTCGGCCTCGCCGTGCGCGTTCAGGCCCGGCGCCCTCGCGCCCACCAGCCTGGCGTCGCACGTCGTGTGCACGCCGTCCTCTTCGAAGCTCAGCTCCACGTCCCACTGGTTGTGCATGCCACACCTCCTGGCGCCGGCCCCCGTCGCGCCTGTTCGGACCGGCACGGGCGGTGGGCCCGTGGCGGCCGCTCACACCAGCGTGCGCCTGCCCCACCCGAAGCGGCAAGCGCGGCCGGGTGGCACACGGCCGGCGTGCCCCCGGCACCCGAACCGCGCTGCCTCCGGACACCTGATCGACGGGTGTTCCCGCGTCCGATCGGCAGGCTGTCCCGCGTCCGATCGGCGGGCCGTCCCGCGTCCGATCAGCGAGCCGTCCCGCGTCCAATCGGCCTGGCCGCCGCCCCGGCGGTAGGCTGACGGAAGCGCGCCGCGACCGCCGACCCCACCCCGGACCCGCCGGCGCGGCGCGGGGCAGCGACAACCTGGTGGTCCCTCCGTGGCGGTCTTCCTCCTCGCCCTCAGCGCAGCCTGCTGTCTGGGGCTCGGCTTCGTCCTCCAGCAGCACGCGGCGCAGCGGGCCCCTCGTTCCGACATGCTGCACTGGCGGCTGCTGCTGGACCTGATGCGGATGCCGGAGTGGCTGCTCGGGACCGGGTTCATGGTCAGCGGGCTGCTGCTCTCCGCGCTCGCGCTCAACCAGGGCCAGGTGTCACTGGTCGAGCCGCTGCTGGCGACCAACCTGCTCTTCGCCATGGCACTCTCCCGGGTGCTGACCCGTCAGACGCTGGGCCGTTCCGGCTGGGCCGGGGTGCTGCTGCTCGGCCTCGGGGTGACGGCGTTCATCGTGGCCGGGCGGCCCACCGGGGGCGGACCACCCGCCGGGGAGCTGCGGCACTGGCTGGTGATCGGCACGGTGGTCGGGCTGACCCTGCTGCTGGTCTCGCTCGCCCGGCGGCTGCCGCTGTTCGAGGAGGCCACCCTGCTGGCGCTCGCCGCCGGGCTGCTCTACGGCCTGCAGGACGCGCTCACCCGCACCACCACCCAGCACCTGGACCACGACGGGCTGACGGCGGTACTGCGCACCTGGCAGCCGTACGCGGTAGTGGTGGCGGGCGTGGTCGGGCTGCTGCTGGTGCAGAGCGCCTTCGAGGCCGCCCCGCTGCGGATGTCCCTGCCCGCGCTGACCGCCGCCCAGCCGCTGGCCGGGATCGCCTGCGCGGTCGGTTTCCTCGGCGACCGGCTGCGGGTGACCCCGGGCGCGCTGGCATGGGAGGCGATCGGGCTGCTGGCCATCGTGACCGGGGTGATCGTGATCGGGAGGCACCCGGCGATGCCCGGCACCGTCCGGGAGACCCTGGAGAGCATCGGAGCACCACCGGAGGACGCGCCCTGGGACAAGCCCGGCGACCAGGACCAACCCGGGGACAAGGACCAACCCGGGGACAAGGACCAACCCGGGGAGCACGACCAACCGGACGGGCACTCGAAGGGCAGGGACTCGAAGGGCGAGTAGGCGGGCGGCCGATGCATTGGACCGCGCAGGCGGACGCCGTGGCCGGCGGGCTGGCCGCGGGCGTCGCCGGCCAACTGGTGACGGCCCGCACGGCCGCACCCTCGGCTACGCGATCGGCATCCCGCACCCGGCTCTCCTGCTCACCGGCTGCCTCCTCACCACCGTCGGCTCCCTCCTGGCCGGCGGCGACCACCTGCTCCGCCGCCTCGGTCTGCTCACCCGCGCGGGCGCCGTGCTCTGCGCCCTGCTCCGGTGTCTCGCCGTCGTCTCCACCTGGTGCGCCCTCGCAGCCCTGGTCAGCCTCCTGCTCCTCCGCTGGGCGGGCCGCCCGCCCCGGATGGTCGATGCACTACGCGCGTGCCGACTCCACCTCCTGCTCGACGACCGCAGTGCTCCCGTGCCCCCGCAGACGGTCCATCTCCCGCCACTCCGGCCGCAGCCCGGTCAGCGTCGTGGTGGCGAAATACAGGACCCCGGCCGTGAGCAGGCTGGGTATCAGGCCGACCAGGGCGACCGCGCCGCCGGCGAGGAGGCCTCCCAGAGGGATGCCCGCCCAGGCGAGGGAGTCGCCGAGGGCGTGGACGCGGCCGAGGAGGTGGCGGGGCACCCGTTCGAAGAGAACGGCGCCGAGGATCGGGTTGAGGAAGCCGGAGCCGAAGCCCCCGACCGCGAACACCGTGACCACCACCCACATCGGCACGCCGAGGGCGAGCACCAGGATGCGAGGCGCGCCGCACAGTAGGAAGCCGACGAAGAAGACCGTCCGCCGAGGCAGGCGCGAGGCGACGGCCGCCGCGATCAGGCTGCCGACGACTGCCGTGGCGCCCATGACACCGGCGGTCAGACCGATGGCGGCCGGGCCGTTGCCGGACTCCCGCGCCCAGACCGGGACGAGGACGGTCGTGAAGCCGGCGTCGAGCAGGTTGGTGATGCCGACCATCACGATCACGGCGAGCAGCAGCGGCTCGGACCGCAGGAAGGCGAAGCCCTCACGGAACATCCGCCAATAGCCGCCGTGCTCCCCCGCCCCCGTCGGCCCGGACGACGACGCGGCCACACCGGGCACCGCCGGACGCCCCATGCCGCGCGGCAGCGCCAGGGCGATGATCAGCGAGCCGAGCGCGAAGGTGCCCGCATTGACCGCCAGCCCGGCCAGCGGCCCCAGCAGCGCGACCAGCCCTCCGCCGACCGCCGGGCCGACGGTGGAGGCCAGCCGTTCGGTAACGCCGGAGAGCCCGGTGGCGCGCTCCATCGGCACCCTGGCATGGTCGGCCGCCTCCGGGACCATGACCGACTTGGCCAAGTCACCCGGGCCGCGCATCGCACCGATCACCGCGACCATCGCGAGCAGCAGCCAGAACGGCAGCAGTCCGCGCGCGTGCAGCAGCGGGACCAGGCCAGCCGCGACGGCGCTCACCGCGTCCGTCGTCCAGGACACCGCGCGCGGCCCGAGCCGGTCGACCAACGGACCGGTCAGCGCCTTGACCAGCACGTACGGCGTCATCTCGGCGAAGGCGACCAGGCCGGTCATGGTGGCGCTGCCCGTGGTCGCCAGAACGAACCACGGCAGAGCGATGGCCGAGACGCGCGTCCCGGTCAGGGAGATCGCCGTGGCGGCGAGCACCCCGGCCAGCGGCCGGAAGCTGCGCACGGGGTCAACGGCGATGGTGGTCATACGGGTTCCCCCTCGGTCGTGGTGGTGCTCGGGTCCGGCAGGACGTGGACGATCACAGAGACCTGCTCGGCGCCCTCCGGGACCGGCTCACCGTCGTCGATCCTGCGGTAGCGCCCGATCACGTCGGACAACTCGCCGGTCAGCTGCTCGGCCTCGGCGGGCGTGAGCTGCAGGATCAGGTCGCTGAGGTCCGTCACCCGGCGCCACTCGCGCGGCATGGTCTCGAAGGCGTCCAACGTGCGCTGGCCGGTCAGGGTGTGGGCGGCCAGGACGGACCGCAGGAAGCCGACGGCCGTGTCGGGCTCCTCGTCCGCCATGTCGTCCCCCGTCCAGACGGTCAGCGGGTGGGCCGCACGCCACCAGCGCTCACGGGCGTTGCCCCGCTCCCGGTCCTCCTCGACGAAGCCCGCAGCGGCGAGCTGGCGCAGGTGGTAGCTGGTAGCCCCGGAGTTGAGCCCGAGCTGCGCGGCGAGCCTCGTCGCCGTGGACGGGCCGTGCTTGCGCAGCAGCCCGACCAGCTGCATGCGCACGGGGTGCGCCATCGCCCGCATGCCCTTGGCAGTGATGGCGATGTGCGGGTCCTCGCTGTGCTTCCAGCCGCGTTCTTCGGTCATGGCCAGCAGCGTAGGACCGCAAAGAGATGTTTGCAAAGGATTTTTTGCGAAGGGTTCTTCGTGGTGGAGTGGAGTGGATGGCCCGCCGGTCGGCGGGTGTCCGGCCTGCCGCTCGGCGGGGGCCGGGGCCCGCTTCGAGCCCCGGAGCCGGATTGTCACCCGGACGGCGGAGGCGCACCCTGGCAGCAGGGCCCGGGAAGCGGCCCGCCCCGGTCGGCCGCGCAACCGTTGACGGCCACCGGTCAGGCACGAGGGGCAGGGCAATGGCACGCGGGAAGCTCTGGGGCTACGTGGCTTCGGGGGCCCGGGCGCTCGGCGCGCTCGGCGGCACGGGCCGCAGTGATCGCAAGGGCGGCAAGGGCGGCAAGGACGCGCTGGAAGGCCTCGGCCCGGTCCCACCGGTCGCGATGGCCTCGCCCCGGACGCTGTCCCGCACCGAGCTGGACCGGCTGCGGTGGACCGGCCGGCAGGCCGGGTGCGAGCCGCAGGCACGGCACGTCCAGGTCGCCGAAGTGGTGCACCGGGTGGTGCGCGGCGGCGGCCGGGCCGCGGCGGTCACGGTCCGGGTGGCGCCCGGGCTGCCGGTGGTGGCCGGGGACGCCCGGCGGATGGAGGCCGCGATAGCCGGGCTGGTCGACCACGCGATCCGGCGCAGCCCGCTGGGCGGCCGGGTGCTGGTCCGCGCGGAGGTCACCCGCACCCGCCCGGCGGCGCCCCGGGCCGCGACCGGGCGGGGTGCCACTGCGCGCAGGCGGGAGCGGGTGGAGATACGGATCTCCGACCGCGGGTCGTACGAGCCGCCCGAGGCCCGCGAATGGATGCCGCCGGGCGTGCGCGCCACCGGACCGGTCGGCCCGGCGCTGCACAGCCTGGTGCTGGCGGCGGGCGGCCGGCTCGCGGTCGAGCCCACCCCCGGCGGCGGCCTCACCGTGGTCCTGCTGCTGGCGGTCGCGTATGACTAGCCGCTTACTAGCCGCTCGGCGAACGCCGGGCCCGCCACCCGGTGGGCATCGGCCGACCACCCGGCGAGCCGGGGCCGCCGAACCTAGACTTGCCCCATGCCCCGGCTCAACGACCAGGTCAGGGAGCTGCTCCAGGAGTACGCCGACCTGATCAACATCACCGGCGGGGACGCCTTCCGGGCCCGCGCCTACGAGAAGGCCGCCCGCGCGGTCGGCGGCCACCCCGAGGACCTGGCCGGGTTGGACGTCAAGGGGCTCCAGCAGATCCCCGGCGTCGGCAAGTCCACGGCCGAGAAGGTCGCCGAATACCTCGCCACCGGAAAGATGGCCGCGCTGGAGACCCTGCGCGCCGAGATCCCGTCCGGCGTACGGGAGATGATGGCCGTCCCCAGCGTCGGCCCCAAACGCGCCCTCTCCCTCTACCGCGACCTCGGCATCGCCTCCGTCGAGGAACTCGCCGAGGCGATCCGCGCCGACAAGCTGTCCGACCTGGCCGGTTTCGGCGAGCGCAGCGGCGAGAAGATCCTGCACGGCATCGAGCTGATGCGGCAGTCCGGCGGCCGCACCCTGCTCGACACCGCCACCGAGCTGGCCGAGCAGCTGGTCGAGGCGCTCTCGGCCGTCCCCGGCTGCACCCGCTGCGCGTACGCGGGTTCGCTGCGCCGGATGCGCGAGACGGTGGGCGACATCGACGTGCTGGCGACCGCCGCCGACTCCGCCCCGCTGATGGCCGCGCTCACCGAACTCCCGTACGTGGCCGAGGTGATCGGGAGCGGGCCGACCAAGACCTCGGTCCGCACCACCCAGGGCATCCAGGTGGACCTGCGGGTCGTCCCGGAGGAGGACTGGGGCGCGGCGCTCGTCTACTTCACCGGGTCGAAGGCGCACAACATCAAGCTGCGCACGATGGCGGTGCGGACGGGGCTGAAGCTCTCCGAGTACGGGCTGTTCGAAGTCGACGGCGGAGCCGGGAAGGACGGCGGAACGGGGAAGGACGGCGGAGCCGGGAAAGGCACCAGGGCGGAGGGGGCCAAGGTCGTCTCGGAGACCGAGGACGAGGTGTACGCCGCGCTCGGCCTGCCCTGGATCCCACCCACGCTGCGCGAGGACCGGGGCGAGATCGAGGCCGCGCTGAACGGTGAACTCCCGGACCTCATCCAGGAGTCGGACCTGCGCGGCGACCTGCACACCCACACCGACCTCACCGACGGCCTGGCCACCCTCACCGAGATGATCGACACGGCGGCCGCGCGCGGCTACTCCTACTACGCCGTCACCGACCACGCGCCGGACCTGGTGATGCAGCGGATGACCGACGAGAAGATGCTCGCCCAGCGCGAGCAGCTGCGCCGACTCGCCGACCGGCACAAGAAGTTGCGCCTGCTGCACGGCACCGAGCTGAACATCGGCCCGGACGGCGGGGTGGACTGGCCGGCCGAGTTCCTGGCCGGCTTCGACGTCTGCGTGGCCTCCGTGCACTCGCACTTCGCCCTCGACCGCGCCGCCCAGACCCGTCGGCTGATCCGCGCCTGCGAGAACCCCCACGTGCACATCATCGGCCACCTCACCACCCGCCGGATCGGCCGGCGCGGGCCGATCGACGTCGACCTCGACGCGGTGTTCGCGGCGGCCGCGCGTACCGGCACCGCGATCGAGATCAACAGCTCCCCGCAACGGCTGGACCTTCGCGACGAGGACATCCTGCGGGCCAGGCGGCACGGCGTGCGCTTCGCGATCGACAGCGACGCGCACGCCACCGGCCACCTCGCCTACCCTCGCTTCGGCATCGGTACGGCGCAGCGCGGTTGGCTCACCGCCGAGGACGTGATCAACGCCTGGACGTGGCAGAAGCTGAAGCACTTCCTCCGCAAGGACGCACTGCGCGGCTAGGCGGCCCACCACCCAACGGCCCCTCCGGCCCCACCCAACGGCCCCACCCGCCGGCCCACCCCGCAGCCCCATCCGCCGGCGAACCGCCTACCCCGCGCTGGCCCCCGGCGAGGCCAGCACCCGGGCCGCGCTGCGGTGCCCGAGCCCGGCCGCCAGGTGCAGGTCCCCGGTGTCCAGGAAGCCCGCCAGGAAGCCCGCCGCGAAGGCGTCCCCGGCCCCGGTGAGGTCGCGCACCCGCGCGACCGGCGGGACCGGCACGGTGAACAGCCCCTCCCCGGAAACGTCGACGGTGGTCGCCTCGGCACCGGATTTGGTGACCACCGTGGTGGCTGCCAGCCGGGCGCGCCCGGGCCCCGGCAGGCCGTCCACCAGCAGGCCGAGGAGCGCCGACTCGGACCGGTTGGCGAACACGAAGGTCGGCGCCAACTCGGCCAGCAGGCCGAGGAACCGCTCCCGCCCGAACTGCTCCAGCATGCCGGTCGAGGAGGCGTCCACCGAGGTGGTGCCGCCCGCCTCCCGGACCCGGCCGAGCGCGTCCACCGCCGTGGCGCCGACCGGCTCGCCGTCGAAGGAGTAGGCGGGCACGTGCAGGTGGGTCAGGCCGGCCAGCCACTCCGGCGGGACGCGCTCCAACAACGTGGCGGCGCCGCGGTCGGGCAGCATGGTGCGCTCGCCGTCCTGGTCGATGAGCACCACGATGCTGCCGGTCTGGCCGCGCCGCTGCACCCGCACGTCCACGCCGTGGCCGCCGAGTTCGGCGACGATGCCGTCCCCGACCGGGTCCGCGCCGACACAGCCGAGGAAGCGGGCCGGGTACTGTCCGGCGGCGAAGCAGGCGACGTTGGCCGCGCTGCCGCCGCGACGCCGGAAGACCTGGGCGCTGGAGTCGGTGCCGTGGCGCAGCGGGCCGTCGACCCAGACCACGATGTCCTCGACGAGGTCGCCGAGCACCCCCAGCACGGGTCAGGCCCCGGTCGACGCGGCGGCGGCCAGGGCGGTGGCGATCTCGCCGCCGAGGCGGACGTTGCCGCGGTAGACCTCCACGTTGACCTCCAGGCTGCGGCCGCCGGTGTCGCGCTGGATGTAGTCGAGCAGGAACGGGGTGGAGGCGTTGCCGGTGACGCCCCGGCGCTCGGCCTCGGCCCAGGCGCGGGCCAGGATGCCGTCCAGCTCCTCCGGCGGCAGCTGCTTGGCCGGGTCGACCGGATTGGCGATCAGGACGGCCTGCGGCAGGCCGAGCCGGTCGCGGGCGTCGATCACCTTGGCTGCCTCCTCGGGCGACTGGACGCTGAAGTTGATCTCGTGGCCGGAGTCTGTGACGTAGAAGCCGGGGTACTTGGTGGTGCGGTAGCCGATGACCGGGATGTTGAAGGTCTCGAAGCGCTCCAGGGTGGCCCGGATGTCGAGGATGGACTTCACGCCGGCGCTGACCACGGTGACCGGGGTGGCGGCCAGGGTGGTCATGTCGGCCGACTCGTCGAAGCTCTCGGAGGCGCCGAAGTGGACGCCGCCGAGGCCGCCGGTGGAGAAGACCCGGACGCCCGCGCGGTGGGCCAGGAAGGCGGTGGCGGCGACGGTGGTGCCGCCGTGCCGGCCGAGCGCGACGACCACCGGAAGGTCGCGCAGGCTGACCTTGTCCAGGCCGTCGGCGGCGGCCAGTTCGGTGATCTGCTCGGTGCTCAGGCCGACGGTGGGCACACCCGCGTGCACCCCGATGGTCGCCGGGACGACGCCCGCCTCCCGCAGCTGCCGCTCGGCCTCCAGCGCGACGGCCAGGTTGCGCGGCCGGGGCAGGCCGTGGGTGAAGATCGTCGACTCCAGGGCGACCACGGGACGGCCGTCGGCGACGGCCTGCGCGACCTCCTCGGAGACCTTGATGGCGGGGGTGCTGGTGGGCAGTCCGGTCATGATGCGATCTTCCTGTGAGATGCCACTGCGGTGGGGCAACGTGGCGATCAGCGTATGGACGCTTCGCATCGGAATCCAGAATGAGTCCTGAGGCTTCTGATAGGTAATCACCTATCAGTTCGCACTAGACTGAACGGCATGGGTCTCACCTTGCGTCAGCTGGAGGTCTTCCTGACCGTCGCCGAGACGCTGCACTTCGGCCGGGCCGCCGAGCGGCTGCACATCTCGCAGCCGACGGTCAGCCAGGAGGTCGCCCGGCTGGAGCGGACCGTCGGCGTCGAGCTGTTCGACCGCAGCCGCCGCTCCGTCGCCCTGACCGAGGCGGGCGAGGTGATGGCCACCGAGAGCGCCCGTCTGCTCAAGCAGGCCGGGGCGCTGCTGACCAGGGTCCGGCTGCACGAGGAGTCCCGGCTCGGCACGGCCCGGATCGTCGCCTCCCCGAGCGTGGTGAACCGGCTGCTGCCCGCCGTGGTCAGCCGGGCCGAGCAGGAGCTGCCCTCGCTCACCACCGCCGAACTCGCCGTGGACACCGGGCAGGTGTCCACCACCCTGGCCACCGAGCTCGCCGACATCGGCCTCGGCCGCTTCCTGACGGAGGTGCCCGGCTACCGCCTGGAGCGGATCGCCGACGAGCCGGCGCGGGTCGCCCTCGGCCGGGACCACCCGTTGGCCGGACGGACCGGCCTGCGCCTGACCGAACTGCGCGACCTCCCACTGCTGTTGTGGCCCCGCGAGCAGCACCCCCGCTACTACGACCACGTGCTCGGCCTGTGCGCGGAGCACGGCATCGACCCGCCGGTGCTGGTCAGCCCGCCACGGATCGTCGGCTCCCGGCTCTACCTGCTCGCCCGCAACCGCGCCTTCTCGCTGGTGCCCGCCTCGATGACCGGCCACCTCACCGAGGACGTCGCCACCGTACGACTGGAGGGCGGGGCCACCCTGCCACTGGAGATGCAGTGGCGGACGGACGACCGCCGCCCGACGCTGGCGGTGCTGCGCGACGTGATCCGCCAGGAGGCGGCCGAGCTGGAGGAACCGTAGGAGCCGCAGGAGCCCCGGCACCGACCCTTGACGCTCACATGCCACCGCCGGAAGGATGCCCGGACCATCCACCCGCCCCGTCGCACGCCGACGGGCCGCCCGACCCCGGGGATCCACCGTGACCCTGCACTCCCTGCTCCGCCGAACCGAGTCCCGAAGTCCTCTGCTGCGCCGCACCGCCCGCTTAGTCGGCGCCGCCCTCCTGACCCTCGCCGGCACCCTCACCGCCGCCGGGCCCGCCCACGCCGACTTCGGCACCGGCTACCACGACCCGGTCACCGCCACCAAGCCGCTCACCCGCCCCGACACCCGCTCCTGCACCGTCGAGGTGATGCACGAGCGCGAGTTCCGCAACGGGTACGGCAATCCGCCCGACACCCCGTACACCGCCACCCTCACACCGCCCGCCGACTGCGCCGGGCCCTGGTCGGCGGTGGTCATGGACCTCCACGGGCAGGTCGCCGGGCGGCAGTTCGACCGGATCTTCAGCGTTCGCATCGGCGGCGTGCAGGTCCTGCTCTCCTCGACCCCGGAGCCGTCCAAGGACGGCATCCGGTGGAACGTCGAGCGCGATCTCACCCGCTACGCCCCGCTGTTCACGGCCGGACCGCAGCCGTTCTCCTTCGACCTCGCCAACGTCACCGACGCCACCTACACCGGCGTCTACAAGATCTCGGCGAGCCTGACCTTCTACACCGCGAACGACCGCTGGCCCGCCGCCCGCGGCGCCGACCAGCTCCTCACCACCGGCCCGTTCGCGCTCACCCAGGCCGCCCCGACCGCCGGGCGCGAGCTCACCTTCCCGCAGAACCTGGAGCGCCTGACCGCCGAGGTCTACGCCCGGGGCGGCGGCGCCTGCGAGGAGTTCGCCTACGCCTCCGCGCCGGACGCCTTCGTCGCCGCCAACCCGTCGATCGGCGCCTGCGGCAAGGGCCCGTTCCGCGAGCTGCGGCTCACCGTGGACGGCCGGGTGGCCGGCGCGGTCTGGCCGTACCCGGTGATCTACACCGGCGGCTGGGACCCGTTGCTGTGGCGGCCGATCCCCGGCGTCTTCGCCTTCGACCTGCCCGCCTACCGGCTCGACCTCACCCCGTACGTCGGCCTGCTGCTGGACGGGCGCCCGCACACCGTCGGCATCACGGTCAACGCGAGCGAGGCGCAGAGCAACGACGTCTGGACCGGCCAGGTCAACCTGTTCGCCGAGGTCGACCACGGCACCGCCCGCACCTCCGGGCAGCTCACCGACTACCGGGTCGCCCCCGAGGCCACCGTGGGCACCGAGCTCACCGACCACGGCGGCGGCAGCGGCGACTGGACCGTCACCGCCGCCCGGCACGACCTCGCCCGGGGCTGGGTGCAGACCTCGCACGGCCGGATCACCACCGAGGTCCGCGACGACCTCGCCTTCAGCTCCGCCCAGCAACTGCGCGACGGCGGCAACGACGTGACGCTGCACAACGGCACCGACCTCACCCGCACCACCGCCACCTGGGGCGGCGGACCGCACCGCACCGCCACGGTGCACGAGGGCGAGCCGCTGGACGTCACGTACAAGGTCACCCACGACGCGGCCGGGAACACCGACCAGCGCACCGCGATGGACCTCGGCTACCACCGCGAGGCCACCACGGCGACCGGCGACCACGTCACCGAGCGCTCCACCGTGGACCACACCCTGCGACCCACCGCCCAGCGCCACGACGGGGACCGCACGGTGCGGACCGGCAGCAGCGTCGAGGACTACCGCAGCACCGGGCCGGAGGGGCCGTACCACCGGACGCTCAGCTTCGTGGACGGCTGGTAGTGGGTCGACTGGTAGTGGGTCGACGGCCCGGAGTGCCCGGCGAAGGCCCGGCGGATTGCGAAATTTGCCCGAATTCGGCCCGTTCACCCCTGGTGCGCGCGCCGTAGGAGGCGCATGATGGGAAATGGACCTGCGAGGTAGCTGAAGGAAGTTCGACCGCAGGAGGCAGTGGCGACAGATCGAGACGGATCAGGGTCTGCCGCTGAGCACTACCTCGGTCGACGATCGAACTACCGGCCGGAGGACGTCAAGTCCGGAGGCCACCCCCACCTCGTAGGTTCCGCGCGTCCACGGAGCATCCCCTCGGCCCCGTGGGCGCGCTCCCGTTCCGCCCCGGTCACTGCGGCACCGGGTAGCCCGCCTCCCAGGCGTACACGGCGATCCCGACCCGGTTCGGCGCGCCCAGCTTGCGCTGGATGCTGGCCACGTGGGTCTTCACTGTGCCCCGGGAGATGAACAGTTCGGCGGCGATGTCGGCGTTGGTGCGGCCCGCCGCGACGTGACCGGCGATCTCCACCTCGCGCTCGGTCAGCGGCACCACCGGGGCCGGCTGCGCGGGCCGGCGCGGCGCCGTCACGTGCTTCAGCAGCCGCACCGTGACCGACGGGCTGATCAGACTCTCCCCGTCCGCCGCCGCCCGGACCGCCTCGGCCAGCAGGGACGGGCCGGAACGCTTCAGCAGGAACCCGGACGCGCCGTGCCGCAGCGCCGGGTAGACGTACTCGTCCAGGTCGAAGGTGGTCAGCACCACCACCCGCACCGAGCCGGACAGCCGCCGGGTCACCTCCAGCCCGTCCAGCCTCGGCATCCGGATGTCCACCAGCGCGACGTCCGGCCGCAGTTCGGCCGCCAGCTCCAGCGCGGCCTGCCCGTCGGCGGCCTCGCCGACCACCTCGATGTCCGGCTGCGCGTCGAGGATCCGCCGCACGCTCCGCCGCACGGCCTCCTGGTCGTCCGCGATCAGGGTGCGGATCACCCGCGGACACTCACCGTTCGTACTCGTCACAGCGGGCAGTCTCCCGCATCGCCCGCCCGGCGGGAAAGTTCACGCTGCCGGTCCGGCGCGGTTCACCTCCGTCCGGTGAGGCTGGCCGCCATGAACGCATCCAGTGGACGCCTCCCCGTCAGCAGGCGCGGGCTCCTGGCCGGGGCGACCGGTCTCGGCCTCGGCGGCGCCGTCTCCCTCTCCGGCATCGCGCCCACCCCGGCCGTCGCCTCCCCGCTGCTGTGGGAGCGGCCGGACCGCTCCGGCGCCCCGCGGGTGGCCGGACTGCACCTGCAGTTCGGCTCGGACGCCTCGCGCGAGGTCACGGTCTCCTGGCACACCACCACGTCCGTCTCCAACCCCCGGGTGATGTACGGGACTTCGCACGGTGGCTTCGGCCGCAGCGAGCAGGCCGAGACCCGCACCTACCGGGACGCCGCCTCCGGCACCGAGGTCCAGGTGCACCACGCCCGGCTCACCGGCCTGCACCCGGACACGGACTACGTCTACGCCGCCGTCCACGACGGCGCCACCCCCGAGCTCGGCACCGTCCGCACCGCCCCGCGCGGTCGGGCCGTCTTCACCTTCACCAGCTTCGGCGACCAGGGCACCCCCACCCTCGGCAAGCAGACCGCCAACGGCTACGCCAACGACAACCTCGGCAGCCCGGCCGCGGGCGACACCACCGCCGGGGTCGAACGGGTCGCCCCGCTGTTCCACCTGGTCAACGGCGACCTCTGCTACGCCAACCTCGCCACCGACCGGGTCCGCACCTGGTCCGACTGGTTCGAGAACAACACCCGCTCGGCCCGCCACCGCCCCTGGATGCCCGCCGCCGGCAACCACGAGAACGAGCGCGGCAACGGCCCGATCGGCTACGGCGCCTACCAGGCCTACTTCGACCTGCCGGACGCCGGCTCGGACGACGAACTGCACGGCCTCTGGTACGCGTTCACGGCCGGCTCGGTCCGCGTCATCAGCCTCAACAACGACGACGTCGCCTACCAGGACGGCGGCAACTCCTATGTGCACGGCTACTCCGGTGGCGCCCAGCAGCGCTGGCTGGAGCGGGAGTTGATCGCCGCCAACGCGGACCCGGGGATCGACTGGATCGTGGTCTGCATGCACCAGGTGGTCATCTCCACCGCCGACAAGTTCAACGGCGCCGACCTCGGCGTCCGCGAAGCCTGGGTACCGCTGTTCGACAAGTACGGCGTCGACCTGGTGGTCTGCGGCCACGAGCACCACTACGAGCGCTCCCACCCGATCCGCGGCCAGCAGCCGACCGACACCCGCACCCCGATCCCGGCCGCCACCGACACCGAGACCGTCGACACCACCCAGGGCACCGTCCACATGGTCATCGGCGGCGGCGGCACCTCCGTCCCCTCCAACAAGCTCTTCTTCACCCCCGCCAAGGCCCGCGTCATCACCGGCGTCGGCCCCGCCGACAAGGCCACCGGCAAGCGTCCCCCGGTCTACGTGATCGAGGACGCCCCCTGGTCCGCCTTCCGTGACGCCGACAACCCGTACGGCTTCGCCTCCTTCGACGTCAACCCGGGCGAACGCGGCGGCGACACCACCATCGACGTGACGTACTACTCCGTCAGCGGCCCCTACGGCGACCTCGTCCCGGTCGACCGCTTCACCCTCACCCGCCCGCGCGGCGCCCGGGGCGGCGGCCGCGAGCGCTGAGACGCCCGACGGGGGCGCGGGTGTGCCCCGTGGACGGTGCTGCCGACCATGGGGACGGCCGCCGACCCGCACGGACGTGGCGCCGGCCGAGCCCGCTCGGCCGACGCCACCGGGCCGCTCACCGCTACCGCCCCGGCAGCACGCACACCACCTGCCACCCCGCCGGGGTGACCGGGCCCGAGGTCAGGGTGCCGCCGTGGGCCGCCGCACGGGCCGTGAGGCCGGGCAGGCCGGTACCGCCCGAGCCGGGTCGGCGGCGCAGCAGGGGCCTGCGAACGGCGGGGCCGCCGTCGTCGGTGACGGTCACCCGGACGGCGCTCCCGTCGTCCGCCGGGGCCACCCGGACGGTCACCTCGGTGGCCTGCGGGGCGTGCCGCCGGATGTTGGTGAGGGCCTCCAGGACGACGGCGTACACGGTCGCCTCCGCCTCGACGGCGAGTCGACCGGAGGCCTCGGGACCCAGCTCGACGGTGGCGCGCAGGCCGCCCGTCGTGCCGAAGCGGGTGACCAGCTCCGGGAGGTCTGCCAGGCCGAGGCGGCGGGTCGGCGCCTCGGCGCTCTGGTCGCCCTGCGGGTCGCGCAGGGCACCGACCATGTCGTCCATCGAGTCGAGCGCCCGCAGCCCCGCCTCCTCCAGGCGGCGCAGCAGGGCGGACGTCTCCTCGGGTTCCTGCCCCGGGAGCTGGCCGGCCTGGGCCTCCAGCACGATGCCGGTGATCTCGTGGGCGACGAAGTCGTGCAGGCCGCGCGCCACCTCGAGCCGCTGCTCACGCCTGGCCGCCGCGACGGCGCGCTCCCGGCGGGCGTCCAGGATCCGCAGGTAGAGGCCCGCTCCTGCCGCTCCGAGCACCGGCAGCAGGGAGAGCAGCACGCCGACCACCGGCCCCGCCGGGCCGCCCTGTGGTGTCCGGAGGGCGAACCGCAGCGGCAGGACGACGGCGGCCAGGCCGACCAGGCCGCCGACCGGCCCGACCCAACGGTCGGGCAGCCGGCGGACGGCGCGGAAGACCACGCCGAGCAGCGCGAGCCATTCGAAGGGCAGCCACAACGCGGGCAGCCGGTACGGCCCGGAATAGAGCAGGTCGACCAGCAGGGAGGTGCCGGCCACGGCTCCCGCCGCAGCGGTGAGCGTGATCCGCCCGGTCGGCCAGGGCAGCGACGCCACCACCGCCGTGAGCACGGCCGTCAGGGCGAGCAGTACGGCCGCGCCACGCTCCCCCGGGTGCGCGAGGGCGACGGGCGCCAGCAGGACGACGACGGCGAGCGCGGCGAGAGCTCGCCGGGACCGGGCGGGGTGGGGCTGAGGGTCGGTGCGCACCCGGCCGAGCCTACGGGCAGCTCTCCCGGGGGAGGCGGGCTCCTCCCCGCGGGGGAGGCAACTCCCCTCCCGGGCGGGAGGCCCCGTCGAGGGCCCGGGAGCAGAATCGGAGCACGCCCGACGCGGCGGTGCCGGGGGGGCCGGGGCGCGGCGGTACCGTTCATGCCCATGATCGGTGTCCGACCGCGCCCCTGGAGGCTTGCCCCGATGGCCCTGCACCACCGCCCGTCCGCAGCCGGGCCGACCGAGCGTGGCGCGGGGTTCAACGGCCGTACCGGGGAGGGCCGTTGAACCCCGCGCCCGACGACCGCAAGCGGCCCGGCGACCGCAAGCGATCCGACGACCGCCAGCCGTCCAGCAACCGCCGACAGCCCGACTACGGCCGACTCGCCGCCGTCGGGCCGTACTTCGCACTGGACACCTCCTCTGCCGGGACGCCGCCGCCGGGCTTCCGCCCGCTGCCGGAGCTGTACGGCACCGGGCCCGACGCGCCGCTCGCCGCCCGGGTCCGGGTGGTGGCGCAGCGGCTGGGCACCGCCGAGCTCCGGGTCGCGGCCTCGATCCTGCACCTCGGACTGGCCGCCCGCTTCTGGTCGGTGGGCCTCGGTTCGGCCGTCCTACTGGGGACGGTGCCGACTCTGGACCAGGCCTGGGTGCGGATTCCGGACCAGGGGCCGATCGACCTCTGGACTCCGCCGGAACCGGCACACGGCATGACCGGCAGTCTCGCCGACCAGCTCCACCATGCCGTCCTGCTGGGCCAGTTGGAGCCGCTCGCAGCGGCGGTCCGGGCCGCCGTCCCGCTCTCGGCACGCCTGCTGCTCGGCAACGCCGCCTCCGCCCTGGCCGGAACCCTGCGGGTGCTGGACGCCCATGCTCCGGGACCGGCCCGGGAGTTGGTCGCGGAGCTGCTGGCCCGTCCGCCGCTGGCCGGGTCCGGCACGCTGCTCACCGGGCTGCGCGGGACGACCTTCCGCCGGACCAGCTGCTGCCTCTACTACCGGATCGCTCCGGGCACCGGGCTCTGCGGGGACTGCTGCTTCACCCGGCCGCCGGCCGCAAGGAAGCGGAGCGACTGAGACCCTCACGGATGAGGGTCATGTCCGAGACACGGACCACTGGAAACCCACTCTCGCAGGTTTCCCCGAGACCTCGGAGCGAGCAGCATCCCCGAGCGGAATCCCGTCACATCCCCCGGACCCGGCACTCCCCGAGGCATCGCGACACGGGACGGCCCTCGAACGGCCGGGTGCATCAGGACCCCGGGGGCGAACGGGCCCGGGGGGGGGGGGGGGTGCTGGGGGGGGAGGGAGGGCGGGACAGGCCCCGTCCGCATCTCCTTGCATTATCTCCTCGAT
>NZ_JBHTTU010000038.1:31332-49911 GCF_042794375.1 Kitasatospora sp. NPDC056531 | reverse complement strand
CGTCAAGGAGTTAGAGCGAGGGGATGTCGTGGAGGCGGATGGGCGAAGAGGCCTTGGGGTGAGACCCGCCCCCTCTCTCTTCCTCCCCGCCCCCCCCCCCGGGCCGCCGATCCCCACCCGGTGCCGATGCCCCTGGCACCGGGTGAAGTCCTCTGAGGTCGTTCGGTCGTGCGGCTCTCAGACCGCGACCGCCTCCTCCATCTCCTCCTCGGCCTCCGCCGCCGTCCCCACCGGGCGCCGCCCGCGGCCCTCGTACATCGCCGCGGCGACCAGGGCCGCCCCGCCCAGCAGCAACCAGACCAGCAGGGTCACCACGTGCCCGCCGAGGCCGGCGCCGCCGTCGAAGTACATGATGCTGCGCGCGCCCTCCAGGAAGCCGGCGCCGGTCCAGAAGCCGTGCAGGGCGCCGAAGAAGCCGTTCTGCAGCTCGGGCCGGTAGATGCCGCCGGAGGAGGTGAAGTTCAGCATCACGAACAGCACCATCAGGGCCAGCGTGGTCCACTTCTTCAGGAAGCTGTGCAGGCCGATGCCGATCAGCACGATGCCCGCCGAGTAGAGCCAGCCGAGCGCCCAGATCGCGGCGTAGTCGTGGTCGACCACGTGGAAGACCGGCCCGGCGGTGACGATCCCGATCACGCTGACGACCAGCGAGACCGCCACGCCCACCAGCGCCCGGATCCGCAGGCTCAGCCCGGCGCCGGCGGCGCCGATCGCCGCGACGCTGGCGTAGGAGCCGATGCTCAGCGCGACCAGGAGGAAGAACAGGCCCTGCCCGGTCGGGTCGCCCTTGGCGGGGGTGGTGAGGTCGGTGACGTGCAGCGGGACGCCCTGCTTGTCGGTGACGTTGGTGAACACCGCCGTGGCGGCCACCACCGAGGTGTCCGAGTTGCCCTTGGCCACGATCAGTTCGGGGCTCTTGGCGTCCGGGACGAAGGCGCCGACCAGGTCTCGGTCGCGCAGCAGCTGTTCGGCGGCGGCGCGGTCGCCGACCGTGCGGACGTCGAGCGCGTCACCGGCCTTGGTCTGGATCGCCTGCGCCAGCCCCCGCGCCTGCGGGCTGGTCCCGACCACGGCGACCTTGAGGTGGTTCGGCTCCGGCTGGTGGAAGGCGCCCTGGTAGGCGAGGGCCATGCCGAGGCACATCAGCAGCGGGGTGAGCAGGTGGACGGCGAGGTGCTTGAGCGAGTGCCCCAGGGTGGGCGCTGCGGCGGGTGTCTGGGGTGTGCTCATGGCGTTCGTACGTCCTCCGGCGAGCTCTCGATCAAGGTGGCAAATACAACTAATGCAGGTGGCAAATACAACCATCTATGGATGTAGCTTACAACTACTAGACGCCGGCCGGAAGCCGGGCCGCCCCCGAGCCGCTCAGTCCGACAGCTCGAACACCCCGTACGAGAACCCGTCCGCCCGCAGCTCGCCGTCCGCCACCCGCACGCCCTGCGCCTCCAGCGGCCGCACCCCGCCCCAGCCGTCCGCCAGCCGCACCGTCGCCGGCTCCCGGCGCGGGTTGACCGCCACCAGGTACCGCCCGGCCCGGGTGTACACCAGCGGGTACCCGGCGTTCCGCACCTCCACCCCGCCGGAGGCGCCCAGCCCCGGATGCGCCCGGCGCAGCGCGATCAGCCGCCGGACGGTGTGCAGCAATGAGGTCGGGTCGGCCCGCTGGGAGAGCACGTCCGGGCGCCGCGGGTCCGGGTCCAGCGGCAGGTAGAACCGCTCGGGCGGCGCGCCGGAGAACCCGGCGGCGGGGCCGGGCGCCCACTGCATCGGGGTCCGCGAACCCGCCCGGTTGAAGCGCGGCCCGAGCACGCTGCCCTCGACGTCCGGCAGCCCGGGCACGTACCGCATGCCGATCTCGTCGCCGTAGTAGACGGCGGGCAGGGTCGGCCAGGTGAGCAGGAAGGCGAAGGCGGGGGCGAGTTGCTCGCCCCCGCGCGGGCCGGTGGCGAGCCGGGAGAAGTCGTGGTTGGCGGTGGGCAGCACGATGTGCCCGCTGCCCTCGGTCAGCTCGGCGGCGGAACGCCAGGCGTCCAGGAACGGCTGCGGGGTGCCGCGCCCCTCGGCCTCGAAGTAGCACGGGCCCTGCTGCCAGAACTCCTCCACCGTCCCGGCGTTGTTGTTCCAGAGCGAGCGCAGCGGAAGGCCGTGGTCATCGCCGCCGAAGTGCAGGAAGAAGTCCGCGTGGAATCCGGCCGCGACGGCGGCGGCGGGCTCGCCCCACTCGGCGAACAGCGCGGCCCCGGGGTGGGTGCGGTCCAGCCAGTCGCGCAGCTCGGCCCAGAGCTTGGCGGTCTCGGCCTTGCCCGGGTCGTCCTTGACCAGCGAGTACGCCATGTCCACCCGGAACCCGGCCACGCCGAGGCCGAGCCAGTGGGCCATGATCCCGCGCAGCGCCGCCCGGTTGGCGCGCGGACCGTCGGCGTCCACCGGCTGCCGCCACGGTTCCTCGGAACTTCCGCGCGCGTAGCCGAAGTTGAGCGCGGGCTGACAGTCGAAGAAGTTCGGCCGGTACCAGCCGGGGCGGCTGCCCGGTGAGGCGACGAAGCCGTCCACCTGCCGGTCGGACCAGATGTAGCGGTGGTCGGACGGGTCCTCGGCCGCGGCCAGGAACCAGGGGTGGCGGTCGGAGGTATGCCCGGCGACCAGGTCCAGCAGGATCCGGATGCCCCGGCCGCGCGCCGCCTCGACCAGCGCGACCAGGTCCTCGGTGCGGCCGTAGCGCGGTGCCGGGGTGAGGTAGTCGGTGACGTCGTAGCCGGCGTCGCGGAACGGCGAGGCGAAGCAGGGGTTGAGCCAGACCGTGTCCACGCCGAGCCAGGCGAGGTGGTCGAGGTGCTCGGTGATGCCGGCGAAGTCGCCGATGCCGTCCCCGTCGGAGTCGGCGAAGGTCTGGGGGTAGATCTGGTAGAGGACGGCGTCGTCCAGCCAGTCGGGCCCGGGGCGGGTCGAGGTCATGGGGTGGGTCCTCCTACCGGTTCCGGGGGCGTACGGGCCGGGGCCGAGGGGCCGGGCTTGCCCGGGCTCAGCCGGGTGCCAACGATTCTCGTCCAATCCCGGCCGTCCCGACAGCCCGCCTCGGCACGATCCCGGCGCGGGTCGGCGCGGCTCGGTGCCGCGATCCCGGCCCGACCGCCCCGCTACCGTTCGAAAGTCGCCCCACAGGCCTCCGTGAACACCCGGGCCCGCCGGGTGATCTCCGCCCAGTCCCCCGCCGCGACCGCTTCCGGCGGCACCACGTCCGTCCCCGCGCACACCGCGAGTGCGCCCTGTGTCAGGAACTCGGCCGCGTTGCCCGCGTTCACGCCGCCGGAGGCCACCAGCGGCACGTCCGGGTACGGCCCGCGATGGATCGTCGCCCAGTCGGCGACCACGCCGTGGCAGCCGTCGCTGCCCTCCTCCTCCACCTCGTACCGGATCCGCTCGCACTGCGCCGGATCGGCCAGCCGCGCCAGCGTCGCGTCCGGTCCGCCCTCGCCGGCCCAACTCGGCAGCAGGGCGGCCAGGGTGGTGGAGCCGGGCAGGTAGGGGTAGCTGTCCAGCGTGAGGTCGACACCGTCGGCGAGCGCCCGGTCGACCAGCTCCAGCAGTTCGCCCGCCCGGCCCCGGTTGACGCCGAAGTTCATCGTGGCGTGGGTCAGGTGCAGTGCGCAGCCGGACCGTCGGGAGATCTCCACCATCTCCGCGTAGCCCGCCAACGCCCCGGCACCGTAAGAGCGTTGGTGTGGGGCGTGGAAGCCGCCGTAGGCCGCCACCACGGTGCACAGCTCGACCAGCTCGGCGGTGTCGGCGTACATCCCGGGGGTGTAGCTGAGGCCGCTGGACATGCCCACCGCGCCGTCCAGCAGGCTCTTCGCCAACACCTGCCGCATCCGGTCGAGCTCGGCCGGGGTGGGCGGGCGGTCGAGCCAGCCCATGGCGAGCATCCGCAGTGTGCCGTGCGGCACGAGGTAGCAGGCGTTCACGGCGACGCCGGTGCGGTCGATCCGGTTCAGGTAGCCGGCGACGTCACGCCAGTCCCAGTCGAGGCCCTCCGGATCGCCGTTCCAGCCCGCCAGTTGGCGGCGCAGCGCGGGCAGCGTGGTGTCGTCCACCGGGGCGTAGGAGAGGCCGTCCTGGCCGAGGACCTCGCAGGTGACGCCCTGGGTGACCTTGGCCGGGTGCTCGGGTTCGAGCAACAGGGCCAGGTCGGAGTGGGCGTGCATGTCGATGAACCCGGGGGCGAGCACCAGCCCGTCGGCGTCCACCACCGACGGCGCGTCCAGGCCCTGGCCGATCTCGGCGATCAGACCGTCGGCGATCCGGACGTCGGCCCGGTAGCGCTCGGCGCCGGTACCGTCGACGACCGTCGCGCCCTTGAAGACCGTTCTCGCCGCCTCCGTCATCAGAAGAACGTCCTGATCAGCCCGGCGACCTTCGGCTCGGCCGCGTCGGCGGAGTCCAGCACCGGGATCGCCGTCCACTTGTCGAAGGCCGTGCACGGGTGCGAGACGCCGAGCCGCAGCACCGCGCCGATCGGCGCGAGGTCGCCGGCGTCGCGCAGGAAGGCGTGCTGGTCGTTGAGCGCGGTGATCCGGGCCGTCGTGCCGGTCAATTCCGCTCCCCCACGGACGATTTGCGGCTCCGGAAGGCCCTCGTCGAAGGGCAGGTCGCGCTTGCCCGCGTCCAGCAGCGCCAGTTGCGGCTCAGGACGGGAGGCCACCCGGGCCCAGCCGTGCAGCGCGCCGCGGAACGCGGCCTGGCCGCCGTGCCGGGCGAGCGGCGAGATGCCCCGGTAGAAGCCGTCGTCGTGAGCGATGTACGCGCCCGAGCGCAGCACCTCCAGGGCCTCCGGCAGCGCGGCCAACTCCTCGACCACCATGTCGAAGTAGGCGCTGCCGCCGGCCGAGACCACCGGCGGCGCACCGTCCGGGTAGGCGCCGGCGAGCCGGCCGTGCAACTCGCCGAGGGCCTTCAGGTAGCCGCGGACGGTGGCGTTCCCCTCGGCGGTGGCGTCGTGGGCGAGCGCGCCCTCGTACCCGCCGACGCCCGCGAGCCGCAGGGTGGGGGCACGCAGGACGGCGGCGGCGATCTCGACGGCCGCGTCCACCCCGCGCGCGCCGGTCCGCCCGCCCGGGCCGCCGAGTTCGACCAGCACCTCGACCGGCCGCTCGGCCCCGGCGGCGCGCAGCCCCTCGTCCATCAGCCGGACGCCCTCGGTGGAGTCGGTCCAGCAGAGGAAGGCGAAGCCCGGGTCGACGCGCAGTTCGGCGGCGAGCCAGGCCAGCCCGGCCGGGTCGAGCAGGGTGTTGGCGAGCAGGATCCGCTGCACGCCGAAGGCGCGGGCGACCCGGACCTGCGGCAGGTTGGCGAGGGTGATGCCGTGGCTGCCGGCGGCGAGCTGGGCCTGCCACAGGGCGGGCGCCATGGTGGTCTTGCCGTGCGGGGCGAGCGCGACGCCCGCCTTGGCGCACCAGTCGGCCATGGTACGGACGTTGTGGTCGAGCGCGGCGCCGTCGAGGGTGAGCAGCGGAGTGCCGAGCGAGGAGAGGGTGGGGCCGGTGGCGAGCCAGTCCCGGGCGGTGTGTCCCCAGCTCTCCGGCGGGGCGGCCTTGAACCGCCAGTCGAGCGTCTCATCGGCGAGCGCCGCCACCGCGCCTTCGGCGATGCCCGGCCCGTTGGTGTCGCTTGCGAACGTCTGCTCCACCATTTCCCCCATCCGCCTTGTTGCAACATGCGCAACGAGGGTTGCACATGCTGGCAGCACGGTTCTAGCATCGGCGCCGGATCACGGTCAACGGACCCGACTGACGGCCGAACACCGACGGTCCAACACCGCCGGTCTGACACCGACGCTCAAGCATCGACGGTCGGCCCAGGTCGACCCGCGCACGACGGAACGGCCGCGGACGAGGAGCCCAGGAGATGCCGCGACAGGACCCCCCGGGGCCGCCCCGCCCCGGCCCTCCCCCGAGGGCCGTCTGCGTGGGCGAGTCGATGGCCGCCCTGCTCCCGGACCGCCCGGGCCCGCTGGAGGCGGTGGAGAACTTCCGGCTGTCCGTCGGCGGCGCGGAGTCCAACGTGGCCGGGGCGCTGGCCGCACTCGGCGTGCCGACCGCCTGGATCAGCCGGGTCGACGACGACGGCTTCGGCCGCCGCCTGCTCGCCGAGCTCACCGCGCGCGGGGTGGATGTCTCCGCCGTCACGGTCGACCCGCACCGCCCGACCGGCCTCTACCTCAAGGAGGTCGGCGGTGACACCGGCCACCGGCACGACCTCGGTCCCGGCCGCAGCCGCCTGCACTACCACCGGCGCGGCTCCGCGGCCGCCGCGCTCTCCCCCGCACTGCTCACCGACCCAGCCGCCGCCACGTTGCTGGCCGGCGCCCGGCTGCTGCACCTGTCCGGCATCACCGCCGCACTCTCCGACGACTGCCTGGCCTTGCTGCGCACCCTGCTCGCCGACCGCCGCCCGGGCCGACTGGTCAGCTTCGACCTCAACTGGCGCCCCGCGCTCTGGCGCGACCGCGACCAGGCCGAGCTGCCGCCCGAGCCCGTGGTGGCTGCGCTGCTCGACGCCTCGCCCGCCGACTGGGCCGCCACCCGGGTCAGCGCCGAGGGCATCACCTCCCCGGCGCTGCCCGCCGAAGACGGGTCCGGGGCCCGGGCCGATCGGGCCCGGGCACGATGAGCACGACCCCCAGCCCACTGACCGGAGCCCCAACCCGATGAGCCAGACCGTCACCCGTGCCCTGCGCATCCTCGCCCAGCTCGGCGAGGGCGAGCGCTCCCTCGACCAGTTGGCCGAGGTGCTCGGCGTCCACAAGACCACCGTGCTCCGACTCCTCCAGAGCCTGGAGGAGGAACGGTTCGTCTACCGCGACTGCGCCTACCGCTACCACCTCGGCGCGGGCCTCTTCGCGCTCTCCGGCCTCGCCCTGGAACAGCGAGGCATCCGCCGGACCGCCGCCCCGCACCTCGCGGAGCTGAACGCCGCCACCGGCCAGACCGTGCACCTGGCCGCGTACGAGGGCGGCGAGGTGGTCTACATCGACAAGTTCGACTCCCGCCACCCGATCCGCATGTACTCCCGGATCGGCCTGCGCGCCGCGCTGCACTGCGCCGCCGTGTCCAAGGTGCTGCTGGCCGACCTGCCGGTGCCCGAGCGCCGCCGGGTGGTGGCCGGGATCGACTTCGCCCCGCACACCGAGCGCACCCTCGCGACGCCCGAGGCGCTGCTCGCCGAGCTGGAGAAGGTCGCCGCCCAGGGCTGGGCCGAGGACCACGCCGAGCACGAGTCCTTCATCAACTGCGTGGCCGCCCCGATCAAGGACGCCAGCGGCCGGGTGGTCGCCGCCGCCTCCATCTCCGTCCCCGACGTCGTCCTCCCGTACGAGCAGGTGCTGGACCTCCTCCCGCGACTGCTCGCCACCGCCCGCGCCGTATCGGCCGACTGCGGCCGCACCGAGAGCAATTGACGAATCGTCACACTCGAAGGAACCCCATGTCCGAGCACCCCCGGATCGACGACAAGACCGAGATCCGCACCGACGACGCCCCCGCCCCCGCGTGGATGTTCTCCCAGGGCGTCCGCAAGGGCCCGATCCTGCAGGTCTCCGGCCAGGGCCCGCAGGACCCGACCACCGGCGAGTACCTCCACCACGGCGACGTGAGGGCCCAGACCCGCCGCACGCTGGAGAACGTCAAGGCCATCGTCGAGGCGGGCGGCGCCACCATCGAGGACGTGGTGATGTTCCGCGTCCACCTCGCCGAGCGCGCCGACTTCCCGCTGATGAACGAGGTCTACGCCGAGTTCATCGAGGAGAACATCAAGCCCGGCGGCGTGAAGCCCTGCCACCACCGTCTTCGTAGAACTGCCCCAGGAGCCCGTGCTGGTGGAGATCGACGGCCAGGCCGTCGTCGCCTGACACCCTGCGAGACTCCCTACGGCCCGGACGCCGCCGAGCGTCCGGGCCCTCGCCGCACCCCGCCGTCCACTTGCCACACCTCCATACGAACATTAGGTTAGGCTCACCTAACTAATGGGAGGTTTGTCCATGAGTCTGCCCACCGGCGACGCCGAGGTGCCCGAGCCCACCACCGCCGAACGGGTCCACAGCCTGCTCAGCGCGACCTCCTCACTCACCGTCCGCGCCCTCGGCGAACACCACGACCTGGACACCCCGGTCTCCGTCCACGGTTCCCGGCTGCGCCTGCGCGCCCCGCTGGACGCCCCGCTCACCGCGGCCGCCGCCGGAGCCACCGAGGGCCTGGCCGTCGTCCTCGACGTCACCGACGTGTCCCCGGTCGCCGTCCGCGACCGGATCCGCGGCCGCCTCACCCTGGCCGGCCGGCTGCACCTGGCCCACCTCGCCGACGACGGCCTCAGCGTCCACCTGCGCGTGGACGTCGCCCACGCCGTCCTCGCCACCCCGTACGGCACCGGCGCGCTCACCGCCGCCGACCTCGCCCTCGCCGCCCCCGACCCGCTGGCCCGGCACGAGGCCGCGCTGCTCACCCACCTGGCCGACGAGCACGCCGACGCCATCGACCTGCTCACCGGCCTGCTCGACCCGGCACTGCTCGCCGGGCACCCGGACATCCGCCCGCTCGCCCTCGACCGCTACGGCCTGGTACTGCGCCTGGACCACCCGCACGGCCACCGCGACGTCCGCCTGGTCTTCCCCGAACCCGCCGGCGACACCGAGGACTTCGGCCACCGGATGCACGAGCTGCTGGCCGCCGCCGAGCACGGCCTGCCCGTCCGCCGGAACTGACCGCGCCCGGGCGTCACCGCTCGACGGCGTCCTCCAGCACGATCCGCCCCATCCGCGCGTACCGCTCCGGCCGCCAGCGCCGCATCGCCAGCGCCAACGCCAGCGCCAACGCGATCCCGCCGACGAGCGCCGGGTGCAGGAAGCCCTCCCGCCCTCTCGCGTACAAGTACCGTGCCGCGCACTGGTGGAAGGACATCGCGCAGGCGAACGAGCCGGTGACGACGAGCCATTGGAACACCGTCACCGCCCAGGCCCCCAGGTGCGCGCCCAAGAGGTCGAAGAACAGGCTGTTCCCGTCCTTGCCCGGCACCGCCCCGCCCGCCACCGCGATCGCGTGCCCGACTCCGTTGCCGGACACGATCATCCAGGACACGAAGACGTGGAACAGCCCGATCCCGACCACCGACACCAGGGTGGCCCGCGGCACCACCCGCTTCGGGTCGCGCGACTCCTCCCCGTACATCGCGGTCGACTCGAAGCCCGCCCAGGACCAGAACGCGAAGAACAGCCCCAACCCGGCTCCCGCCGCGCCCGAACTCCCCACCCCCTTCAGCGCGTTCAGTGGGTGCACCGCCTCACCCACGATCCCGTCCGGCCCGCCGCCGGAGGCCAGTACGGCCAGCGAGACCGCGCCTGGCACCCCGATCTCCAGCACCAGCGCCACCCCGAGAACCTTCGCCGTCAGGTGCAGGTCGAACCAGGCCATCACCCCGATCACGGCCACCCCGAACAGCGCGTACCAACCCCAGCCGAGGTCCACCCCAGCTGCGAACGGACCAGCCCGCGCAGCGAGTACGCGAAGAAGCCGATGATCGAGGCCTCGAGGACGATGTACGCCATGACCGCGAACAGCCCCGAGGCCATCCCGGCGACCCGGCCCAGCCCGTGCGAGATGTACCCGTAGAACGCCCCGGCGGCCGTGATGTGGCGGGCCATCGCCACGTACCCGACCGAGATCACCGTGAGCGCCACGGTCGCCACGATGTACGCGGCGGGCGACCGGCCCCGTTGCCCTGCCCGACGACGATCGGCAGGTTCCCGGTCATCGCGGTGATCGGGGCCTCCGTGGCGACCGCCATGAACACCACGCCCACCAGGCCGACCGAGCCCGCCTTCAACCGGTCGACCCCGCCCGCGTCGGCCCGTTCCCCGACCGCGTCCCCGCTCCCGACCGCCATACGGCCTCCTCGCCCGTCCAGACCCTCACGCAAGCGGAGCAAGGCCGGGCGCCGACTGCCCGACAGCATCGCGCGACCGGGGCCGCGCCCAAAAGACGACGAATCTCGCCAAAGCCAGCAGGAGTTGACGCCCAGTTCGACCACTCGAACTCATCCGGAGCCGCGAACGGCAACGGCCGGCCCGGCTCCACGAGGGGTCCTCGCGAAGCCGGGCCGGCCTTGGGCGTGTCCCGCGCCCATGTCCACCAGTGCGGCGATCACCCGGTCGAGCGGTCACCCGACATGACCATCCCGGGCGGTCGATTCGCCCCGCACCAGCGGTGGTTCCTGAAACCCGCGGTCAGCGCGGGGTCCGAACAGGGTCTGCGCAGCGTCAGAGCGCGACGCCGTGCGCCCGCAGGTAGGTGACCGGGTTGATGTCCGAGCCGTACTCCGACCCGGTGCGGATCTCGAAGTGCAGGTGCGGGCCGGTCACGTTGCCGGTGGCGCCGGAGAGGCCGAGCCGCTGGCCGACGGTGACGGTCTGACCGATCTTCACACCGATCACGGAGAGGTGCGCGTACTGGGCGTACTTGCCGTCGGCGAGCTTGATCTCGACCTCGTTGCCGTAGGCACCGCCGTTGCCGGCCTTCACCACGACACCGTTGGCGACCGCGCGCACCGGGGTGCCGGTGGAGGCGACGAAGTCCTGGCCGGTGTGGTGGCCGGAGGCCCACATCGAGCCGGCCACGCCGTAGGCCTCGCCCAGCACCGGGTTGGCCAGCGGGGCGACGTAGCCGAAGGTGGCGGCGACCGGGGCGGCAGCGACGGCCTTAGCCGGAGCGGCGGTGACGGCCTTAGCCGGGGCGGCAGCGACGGCCTTAGCCGGAGCGGCGGTGACGGCCTTAGCCGGGGCGGCAGCGACGGCCTTAGCCGGAGCGGCGTTCTGAATCCGGGTCTGGACCTGGGCGCCCGGCTTGGCGGCCTCGGTCTGAACCTGCACCTGAGCGCCTGCGGCAGCTGCGGCGCTCTGGGTGACCGGAGCGGCCGGCTCGGCCGGGGCCGCGGGCTCGGCCGGGGCCGCGGGCTCGGCCGGGGCCGCGGGCTCGGCCGGAGCGGCCAGCTGGGCCGGAGCAGCCGACTGGGCGGCGGCATCGGCGTGGGCCGCGAGCGACAGCCACTGACCCGGGAAGATCAGGTTCGGGTCGGCACCGACCACCGAGCGGTTCTGCTCGTACAACGCGGGCCAGCCGCCCTCGACGTTCCTGGCGTCAGCGATCTTGGACAGGCTGTCGCCGCCGACGACGCGGTAGCCCTCGTGGGCGGCGGCCGGGGCCGCCGACTCGGCGTCGACGGCGGCGGCGTGCTGCACGACCGAGGCGGCCGGGGCGTTGTGGGCCTGGGCGCTCATCGTGGTCACGAGCGGCAGGGCGAAGGAGACACCGGTGACGGCGGTGGCGATGCCGATGCGGGCGGCGCGGGGCAGGGCGATACGACGAGCCTGAGCAGGCATGGGATTCCTCTCCGACGCCTGCGAGGTGAGCTGTCGGGTTCGGGCTGGAGCTGCCCGGCCGCATGCGCGGCTTCACCCCAAGCCGGTCCTGGACGTTCGCGCTGAACAGCGCGGACCTCCGGTCCGGCGACTTACCTGTGGGTCCCCCGCTCCTGCCGTGCAGAGCTCAGTTCGAACCACCGGACAGCGGCAGGACTCGGCGTTCCACCCGGTGGGTCCACCCGGGCTGGCCAGGTAGTCGCTGAACTAAAACCCATCCGTTCGGGTGAAGCAATGTCGATCTCTTGAACCGGCGACAACCCTCCGGGGCGCGGTGACCCTCCGCATGACCCGCAGCACAGTGCGTACACAATCCATTCACTCGGCGCCACTGATCCACGACCCTTCGCCGACCTCGGCGGCCCAGAGTGACCGTCCGCTCACGCACCGACCACCCCGGACACACCGTCCCGGTGACCCTTGTCACGTGCACCCCGCCGGGCGCAGGATCAGGCCGTGGCCACCTCAACGGCCGGCACCCTGCGCCTGAGCACCGCGCAGGGCCGCTGGGTTCTCCTGGCAACGGTGCTCGGTTCCAGCATGGCGCTGCTCGACGGCACCGTGGTGAACGTCGCCCTGCCCCGGATCGGCGCCGACCTCGGTGCCTCCCTGGCGTCCCTGCAATGGACGCTGAACGCCTATCTGCTCACCCTGGCGGGCCTGATCCTGCTCGGCGGCGCGCTCGGCGACCGGTACGGAAGGCGCAAGGTCTTCCTGATCGGCGTGGTCTGGTTCGCCGCCGCCTCCGCGGCCTGCGCCCTCGCCCCGAACATCAACGTGCTGATCGCCGCCCGCGCCGTCCAGGGCATCGGCGGGGCGCTGCTCACCCCTGGCTCGCTCGCCATGCTCCAGGCCGTCTTCCATCCTGACGACCGCTCGGCGGCGGTGGGCCTGTGGTCCGGCCTCGGCGGGGTGTCCGCGGCCATCGGCCCCTTCCTCGGCGGCTGGCTGGTGGACGGCCCCGGCTGGCGCTGGATCTTCCTGCTGAACCTGCCGCTGGCCGCCGCCGTGATCGCGGTCACCTCCCGCTACGTCCCGGAGAGCCGCGACGAGTCCGCCTCCGGCCGCTTCGACGTGCCCGGCGCACTGCTCGCCGCACTCGCCCTCGGCGCGATCACCTACGCGCTCACCGCCGCAGGGGAGGGCCTGTCCCCCGCCGTCTGGCTCACCGGCGCGATCGGCCTGCTGCTCGGCGCCGCCTTCGTCGCCGTCGAGCGCCGCGTGCCCGATCCGATGCTGCCGCTCGGGCTGTTCTCGTCCCGGCTGTTCACCGCCGTGAACCTGGTCACCCTCTGCGTCTACGCGGCCTTCAGCGGGGTGTTCTTCCTGCTCGTGGTCCAACTGCAGATCGTGTCCGGCTTCTCGCCCCTGGTCTCGGGCTTCGCCCTGGTGCCGATCACGGTGCTGATGCTGACCCTGTCGGCGCGCGCCGGCCGCCTCGGCAAGCGGATCGGCCCGCGCATCCCGCTCACCGTCGGCCCGCTGCTCTGCGCCGCCGGGGTGCTGCTGATGCTGCGCACCGGCCCCGGCTCCTCCTACTGGGCGGACGTGCTGCCCGCCGTCGCGGTGATGGGCAGCGGGATGACCCTGCTGGTCGCACCGCTGACCGCGACGGTGCTGGCCGCCGTCGACGTACGGCACGCGGGCATCGCCAGCGGCGTCAACAACGCCGCCGCCCGCGCGGCCGGCCTGCTCGCGGTGGCCGCCCTCCCCGCGCTGGCCGGCCTGAGCGGCGATGCCTACCGGGTGCCGTCCTCGGTGGACTCCGCCTTCCACACCGCGATGCTGATCTGCGCGGGCCTGCTGGCCTGCGGCGGGCTGATCGCCTTCGTCACCGTCCGGGGCAACGTGCTCACCCCGGACGAGCACCCGGTGGCCGAGCCGAACTGCGACTGGCCCTGCGCCACCACCACCCCGCCGCTCGACCCCGGACACACCAAGACGCCCGAGGGCCCCGCCACCGGAACGGTGGCAGGGCCCTCGCCAGACAACTGACGCCGCGTCAGAGGATGTCGGCGGGCGCGTACTTGGCCGCCTCCGGGTAGGCCGCCGCGACGGCCTCCACCTGGCGGACCACCTCGGCGACCTGCGCCCCGGCCGCACCGGTGAACGACAGCTTGTCGGCCAGCAGCGCGTCCAGCGCCGCCCGGTCCAGCGGGATCCGCTCGTCGGCGGCCAGTCGGTCCAGCAGCTCGTTCTCCCGGGCGCCCGCGCGCATGGCCAGCGCGGAGGCGACGGCGTGCTCCTTGATGACCTCGTGCCCGGTCTCCCGGCCGACGCCCGCGCGCACCGCGCCCATCAGCACCTTGGTGGTGGCCAGGAACGGCAGGTAGCGGTCCAGCTCGGCCTCGACCACGGCCGGGAAGGCGCCGAACTCGTCGAGGACGGTCAGGAAGGTTTCCAGCAGGCCGTCGAAGGCGAAGAAGGCGTCCGGCAGCGCGACCCGGCGCACCACCGAGCAGGAGACGTCGCCCTCGTTCCACTGGTCACCGGCCAGCTCGCCGGTCATCGAGGCGTAGCCGCGCAGGATCACGGCCAGGCCGTTGACACGCTCACAGGAGCGGGTGTTCATCTTGTGCGGCATCGCAGAGGAGCCGACCTGGCCCTCCTTGAAGCCCTCCGTCACCAGCTCGTGGCCGGCCATCAAACGGATGGTCTTGGCCAGGCTGGACGGCGCGGCGGCCAGCTGGACGAGGGCGGTGAGCACCTCGAAGTCCAGCGAGCGCGGGTAGACCTGGCCCACGCTGGTCAGCACGTTCTCGAAGCCGAGGTGCCCGGCGACCCGGCGCTCCAGCTCGGCCAGCTTCTCGGTGTCGCCGCCGAGCAGGTCCAGCATGTCCTGGGCGGTGCCGACCGGGCCCTTGATCCCGCGCAGCGGGTAGCGGGCAATCAGCTCCTCCAGGCGACGGAAGGCGACCAGCAGCTCGTCGGCGATCGACGCGAAGCGCTTGCCCAGGGTGGTGGCCTGCGCGGCCACGTTGTGCGAGCGGCCGGCCATGACCAGCTCGGAGTGCTGGGCGGCGAGGCTGGCCAGGCGCACCAGCACGGCCACCGTACGGTCCCGCACGTGCTCCAGGGACTGGCGGATCTGCAGCTGCTCGACGTTCTCGGTCAGATCCCGGGAGGTCATGCCCTTGTGGATCTGCTCGTGGCCGGCGAGCTCGCTGAACTCCTCGATGCGGGCCTTCACGTCGTGGCGGGTGATCCGCTCACGGGCGGCGATCGAGCCGAGGTCGACCTGGTCGATCACCCGCTCGTAGTCGGCGACGGCGTTCGCCGGCACCTCGACACCGAGGTCCTGCTGGGCCTTCAGGACGGCGAGCCACAGGTGGCGCTCAAGGACCACCTTGTGCTCGGGGGACCACAGCTGGGCCAGGGTCGCCGAGGCGTACCGGGAGGCCAGGACATTGGGGATCTGGGGCTTCGCGCTCACGCTTCGCAAGCCTAACAGCCGAGGTCACGCCGAACGTCGGCGGCTGGGGCGGCCGGGCCGGATTCCGAACGCGGCCCGGACGGACTCGCCGTTCCGCTCGCCGAACCGCCCGCCCAATCGCCCGCCGAACCGCCCGCGCCCGTCGGCACCTTGGCCACCATCGCGCCGGGCGGACCGCTACTGCTGCGCGCCGCCCGTCCGACCGGCCAGCACCGGCAGGACCTGCGCGCAGATCGAGTGCAGGGCGACCCGCTGCTCGTCGGTCATCGCCTCGAAGGCCCGATGGGTACGGGCCATCTCACCGCGGATGCGGTTCAGGATCTCCCGGCCCTCCTCCGTGATCACCACGATCTTCACCCGGCGGTCACCGGCCGCCGCCGCGCGGTTGGCCAGGCCCAGCGACTCCAGCCGGTCGACGATCCCGGTCACGTTCGACGCGTCGCAGCCCAGCCGCCCGGCCAGCGCCCGCATCGGCACCGGCTCCTGCACTGAGCCCAGCGCCTTGGCCTGCGAGGAGGAGAGCCCGTGCCGGGCCGCGGCCGCCGCGAAGTCCTGGAAGTACGCGGCGCCGACGGCGGCCAACGCCTCCATCAGCTCGGCGTTGGTCGGTACGGTCGTCGTCGAGGTCGAACCCATGGGGCCCAGCGTACGACCCACTGCTTCAGTAACTCAAGCTTTGACCACGGCAACCGTCGGCGAGTCGCCTCACAGTCCCGCCATTCGGAGCAGAACCGGAGCGGATCAGCACCGCATCCCGGCGGATCAGGGCCGCATCACAACGGGTCAGGGCCGGATCAGAGCACCAGCTGGTCGAACAGCCGCCGTAGTTCCGCGTCCGCGTCCGCAGTCAGCCCGGTGTGCACCGGCCCCGGCTGGACGATCGCGCTGCGCGGCGCGGTCAGCCAGCGGAACCGCTGCCCGGGGCTGTCCGAGGCCGCCGGACCAGCCGACGGCCCACCCAGGCAGACCGCCTCGATCCCCTGCAGCGCCCGCCGCACCCCCTGCACGTCCGCCACCGGGTCCAGCGCCAGCAGCCGGGCCTGGTCCAGGTGCGTCCGCGCGGCCAGGTGCGCGCTCTGCCGGCAGTACAGCAGCACCCCGACGTTGACGCACTCGCCCCGCTCGACCCTCGGCACCGCGCGGATCACGGCGTACTCGTAGTCGTACAGCTCCACGACGGCCGGCAGCCCGGCCGGCAGCGGCTCGGTCATGCGGGCACCTCCGGCAGCCAGTCACGCGGACCGGCCAGTCGCTCGGTCAGCTGGGAACGGTACGCGGCGCGTACCTCCTCGGGGGAGTCGAAGCCGAACTCGTCCAGCAGCCAGACCTCGGGAATCTGCGCCACCGCGGCCTCGATCGCCGCCTCCGCGAGCGGCGCCAGCGCCTTGTCCGCCGCCGCCAGGTCCGGCCGGGCGCGCAGCAGCGCGTGGTCGGAGGCGTCGTACGGACGGCGCACCCAGGCGGCGGCGCCCGCCCAGTTGTGGTGGAAGATCAGGCTCGCGCCGTGGTCGATCAGCCGCAGCCCGCCGGTCGCCACCAACAGGTTGGGGTTGCGCCAGGAGCGGTCGACGTTGCCGATCAGCGCGTCGAACCAGAGCACCTGACCGGCGAGTTCGGGGTCCACGTCGAAGCACAGCGGATCGAAGTTGAGCGCGCCGCTGACGAAGGCCATCCCGAGGTTGGTGCCCCCGCTGGCCCGCATCTGATCCTGGATCTGGTGGTCCGGCTCGCTTCGCGCGAGCACCGGGTCCAGGTCGACGGTCACCAGCTCCGGCACCGGCAACCCGATCCGCCGGCCCAACTCCCCGGCCAACACCTCCGCCACCAACGCCTTGCGGCCCTGCGCCGCGCCGACCCATTTCAGCGCGTACAGCCGCCGGTCGTCGGCCTCGACCAGGCCCGGCATCGAGCCGCCTTCTCGCAGTGGCGTCACATACCGGACCGCCGTCACCTCGGGGAGCACACCCGACAGCTTATCGGTGCCCACCCCCTCCTCACGCCCGAATAACCCCCTCCCCCATCCACCCCACCGGCAGCACCCCACTCCACCCGTCCCCACCAACCCCCGCGCCCCACCTGCCCCTCCCCTCCCTCATCCGCCCGCCCCCGGTGGCAGTCCCCGCTGCTCCGTGCGAGTGTGGCGGACAGTAATGGGGACCCTCACGGTACGACCTGCACGACAAAGGGATGAGCGATGGAACGACCTCGGATCCTGATCGTGGGCGGTGGCTTCGCCGGCTTGGAGTGCGCCCGCCGCCTCGAACGCAAGCTCGCGCCGTCGGAGGCCGAGATCACGCTGGTCACGCCGTTCAGCTACCAGCTCTACCTCCCCCTCCTCCCCCACGTCGCCGCCGGCGTCCTCACCCCCCAGTCCGTGGCCGTGTCGCTGCGCCGATCCCTGCGCCGCACCCACATCCTCCCCGGCGGCGCCATCGGTGTGGACCCGGCCTCCAAGGTCTGCGTCATCCGCAAGATCACCGACGAGGTGGTCGCGAGGAAGTACGACGTCCTGGTCCTCACCCCCGGTAGCGTCACCCGCTCCTTCGACATCCCCGGGCTCACCGACTACGCCCGCGGCATGAAGACGCTCGCCGAGGCCGCTTACATCCGCGACCACGTGATCTCCCAACTCGACCTCGCCTCGGCCACCTTGGACCAGAAGGAGCGAGAGTCCCGGCTGCAGTTCGTGGTGGTCGGCGGCGGCTACGCGGGCACCGAGACCGCCGCCTGCCTGCAGCGCCTCACCACCGCCGCCGCCCGCCGCTACCCGCGGCTCGACGCCCGGCAGATCAAGTGGCACCTGATCGACATCGCCCCGAAGCTGATGCCGGAACTCGGGGACGCGCTGGGCACCGCCGCCCTGGAGATCCTGCGGGGCCGCGGCATCGAGGTGTCGCTGGGCGTCTCGGTGGCCGAAGTCAGCGCCGAGACGGTCAAGTTCACCGACGGCCGGGTGCTCCCCTGCCGCACGCTGATCTGGACCGCCGGCGTGGCCGCCAGCCCGCTGATCGGCACCCTGGACGCGGAGACGGTCCGCGGCCGACTCGCCGTGACGGCGGAGATGCGCGTGCCGCAGTTCGAGGGGGTGTTCGCGCTCGGCGACGCGGCGGCCGTCCCCGACCTCGCCAAGGGCGACGGCGCGGTCTGCCCGCCGACCGCCCAGCACTCCGCCCGGCAGGGCCGCGCGGTGGCCGACAACGTGATCGCCTCGCTCCACAACCAGCCGCTGGAGCCGTACTACCACAGGGATCTGGGCCTGGTGGTCGACCTCGGCGGCAAGGACGCGGTCTCCAAGCCGATCGGTGTCGAACTGCACGGCCTGCCCGCTCAGTTGGTGGCCCGCGGCTACCACCTGATGGCAATGCGCACCAATGCGGCCAAGTTCCGGGTGGGTGCGAACTGGCTGCTCAACGCGACCGCCGGGGACGACTTCGTCCGCACCGGCTTCCTCGCCCGCCAGCCCGCCCGTCTGCGCGACTTCGAGTACACCGACGCCTATCTGACGAAGGATCAGGTCAGGGCCCACGCCCAGTCGCTGCTCGCCAAGGGCTGAACCGGGACGTGGGTTGGGGGCCCCCCCCCGAACACCCCAGGCAGGGGGCACAAACACTGCCCCCCCCACTCTGCCACAGGCCCCCCCCCCCCCCCCCCCCCCCCCGCGTTTTGTCCAGAAGGACGCCCCCCC
>NZ_JBHTTU010000038.1:0-31322 GCF_042794375.1 Kitasatospora sp. NPDC056531 | reverse complement strand
TCGAGAGAGGAGGGGGGAAGGGCCCCACACAGGTTCGTTGCGCAAAAGGGGGGAGGTGGGGGTTGTTTGGTCCCCCCCGCCGGCGACGGCGCGGGCGGGGGCCCCGAACCGCGTCCGTCAGCGTGCGGCCAGGTACATCCCGCTCGCATCCTGCCCAGCGGTGTTGCGGCAGGCGTAGTCACCGCTGCTCTGCCCCCACAGCAGCGTCAGGCAGCGCCCGAGCGCCAACTGCCCGTAGTAGTTGGGGTGCATCGACTCCTGCAGCGCGCCCTGGGTGGTGTTGAAGCCGCCGTCCACGAACCGCGCCCACTCGCTGCTGGTCGCGGACGGAGCGGAGCTCACGGTCGGCTGCTCGGTTGCCGTCGAGCAGACCTCGCGGCCCTGCAGCATGTCGGACAGGTCCAGGAACTGCGCGCCCTTGGCCGCCGCGACCCCGGCCAGCGCCTTGGAGATCTGCGGCACCATCGAGTCGCGCGCCCAGTCGGCGTCCGCGTTCCAGAACGGGCAACCGCCGGTGTCCGAACGGCTCCAGCCGCTCTCCGGGTAACGCATCTCGGCGCTGCGCGGGATCGGCGACGGGTAGGACTGCAGCACCAGCCGGTAGTCCGACTGCGCGTAGCCCGCGTCGGCCATCACCGCGCGGATCTCGTCGATCGCCTTGCCGACCCCGGCCATCGCGGTCGGCATCTTGGAGTCGACCGAGGACTGCGCCGAGTCGTGGCAGTACGAGTTCCAGATCAGGTAGTCCTGCACGCAGTCGGAGATGATGCTGCCGAAGCCGAGGTCGTTGCCGCCGATCGACAGGGTGATCAGCTTGACGTTGTTCTGCCGTGCCACGGTGGCGAGTTGGTCGGCCTGCGGGGCCTCGCCCTTGAACGACTGACCGCCGTCGGCGGCGCGGAAGATGTTCGCGGTGACGGCCCCGGAGCAGGCCAGGTTGATCCGGCTCTGCGCGACCGTCGAAGCGCCGACCACCTCGGCGACGTCGGAGCGGTCGCAGCCGCTCGCCGCCGTGGCGCCGTAGACGACCGAAGGATCGGCCGAACTGCCGTTCCAGGCCCGGTCGGTGCCGTTGTGGCCGTCGCTGGTGCCGGCGGCGTTGCCCATCCAGCGTCCGGCCTCGCCGGAGATGTAGCTGTCGCCGAGCGTGACGCTCGCGGTGGGCCCGGCCGAAACGCCGGCCGCCCCGGCCGAAACCCCGCCCGGGGCGGCCGAGGCGGGCGTGGCCACGGCCAGCCCGGCCAGGGTCAGTGGAAGCGCGAAGGCTGCGGCGAGCAGCCGACGGCCGAGTCGAGGGGTGCTGCGGGTGATGCTCGAACAGTTTTCGGGCACGGCGGAACTCCTGCGGCTCGGTCTCCCCGCGGTGTGGGGACGGGAAGACGCGTACGTGAGGGTAGGCCGCCGGCCGGTGGCGCGATGAAGATGACATGGCCCCGCCCGCCGCCGCTAGGCATCTGCGCCAGGTTTCCGCATTTGTTACCGACGGGTTCAGACCAGACCTCACCCGCGATCGACCCGCAGTTCACCCCGCCGCCGGAATCTGCCCGCAAACCACCCCATCCCCGGCAGCCCCGACCGCCCCACTCACACCAGCCGCGAACCGGCCCCGCCCGACCCCAGCACCTCCGCCAGATCCTCCGCCAACCGTCGGGCGTCCGCCGCCTCCAGCCGGGCCGTGGTGAACCGCAGCCCGGGCGGCGACTGGATCCGGTACCGCGCCCCGGGCGCCGCGACCCAGCCCCGCTGCACCAGCGCCGCCAGCGCCGAGGTCTCGTCCGGCACCGGCACCCAGACGTTCAACCCGCTCTCCCCGTGCGCCGCGATCCCACGCGCCGCCAGTTCGCCCAGCAGCGCGTCCCGCCGCGCCCGGTAGGCGGCCGCCACCCGCGCGACCGGTGCCGCGTCGGTGCGCCACAGCTCGGCGACGGCGCGCTGCAGCAGGTGGCTGACCCACCCGGCGCCCAGCCGCAGCCGCCCGGCGACCCGGCCGATCGTCTCCTCGTCACCGACCGCCACCGACACCCGCAGGTCCGGCCCGTACGCCTTGGCCGCCGAGCGCACCACCACCCAGTGCCGCGGCCCGGCGCCGACCAGCGGGTGGTACGGCTGGTCGACCATGCCGTGCCCGTGGTCGTCCTCGATCAGCAGCACCCCGGGGTGCCCGGCCAGGACGGCCCGCAGCGCCTCGGCCCGCCGGGCGCTGAGCGCCGCACCGGTCGGGTTCTGCGCCCGGCTGGTCACCACGACCGCGCGGGCGCCCTCGGCGAGCGCCACGGCCAGCGAGTCGGGCAGCGGCCCCTCGTCGTCCAGCCGCACCGGCGCGGGCCGCAGCCCCATCGCGGGCAGCAGGTCGAGCAGGCTGCCCCAGCCCGGGTCCTCCACCGCCACCGCGTCGCCGGGGCGCAGGTGCGCGCCGAGGGTGCGCTCGATGGTGTCCAGCGAGCCGGAGGCGACCACGATCGGGCCGCCGGGCAACCCGTCGGCCTCGAAGGAGGCACGGGCGAGCGCGAGCAGTCCGGCGTCGGTGTTCGGATACCCGTAGAGCACGGGCTCGGCCTTCGCGGCCTCGGCCGCGGCCGCGAGGGCCTGGGCGAGGTCGGGCAGCAGGGCCGGGTCCGGGTTGCCGGCGGACAGGTCGCGGGCGTTCGGGGGGACGGGGACGCGGATCTGGTCGCGGGTGGTGAGCGCGGGCCGGGGCAGGATCCGGCTGCCCTTGCGGCCGGCCGTCTCGATCACGCCCCGGTCGCGCAGCAGCCGGTAGGCGGCGGCCACGGTGTTGGGGTTCACGCCGAGTTCGGTGGCCAGGTCGCGCAGCGGGGGCAGCGTGGTTCCGGGGGCGAGCCGCCCGCTGCTCACGCCCTGTTCGATGTGGGCGGCGATTTCGCTGGCGCGTCGCCCTTTCAGCGGATAGTCTCCTAGCACAAAGTGGATTATGCACTAGTACATTGAGGTTGTCATGCCGGACACGCCGACGCACAGCACCCCGACGCCGACCAGCGACGCCACCTACTCCCGCACCCCCCGCACCACCCCCACCCGTTACAAGGACCGCGCCACCTGGGAGCAGGAGGCGATCCACGCCGTCCTCGACAGCGTCTACATCTGCCACCTCGGCTTCATCGCCGACGGCGCCCCGGTCGTGCTGCCGACGATCTTCGCCCGGGTCGGCAGCCGGCTCTACGTCCACGGCTCGACCGGCAGCCGCCCGCTGCGCGGCGCCTCCGCCGAGCAGGGCATGCCGGTCTGCATCACCGTGACCCAGGTCGACGCCCTGGTGCTGACCAAGTCCGCGTTCAACCACTCGGTGAACTTCCGCTCGGTGGTCGCCCACGGCACCGCCTACCAGGTCACCGACCCGGAGGAACTGGACATAGCGCTGGCCGCCCTGGTCGACCACGCGATCCCCGGCCGCTCCGGCGAGATCCGCCCGGCCAACGCCAAGGAACTCGCCGCCACCGCCGTGATCCGGCTCGAGCTGGACGAGGTCTCGGCCAAGACCCGCGAGGACGGCGCCGCCGACGACCCCGAGGACGCCGACCTGCCGCACTGGTCCGGCCTGATCCCGGTCACCACCGTGCACGGCGCCCCCGTCCCGTACGACGAGTCCGTCCCGCTGCCCGCGCACCTGCACGGCTACCCCCGCTGAGAAGGGCCGCACCGATGCTGATCAGGTCCTGGGACCGCGGTGACGAGGACGAGTGGCGCGCCTGGCTGGCCGAGGGCCGCGACTTCGGCCTGCTCGCCGCCAACGGCCGCCCCGGCGAGGGCCCGGTGCTGGTCCCGACGCACTTCCTGCTGGACGCCGGGCGCGGCGAGATCCTGCTCCACCTCGCCGCGCCCAACCCGCTGCTGGCCGCCGTCCGGGCCGACCCGAACGTCACCCTCGCGGTCACCGACGGCTACGCCTTCGCCCCCGGCCACTGGCGCGGCGCGCCCGGCACGCCCACCAGCTACTACGCGTCGGTCCACTTCCACTGCACGGCCGAGGTCGTCGAGTCCGCCGCCGACAAGGCGGAGATCCTCAACCGTCAGCTGGCGCACTTCCAACCGGAGACCCCGGACGTCCGGGTGGTCCCCGGCGAAGGCGAGTTCGCCCGGCTGCTGCCGGGGCTGCGCGGGCTCCGACTGACGGTGCGCGAGGTGCGGGCCAAGTTCAAGTACGACGACAAGAAACCCGCCGAGGCGCAGCACGCGATCGCCGCGCGCCTCGCCGAGCGCGAAGGCGCCCCCGCCCTCCGTTACGACCAGGACGCCGCCGCCCGGACCCAGCTGCTGCGGCGCCATCAACGGCGCACGACCGTGACGCGCGCCGCCGACTGACTCAGGGCCAGTCCCTCGGGTCCATGCCTGATCCGACAAAACCCGAGGGACTGACCCCGGGTCACCCGATCAGGCCCTCAACCCGGGCAGGGCGGCCGCCGCGCTGATCGAATGTGAGACGAGCCCTGCCCAGCCGTAGGTGCGGGCCCGTCCACCTCGGGGAGCGCGCGTGTCCACAGTCCACAGTCAGCGGGCCTCCGGCGAGGCCCACCTCGGGCACGTGGTGTTCATCTCCGCGGCGGCGGCCATGGGCGGCTTCCTGTTCGGCTACGACAGCGCGGTGATCAACGGCGCGGTGACGGGCATCCAGAAGCACTTCGGCGTGGGCCACGGCACCACCGCCTTCGTGGTCGCCATCGCGCTGCTCGGCTCGGCCGTCGGCGCGGTGGCCGCCGGCCGGCTGGCCGACCACCTCGGCCGGGTGCGCACGATGCTGCTGGCCGCCGCGCTGTTCGCGGCCAGCGGCATCGGCTCGATGTTCCCGCCGAACATCGAGGTGCTGGCCGCCTGGCGCGTGGTCGGCGGCATCGCGATCGGCATCGCCTCGGTGATCGCGCCCACCTACATCGCCGAGGTCGCCCCCACCGCCTACCGCGGCCGGCTCGCCTCCTTCCAGCAGATGGCGATCGTGCTCGGCATCACCGTCTCCCAGCTCGCCAACTGGGCGCTCAACCAGGCCGCCGGCGGCGAGTCCACCGGCCACCTCGGCGGCATCCAGGCCTGGCAGTGGATGCTCGGCGTCGAGGCCATCCCGGCCCTGGTGTACGGCATGATGGCGCTGGCCATCCCGGAGTCGCCGCGCTTCCTGATCGCCGACCACCGCGAGGCGCAGGCCCGCAGGGTGCTGGTGGAGGTCGAGGGCCAGGACGTCGACCTGGACGCCCGGGTGGCGGAGATCCGCGCGGTGCTGGAGTCCGCCCACAAGCCCCGGCTGAGGGACCTGCTCGGCGGGCGCCTCGGTCTGCTGCCGATCGTCTGGGTCGGCATCGGGGCCTCGGTGTTCCAGCAGTTCGTCGGCATCAACGTGATCTTCTACTACTCCTCCTTCCTCTGGCAGTCGGTCGGCATCAACGAGTCCAACTCACTGCTGATCAGCCTCTCCACCTCGATCATCAACGTGATCGGCACGGTGATCGCGATGGTCCTGGTGGACCGGATCGGCCGCAAGCCGCTCGCCCTGGCCGGTTCCATCGGCATGGCGATCGCGCTGGGCGCGGCCGCCTGGGCGTTCTCCTACCGGCACGGCACCGGCGACACCGCCACCCTCGACAACACCCACGCCACCGTCGCCCTGGTCGCCGCGCACGTCTTCGTGCTCTGCTTCGCCTTCTCCTGGGGCGTGGTGGTCTGGGTGCTGCTCGGCGAGATGTTCCCCAACCGGATCCGGGCGCTGGCGCTGTCGGTCGCCGCCTCGGCCCAGTGGATCGCCAACTGGGCGATCACCGTCACCTTCCCGGACCTCGCCGACTGGAACCTCTCCGCGACGTACGTCATCTACGCGTCCTTCGCGCTGCTCTCCATCCCGTTCGTGGCCTTCTGCATCAAGGAGACCAAGGGCCGCGCCCTGGAGGAGATGGGCTGAGAGGCCGCTCCCCTCCCCACCCACGCCGCACGCGGCCCGACCCACCGAGAGGAAGCCATGCCTGACCAGGGCGGCTCCCGGCAGAACGTCACCTTCCCGAGCAACGGCCGCACCGCGCACGGGTACCTGGCCCGCCCTCCGCAGGGCATCGGGCCCGGCCTGGTGGTGGTGCAGGAGTGGTGGGGTCTCACCTCGCACGTCGCGGACATGGCCGACCGCTTCGCCGCCGAGGGGTTCACCGTCCTCGCCCCCGACCTGTTCGGCGGCGCCACCACCCACGACCGGGCCGAGGCCGCCCGCCTCAGACGCGAACTCCCGGTCGAACGGGCCGTCGAGGACCTCTCCGGCGCCGTCGACCACCTGCTCTCGCTGGACGGCGTGGTCGGCGACGCCGTCGGCGTGGTCGGCTTCTGCATGGGCGGCGGCTTCGCCCTGATGCTGGCCGCCCGGTCCGGGGACAAGGTGGCCGCCGTAGCCCCCTTCTACGGCCTGCCGCCCGACCCGGACTTCGACTACCGGGATCTGACCGCCCACGTCCTCGGGCACTTCGGCGAACTCGACCGCTCGATCCCGATGACCGCCGTGGACGAGGCCGCGATCCGGATCGGCGAGGCCACCGACGTCCGCCCCGAGTTCCACTTCTACCCGGCCGGGCACGCCTTCATGAACGACGAGAACCCGCTCGGCACCTACGACGCCTTGCAGGCCGGGATCGCCTGGCGCCGCACCGTCAGCTTCCTCTGGGGCCACCTCGGCTGACCGCCGATCCAGGTGTCAAAACCTGGTGGACACCTGTACGAACTCAAGGCCATAGTCGCTGGGTGCCGACGCCACCCCCGCCGACAGCCGCCCGCCGCTTCGCCTGGGCGAGCCGCAACTTCCGCATCCAGACCGCCGCCACCGTGATCAGCGGTCTCGGCAACGCCGGCGCCCCCATCGCCACCGCGTTCGCCGTCCTCGGCAACGGCGGCACCACCGCCGAGGTCGGCTACGTCACCGCCGCCCGCCTGCTGCCGACCGTGCTGCTCCTGGTGGTCGGCGGCACCCTCGCCGACCGGCTGCCGCGCCACCACATCATGGTCGCCGCCAACCTGTTCAGCGGTGTCTCCCAGGCCGTCCTGGCCGCCCTGGTCCTGGCCGGGAACGTCCAGTTGTGGCAGTTGCTGGTGCTCTCCGCCGCCGGTGGCGCCGGATACGCCCTCTACTCCCCCGCCGCCGGCGGCATGATCATGCAGGCCGTCCCCCAGGAGCACGCCGCCCGTGCGTTCTCGGTCTTCCGGATGGGCCAGAACGCCTCCCAGATCGGCGGCGCCGCCCTCGGCGGAGCGCTCACCGCCGCCTTCGGCCCCGGCTGGGTGCTCGCCCTGGACGCGCTGTGCTTCCTGATCGCCGCCGCCCTCCGGTTCCTCCTGGAGGCCGAGTCCGCGCCCGCCCCCTCCGGCGGCAGCATGCTGCGCGACCTGCGCGAGGGCTGGCAGGAGTTCGCCTCCCGCCGCTGGCTCTGGGTGATCGTGCTGCAGTTCGCCGTCCTGGTCGCCTGCATCAACGCGGTCGAGGCGGTCTACGGGCCGACCGTGGCCAAGGACCGGCTCGGCGGTGCGGGCGCCTGGGGCCTGGCGATGTCCGCCTACGGCGTCGGCCTGGTGGTCACCGGCCTGCTGATGGCGCGTTGGCGTCCCCGCCGGATCCTGCTGGTCGGCAACTGGGGCGTGTTCCTGTTCGGCGTGCCCGCCCTGGCCTTGGCCGTCGCCGCACCGCTGCCCGTGCTGGTCGCCGCGATGTTCCTCTCCGGGGTCGGCGTCACCGTCTTCGGCGTCAACTGGATGGTCGCGCTCCAGCAGGAGGTCCCGGAGGAGATGTTCTCCCGGGTCACCGCCTACGACGAGCTCGGCTCCTACTCGCTGTCCCCGGTCGGCACGGCGCTGGCCGGCCCGGCCGCCACCGTGCTCGGCCTGTCCGGCGCGCTCTGGGCGTGCGCCGTGCTGTGCCTACTGCTCAGCGCCGCGGTCCTGCTCGACCCCCAGGTGCGCCGGCTCACCCGACGGTCTCCCGACCGGGGCACCTCGGACGCACCGGTGCCCGTCGACGAGCCCGCGCCCGCGTCGTGAGCCCCCTGTGCGCCCCGCGTGCGCCCGCCGGAGAGCAACCGGTGGGGCCAGTGAGTCGTCCGACCGAGTAGGAATCACCATCCATTCGGGAGCGCACCGGTGCCGAAGCCACTGCTGTTCCTGGACGTCGACGGGGTGCTGAACCCGGTCTGTCCGCATCCGGAGGCCGGTTTCGACTCTCACACCCTGCTCGGCCACGCCGTCCTGCTCGCCGCCGAGCACGGCCAGTGGCTGCGCGAACTCGCCGGAACGTACGAGCTGGTCTGGGCCACCACCTGGGAGGAGCACGCCAACACCCACATCGCCCCGGCGATCGGCCTGGACCCGCTCCCCTTCGTCCGCTTCACCGGGTACGTCCCGCAGCCCGGCGACCCGCGCGTCCCGTTGATGGAGCTGTTCTCCGCCCGCAAGTGGGCGCCGCTGCTGCGCTACGCCGAGGGCCGGCCGTTCGCCTGGGTGGACGACGTCATCCCGCCCCGGCTGGTCCGCAGGTCGTTGTGGCGCCGCGACCGGCTGTTGCTGCCGATAGACCCCGGCCAGGGCCTGGAGCGCCGGCACGTCGATCGCCTGCTCACCCGGCCGCCGCGCGGCAAGGCGCCGACCGCCGGTGGACCGGCGGTCAGGGGGTCGGCAGCCAGCTGACGTTGCCGGCGAGCAGCGCGTACCCGACGAAGGCCACCGTGTCGATCAGCGCGTGCGCCGCCACCAGCGGCATCACCCGCCCCCAGCGCCGGTACAGCAGGCAGAACACCGCCCCCATCACCATGTTGCCGACCAGCCCGCCGACCCCCTGGTACAGGTGGTACGAGCCGCGCAGCACCGAGCTCGCCACCAGCACCGCCGGCCAGGACCATCCCAACTGCCCCAGTCGGCGCAGCAGGTAGCCGAGGACGACGACCTCCTCCAGGATCGCGTTCTGCCAGGCTGAGAGCACCAGCACCGGCACCCGCCACCACACCTCCGGCAGCCCCGAGGGCGCGACCGTCAGGTTGTACCCGGCCGCCTGCGAGGCCAGGTACAGCGCCAGCCCGGAGCCGCCGATCGCCGCCGCGACGGCCGCGCCCCGGCCGAGGTCGCGCAGCTTCTGCCCGAGGTCGAAGCCCATCACCCGCAGCGCCGTGCCCTCGCGCACCAGCAGGTAGCCGACCAGCACCACCGGCATCAGTCCGCGCCCGATGTAGTACAGCTGCCACACCAGGTCCAGCCAGGGCCGACCGGGCGCGCGCGAGCCGTTCAGCGTGGCGACCTGCTGGCCGAGCCGGAGCGGTTCGGTGAGCGAGCCCGCGAAGCTGATCAGCGCGCTGATCCCGCTGGCCCCGAGGGAGAGGCCGAGGACGATCAGCAGCTCCGCGCCGAGCAGCCGGCGGGTGGGCTGCGCGGTCTCCGGCGCGGTCGGGCGGGTTGTCACGGGTGCTCCAGCGGACGGGCGGTCGCTCCGGCCGTCGGCGGACACCGGAGCGATCATCCTGACACAGCCGTGGCGGGGCCTGTCCGCCGGATGTGCGGGCCCGGCGGGATCCGCCGACCCCCCTACCCCACGGGCCAGGTGTGCACCGGCTCTCCGCCGCGCATGTGCTCGGCGTAGCGCCTGGTCATCGCGGCGAGTGCGGCCGGCCGGTCCATCCCGTACTGCTCGCGCAGCCGGTGGAAGGTCGCGCTCTGCCAGGCCGCGCCGTTGGTGCGGCGCAGACAGCGCTGCTCGATGATCCCCAGGTAGCGGTCCCGGTCGGCCGGCTCCACGCCCCACTCGTCCAGCCCCTGGTAGGCCATCGGCAACAGCTCGCCCAGCACCAGGTCGACGGCGGAGACCGTCTGCAACCCGCCGCCGCGGCCCGCCCGACCGGACCGCGGCCACTGGAACACCGCGTCGATGCCGTACCGGGCGCCCTGGCGGAAGTTCTCGTCCGCCCGCTCGAACGGCAGCCGGTTCCAGACCGGCCGGGGCTGCTCGGCGAGCACGCGCACCAGCCCGTAGTAGAAGGCGGCGTTGGCCAGCGTGTCGGCCACCGTCGGCCCGGCCGGCAGCGCCCGGTTCTCCACCCGCAGGTGCGCCACCCCGTCCGAGACGTCGTAGATCGGCCGGTTCCAGCGGTAGATGGTGCCGTTGTGCAGGCGCATCTCGGCGAGCTTGGGCGCGCCGCCGGAGGCCAGCGCCTTGAGCGGGTCCTCGTCGTCGCAGATCGGCAGCAGCGCCGGGAAGTAGCGCAGGTTCTCCTCGAAAAGGTCGTACGCCGAGTCCACCCAGCGCTCTCCGAACCAGGTGATCGGGCGCACACCCTGGGCCTTGAGCTCCGCCGAACGGGTGTCACAGGCCTGCTGGAAGAGCACCGGACGGGTCTCCCGCCACAGCTCCCGTCCGAACAGGAACGGGGAGTTGGCGCCGAGCGCGAGCTGCGGCCCGCAGATCGCCTGGGCGGCGTTCCACACCGAGGAGAACCGCTCCGGGGTCACCTGCAGGTGCAACTGCAGCGAGGTCGCGGCGGCCTCGGCCACCATGGTGACCGACTCCAGTTGGAGGTGCTCGACCCCCTCGATGTCCAGCGCGATGTCCTCGCCCCGGGCGGCCAGGATCTGATCGCTGAGCAGGCTGTACCGCTGGTTGTGGCTCATCGCGTCCAGCCCGGTGTGGTCGTGCTCCAGGGTCGGCAGGATGCCCACCATGACGATCCGGGCACCGGCCTCGGCGGCCCGCCGGTCGGCGTAGCGCAACCCGGTGTCGATCTCCTCGCGCAGTTCCTCGAAGACGTGCCCGCAGAGCCGGTGCGGCACGATGTTGACCTCGATGTTGAACTGACCCAGTTCGGTCTGGAAGTCGCTGGAGCCGATCGCGCTCAGCACCTGGGCGTTGCGCATCACCGGCAGGCCCTGCTCGTCGGCCAGGTTGAGTTCGATCTCCAGCCCCACCACCGCCCGCGGCCGGTCGAAACGGTCCTCGCGCAGCATCCGCCCGAGCGCGTCGAGGCAGGCCTGGAGCTTGAGCCGGTACTGCTGCCGATCCGCCAGATCCGCCCGAGTCGCCACGACCTTCTCGCCCACGGTCCCCTCCTCCTGAGACACCCGGCCGTCCGACCGTGCAAGCATCATGCCCACCTCGAAGATCGATACCCGAATGCTTGTACTGGCTTGCAATGCAAGGCAACTGACGGAATTTCAGACCATCTGCAGACTTGCCCGTCACCACGGCCTGTGATAAACAGATCACCCTGCGCATTTGTTCGATGAATTCGAGGAATCCGCACTGCGCTCCGGCCGGTCTTCTCCCGCCCCGAGTCCCCCGTCGACGGCGGCGACCGCGCCGGCTCCGCGATCCTGCACAACCGGACACGGCCAGGCCCCCGTCACCGAAGACGCACCGTGCCACGCCGGTATGCCGCACTCGCACGCCGATCTCGCTTGGAGAGGCGGACCCCGCCATGACCCTGCAGACCCCCCAGCCCCCACCGAGCGCCCTACGCGCGGTCCTGGGCGCGCTCGACTCGGACACCGCGCTGCGCCAGCCCGCCGCCGCAGCGCTGCGTCACCCGACCGGACCACTGCTCCCCGCGCATCCGCTCGCGGTGCACGTCCTGGACGGCCCGCGCCCCGAGCTCCCCGCCGCCCGCCGGACCGGCTGGCGCTTCCTGATCAAGGACGGCGCCGACGTGGCCGCCGCCGCCGAGGTGGTCCAGACTGCGGAGGGCCACACCTTCTCCCACTTCACCGCCGGCCCCTACCTCTCCTCCACCGTCCGGGCGCTGCGCGAGGCCTGGCAGCTCGCCCAGAACGCCCGCTCCCGCTGCCAGCCCCGGCTGCTCACGTTCCCCGGTCAGTACGCGACGGCGCTCTGGCTGCACAGTCCCGACACCGGTCCGGCCGCCGACCTGCTGATCCCGCTCGCCCCGGCCCCGCTCGGCGTCACCGCGCACCGCGCCTACCCGGCCGCCGAGCTGTTGCCGCTGCTCGCCCGTGCTCCGCTCGCCGGACCGCTGCTGCTCGGCTCCTCCTGAACCTCCGCCGCCCCGTCCGCACCCCGCCGCCGGGCCACCCGCCCGGCGGCCCTTCGCCGCGTCCTCCCCGCTTCGCGGCCTCACCCGAACGGCCACCATCTGGACGGGCCACCCGCAATGGCCCCACCGGGCTATCCCCCGACTGGCCCATCGGTGCGCGAATTCCCTCCGGCCCCACCTGAACGGGTGATCTCTGCCCGGGAGTTGTGGCGCATGTCACGAAATCCCTGCGCGCGCGTCCGCAGATGCCGACACTGGGAACCAGCGTGGAAGGACCACCTGTCCTACCCACTTGAGCGCCGGTCCACACCTGGTCGGCGTTGCGGACAGGATCCGACTACCGCGGCGGCTCCGGACGGCACCACCTCCGGGACCGCACCACGGGGAGGATCGCAGAGCGAAGCGAGGGTACGCGTATGTGCCAGCACCGTCCTGAGTGCCCATCGGCCGAGTCCGAGGACCGTGAGGCGGCCGTGCCGGTGGCCTGCCACCCGGAGCAGGGTTGGAGCCTGCTCTGCAACGGCGTCGTGTTGTTCGAGGACACCGGAGAGCTGCTGCCCGACGGCCGGGTGATCGCCCCGCGCCGCCCTGTCGCCCACGCGGCCTGAGACAGCACGGACTGGGGGGTGGACGACCCGACCCGTACGGCCGGAACCGTACGGCCCGGGACCACCCGGCGGGGGCAGCCGCCGACCCGACCGGGAACGACGACCCGACCGGGAACGACAAAGGGCAGGGCCCCAGCAGAAACGTTCTGCCAGGGCCCTGCCCCATGTCCGTCCGCTGAGGATCAGACGCCGTACTCGTCCAGCGGCGGGCAGGAGCAGACCAGGTTGCGGTCGCCGTACGCGCCGTCGATCCGGCTCACCGGCGGCCAGTACTTGCCCGCCGGGTTCACGCCCGCCGGGAAGACCGCCTCCTGCCGCGAGTAGCCGTGCGCCCAGTCGCCGGCGAGGGTGGCGGCGGTGTGCGGGGCGTTGCGCAGCGGGTTGTCCTCGGCCGCCCACTCACCCGAGCCGACCTTGTCGATCTCGGCCCGGATCTCGATCATCGCGTCGCAGAACCGGTCGATCTCGTGCAGGTCCTCGGACTCGGTCGGCTCGATCATCAGCGTGCCGGCCACCGGGAAGGACATCGTCGGCGCGTGGAAGCCGTAGTCGATCAGGCGCTTGGCGATGTCGTCCACCGTCACACCCGTCTCCTTGGTCAGCGGGCGCAGGTCGATGATGCACTCGTGCGCGACCAGCCCGCCCGGGCCGGTGTAGAGCACCGGGAAGTGCGGCGCCAGCCGCTTGGCGATGTAGTTGGCGTTCAGCACCGCCACCTGGGTCGCGTGCTTAAGGCCCTCGCCGCCCATCAGCCGGACGTACGCCCAGGAGATCGGCAGGATCGCCGCCGAACCCCACGGCGCGGCCGAGATCGGGCCGACACCGGTGGCCGGGCCGGCCTCCTCCTGCAGCGGGTGGTTGGGCAGGTACGGCGCCAGGTGGGCGCGAACCGCGACCGGGCCGACGCCCGGGCCGCCGCCGCCGTGCGGGATGCAGAAGGTCTTGTGCAGGTTCAGGTGCGAGACGTCCGCGCCGAACTTGCCCGGCTTGGCCAGGCCGACCAGGGCGTTCAGGTTGGCGCCGTCCACGTACACCTGGCCGCCGGCCTCGTGCACCAGGGCGCAGATGTCGGTGATCTGGGTCTCGTACACGCCGTGGGTCGACGGGTAGGTGACCATCAGCACGGAGAGGTTGTCGCGGTGCTGCTCGATCTTGGCCTTCAGGTCCTCGACGTCCACGTCACCGTCGACCAGGGTCTTCACCACGACCACGCGCATGCCGGCCATCACCGCGGAGGCGGCGTTGGTGCCGTGCGCCGAGGACGGGATCAGGCAGACGTCACGCTGGGTGTCGCCGTTGGCATGGTGGTAGGCGCGGACGGCCAGCAGGCCGGCCAGCTCGCCCTGGGAGCCGGCGTTCGGCTGGATCGACACGGCGTCGTAGCCGGTGACCTCGACCAGCTGCTGCTCCAGCTGGCGGATCAGGGTCAGGAAGCCCTCGGCCTGGTCGATCGGCGCGAAGGGGTGCAGCTGCCCGAACTCCGGCCAGGTCACCGCCTCCATCTCGGTGGTCGCGTTGAGCTTCATGGTGCAGGAGCCCAGCGGGATCATGCCGCGGTCCAGCGCGTAGTCCCGGTCCGACAGGCGGCGCAGGTAGCGCAGCATGGCGGTCTCCGAGCGGTGGCTGTGGAAGACCGGGTGGGTCAGGTACTCGTCCTCGCGCAGCAGCCCGGCGGGCAGCGTCTCGGCGGCCTCGGCCACCTCGACGGCGGGGACGCCGAACGCGGCCCAGACGCCGGCCAGGTGCTCGCGGGTGGTGGTCTCGTCCGTGGAGATCGAGATCCGGTCCGCGCCGTCCTGGTGGACGTTGATGCCGTGGGTGCGGGCGGCGGCGGCGATCTCGGCGGCACGGCCCGGGACGACGGCGGTGACGGTGTCGAAGAACTCGCCGTGCAGCAGCTCCACGCCGCCGGCCCGCAGGCCCTCGGCGAGGGCGGCGGCGTAGCGGTGGGTGCGGCGGGCGATGTCGGCCAGGCCGTCCGGACCGTGGTAGACCGCGTACATCGAGGCCATCACGGCGAGCAGCACCTGGGCGGTGCAGATGTTGCTGGTGGCCTTCTCACGGCGGATGTGCTGCTCGCGGGTCTGCAGCGCCAGGCGGTAGGCGCGGTTGCCGTCGGCGTCGACGGACACGCCGACCAGACGGCCGGGCAGCGAGCGGGCGTACTCGGCGCGCACCGACAGGTAGCCGGCGTGCGGACCGCCGAATCCCATCGGCACACCGAAGCGCTGCGAGGTGCCGCAGGCGATGTCGGCGCCCAGCGAGCCCGGGGACTTGAGCAGGGTCAGCGCCAGCAGGTCGGCGGCCACGGCGACGATCGCGCCCAGCCCGTGCGCCTGGTCGATCACCGGGGCGAGGTCGCGGACCACACCGGTGGCGCCCGGGTACTGCAGCAGCACACCGAAGACGCCGCGCTCGGCGATCTCGGCCGGGATGCCCTCGGACAGGTCGGCGACGACGACCTCGACACCGGTCGGCACGGCACGGGTGTTGATCACCGCGATGGTCTGCGGCAGGGTCTCGGCGTCGACCAGGAAGACACCGCCCTTGACCTTGGTGACGCGGCGGGCCAGCGCCATCGCCTCGGCGGCCGCGGTGCCCTCGTCCAGCAGCGAGGAACCGGAGGTGGGCAGACCGGTCAGGTCGGAGACCAGGGTCTGGAAGTTGAGCAGCGCCTCCAGACGGCCCTGCGAGATCTCCGGCTGGTACGGGGTGTACGCGGTGTACCAGGCCGGGTTCTCCATGACGTTGCGCAGGATCACCGGCGGGGTGAAGGTGCCGTAGTAGCCCAGGCCGATCATCGGCTGGAGCACCTTGTTGCGGCTCGCCAGCTCGCGCAACTCGGCGAGGACCTGCGCCTCGCTGCGACCGGCGGGCAGGGCCAGGGCGGTGATGGAGCGGATCGCCTCGGGAACGGCGGTGTCGGCGAGCTCGTCCAGCGAGCCGTAGCCGACGGACGCCAGCATCTTCTCCTGGGCCGCGGCGTCGGGGCCGATGTGGCGGTTCTCGAAGGGGCTGGCCAGCTCAAGCTCGGTGAGGGTCGAGGCGCCGGTGGGGCGTCCCGCGTTCGGCTGGGCGTTCATGGTGGTCGAGGCCTCCTGGTCACGGACCGGCGGGGGCACGCACGCCGACCGGTCGTTCCGCTGCGGACAGCGGATCGCCTGGGCGGACGAACCCGGAAGGCCTCCCCCTCTGTCATCGGGACCTGAGAGCTTCGCCCGCACGTCGCGCTGTCGGCGCTCCGTCGGCTTGCACCGTCGGTGAGGGTGGTGATCGCCGGCTCCCGCGCCGACGCTCCTGCCCTGCTTTCCAGAGTGACCTATCCCGCACGGTACGGATGCCTGAGAGATTCCGGGGAGGAGTTGCTCCTTCGGCGCCCCGACCAGCGGTTTTCGCCGTCGGGGACTCTCCCGCGCGGGCTCGGCGGTCGCCGCCCAGGGTACCAGCGGGAGGCCTTCCGATCACGGGTGCGTCGGGTCACTCGAGGTCTACGCGCGTCCCCCGGACGGCCTAGCGCCGAGCCCGTCCGGCGCACCCCGGTCGCGTCGGTCCGATTCATGCCTTTTGGTGTGAAGTGACGGCCGGGACGGGTGCTCCGACGGCCGTACCTGCGGGAGTTCCGCAGCCGCAGCGCAGCTGGAGGAAAGAGTGCAGACCGACTTCGACCCCAGAGACCTCATCGGCCACAAGGCGGTCGACCGCAACGGAGACAAGATCGGCACGGTCGACGAGGTGTACCTGGACGACGCCACCGGCCAGCCCGAGTGGGCCGCCGTCCGGACCGGCATCTTCGGCCGGGACGCCTTCGTCCCGCTCACCACGAGCGAGTTCTCCGGCGAGGAGCTCCGGGTGCCCTACGACAAGTCGCTGGTCAAGGAGTCCCCGGACTTCGGCGTGGGCCAGCACCTGTCGCCGGCCCAGGAACTCCAGCTCTACCGTTACTACGGTCTCGACGCCGAGGTGGACGGCCACACCGCCGCCGAGGAGCCCGGCCGGACCGTCCAGCCCGACCTCGACTTCGGCACCACTCCGGCCGCCACGGCCACCACGACCGCCAAGCCGCTCGACTTCCACGCCGCCGAGCCCGGCCCGACCAACACCGTCACCACCGCCACCGCCCCCAGTGCCGCTGGCACCGACACCGCCGCGGAGGCCATCATGCGGACCCTCACCACCCCCGCGCCCACCGCCACCACCGCGACCACCCCCCTCGTCGAGCCGAAGCCGAAGCCGCAGCCCGCCCCAGCCCCAACCACCCCGGCACCCACCGGCAGCGCCGCCACCACGACCCCGAGCACCCCGGCCCCAACCACCCCAGCACCCACCGCGACCACCCCCCTCGTCGAGCCGAAGCCGAAGCCGCAGCCCGCCCCAGCCCCAACCACCCCGGCACCCACCGGCGGCGCCGCCACCACGACCCCGAGCACCCCGGCCGCAACCACCCCGGCGCCCACCGGCGGCGGCGCCGCCACCACGGCCCCGAGCGCCCCGGTCGAGATCACCTGCCGCGAGGAGCGGCTGGACATCACCACCGAGTGGCACGTCCTGGGCACCGCGAAGCTGCGCAAGTACGTGACCAGCGAGCAGGTCGAGCGGCGCGTCCCGCTGGTCCGCGAGCGGGTCCGGGTGGAGCGCATCCCGGTCAGCGACGCCGAGCGCTCCGTCCTCACCGACAAGGAGATCGCCGAGGCGGTCGAGGAGGTCACCCTCCGCGAGGAACACCCCATCGTCCGCAAGTACCTCGCACCGATCGAGCGGGTCCGCCTGATCGTCGAGCGCTACACCACGGAGGAGGTGGTCCAGGACGAACTCCGCCGCGAGCACGTCGAAGTCCACGACAACACCACCGCCACCCCCGACCCGACCGCCCCCGTGACCAACGGCGTCCGCCCCGACCCCCTGCGCCCCCTCTCCTGACCCGACCCACCCCCAGGGCCCCGGACCCCGTCCGGGGCCCTCGCCATGCCCCTTCGCCAGTCCCCCACCCCGCCCCGACTCGCGGCGAACGCCGCCCTCCTACCCCCAGCCTCCAGTCCCGCCGCAGGTGGCATCCCGTCCCCTTTGCCAAAGCTTAACCGCTCGATATTTGACACTCTGAAGTATCTCCCTGCATGGTTACTTCAGTTCATTCACTATGTACGGGAGGAAGCAACCGTGAGTGAGGCACCCCAGCCCACCACCGCGGCTGAGAAGCAGAGCAACGCCCGGGTCCTGCCGGCCCTCATCCTGGCGATGCTGTCGTTCAGCGTGGTGCAGACCGCGGTCGTCCCGATCCTGCCGTCGCTGGCCAAGGAACTGGACGTCTCCGGGTCCAACATCACCTGGCTGATGACCGCCAACCTGCTCTCCGCAGCCGTGCTGACTCCCCTGCTGGGCCGCTTCGGCGACCTCCGGGGCCGTAAGCCCATGCTGCTGATCTCGCTGGCCGGCCTGGTCGCCGGGTCGGCGCTGGCGGTCAGCACCCACTCCTTCACCTGGCTGATCGTCGCCCGCGTCCTGCAGGGCGCCGGCGGTGGCGTGATGCCGCTGGCGATCAGCATCGTCCGCGACGAGCTGCCCAAGCAGAAGGTGACCGGCGGCGTCGCCGCCATCAGCGCCTCGATGGGCGTCGGCTCCGGCCTCGGCCTGGTGGCGACCGGCCTCCTGCTGGAGCACTGGAACTACAAGTCGATCTTCTGGATGGGCCTGGCCTTCGGCCTGCTCGCGGTGGCCCTGGTCGCCTTCCGCGTCCCGTCCGACCCGGTGACCGACAAGGACGGCGGCGCCGACCCGCTCGGCGCCCTCACCCTGGCCGGCTGGCTCTCCGCCCTGCTGGTCGCGGTCAGCCAGGGCAACCACTGGGGCTGGACCTCCACCAAGACCCTCGGCCTGTTCGCCGTCGCCGCCGTGGTCGCCCTGATCTGGGGGATCATCGAGACCAAGGTCTCGCACCCGCTGGTCGACCTGAAGATGATGTCCCGCCCGGCCGTCGCCTTCACCAACCTGGCGGGCCTGCTCATCGGCTTCGGCATGTACGGCTCGTTCATGGTCATCAGCAACTTCGCCCAGACCCCGGAGAAGCTGGCCCACTACGGCTTCACCGCGACCGTCCTGCACGCCGGTGTGATGCTGCTGCCGTCCGCGATCGGCTCGATGGTGGCCGCCCCTGTCGGCGCCCTGCTGATCGCCCGCCGCGGTCCCCGTCTGCCGCTGGTCCTCGGTGGTGTCCTCGGCGCCGTCGCGATGGCCTACCTGGCCCTGCGGCACAGCCACGAGGGCGACATCTACACCGCCTCGGCGATCTTCGGTCTCGGCATCGGCCTCGCCTTCGCCGCGATGCCGGCCTTCATCAACGGCGCCGTCCCGGTCGAGCAGAGCGGCATCGCCAACGGCATGAACTCCGTGCTGCGCACCGTCGGTGGCGCGATCGGCACCGCCGTGATGACCGCCATCCTGACCGGCGACACCATGAAGCTCCCGATCAAGATCCAGGTGCTGCTGCCCACCCTGGACGCCTACAAGCACGCGTTCTGGACCACGGCCGTCGTCTGCATCATCGCCGGTGCCGTCCCGTTCCTGATCCGCACCGTCAAGCCGGCCGCCACCGCCCTGGGCGGCTCGGCCCCGCAGGACTCCAGCGCCGAGCTGGTCAAGACCGACGCCTGACCAGGCGTCCGGCCCGCGCGCTCAGGGACAGGGCGCGCGGGCCCGGCCTCCGTACGTCGCGAGGGCATCACGACGGTGCGGAGTCCGGCACGGTATGCGGCCCCATCCGGTACTCCTACCGGGTGGGGCCGTTCCGCATCCCGAGCCCCTCAGCCGTCCGGCCCCTCGCCGTCCTCCGCACCCGCCACCCGCCGCAGCGGCAACGGCCGCGCCGGTTCCAGCGCCGGGTCGTCGACCGCGAAGGTCCGTACCCGTCCCGGTTCGCCCCACGGTGTCTCGAACCGCACGGTGACCCGCCCGACGCCGCTGCCCTGCACCCACCCCGGCCCGAACTCGGCGTGGTGGACGTCCTGTCCGGGCATCCAGCGCCGAACCACGACCTCCTCCGGCTCCTCCTCGGCCTCCGCCGCCCGGGCCGCCTCGGTGTGCTCGGCCGCCTCCTCGCGCAGCGCCTGCGCGAACAGGTCCTCCTGGGTGTAGTCGGCCAGTTGGGCCACGCCCACGCCGAGCAGCCGGACCCCGCCGGTGATGTCCACCTGCTCGGCCAGCCGCCGCGCCGTCGCGGTGATCACCGCCTCGTCGTCGGTGGGCCCGCCGAGGGTTTCCGAGCGGGTCAGCGTCGAGAAGTCGAACCGCCGGACCTTGAGCACCACCGTCCGCCCCGAGCGCCCGGCCACCCGCAGCCGTCGCACGCACCGGGCGGCCAACGCCTCCACCTCACGCAGCACCCGGTCCCGGTCGGCCAGATCCACCTCGTAGGTGTCCTCCACCGAGACCGACTTGGCGTCCTGGTCGGCCACTACGGGCCGCTCGTCCAGCCCTATCGACATGTGGTGGATCCCGGCGCCGTGCGCCCGCCCGAGCAGGGCGACCAGCTCCGCCTCCCCCGCCTCCGCGAGGTCCGCCACCGTGGTCAGCCCGGCCCGCCTTAGCACCTGCTCGGTGGCCGGCCCGATGCCGGGTAGCGCCCGCACCGGCATCGGCCCGAGCACGGCCCGCTCCTGCCCGGGCTCGATCAGCACCAGCCCGTCCGGTTTGGCCTGCTCGGAAGCGATCTTCGCCATCAGCTTGGAGCCCGCCGCCCCGACCGAGCCGGTCAGCCCCGTGAGCCGCTGGATGTCCGCCCGAAGGTCCTCCGCCAGGGCGAGCACCAACCGCTCACCGGTGTCGTGGTCCGCCTCTGCCAGCACCGGGCCGTACGCACCGGCCTCCAGGTCGACGAAGGCCTCGTCCAGGCTCAGCGGCTGCACCAGTGGTGACAGCTCCCGCAGCAGACCCATCACGATCTCGCTGTTCTGCCGGTACGCCTCGAAGCGCCCGGACAGGAAGGCCGCGTTGGGGCACAGCCGCCGCGCCTGGGCCATCGGCATCGCCGAGTGCACCCCGAACTTGCGCGCCTCGTACGAGGCCGTGGAGACCACCCCGCGCCCGCCGAGCCCCCCGACGATCACCGGTTTGCCGCGCAGGCTCGGCTTGGCCGCCTGCTCCACCGCCGCGAAGAAGGCGTCCATGTCGAGGTGGATGATGCTCGGCAGAGATCGCACCCGCTGATCATCGCGCATGGGTCCGACAGTGCGTACGAACCCGGCCGACGCCCCGCGACCGACGACCGGCGACTCGGGGCCGGTGGCCGGGGCCGTCGGCTACTCCTTCGCCGCCTGCGCCAGCGCCTTCGGGATGCCGTCCTCCTCGGGCCCGAGCAACGCCGGGTCCGGCCGCAGCCAGGCGTTCACCGCCGCCTTGCCCGCCCCCGCGATCTCCCGCAGCCCGCCGTACAGCCAGGTGGAGTCGTGCAGCTCCGGCACCCCCACCGCGTACGACCGGATGCCCGCCGCCTCGCACAGCGCCAGCGCCCGCCGGACGTGGAAGTCCTGGCTGACCAGCACCGCGCGGTCCACCCCGAAGATCCGGTGCGCCCGGGTGCAGGAGTCCCAGGTGTTGAAACCGGCGTAGTCGCGGACCACCCGGTCCTTCGGCACCCCGTGCTCGGTCAGGTACCGGTACATCGCGTCCGGCTCGTCGTACGAGACCCGCCCGTTGTCCCCGGTCACCAGGATGGCCTGCACCTTCCCCACCCGGTACAGATCCAGCGCCGCCGTCAGGCGGTGCTCCAGGTACGGCGAGGGCCTGCCCTGGTCCAGGCCCGCGCCGAAGACCACCGCCACCGGCGCGGACGGCGCACTCCCGACCGTGCCCACCCGGTCCCCCGCCGCGGTCCACAGCCAGGCGCTCGGCGCGAGCGCCAACGAGCAGAGCAGCGTCGTCACCTGGAAGACCCTGCGCTGGGTACGCCGCTCCCGCAGCCGCACCAGCATCCCCACCGCCCGGCGCCGCAGCAGCCCCGCTATCCCGGTGCCGACCCCCACGTGCCCTCCCTCGATCGTTCCACCGGGCAACACGACGAGGCCGTGGGCCCGAACGGTTCCCCGTCCGGGCCCACGGCCTCGTCAAGATCAGTGGCCCACACCGGCGCGTCAGAACGTGTGCGCCGGAACGGTGCGTCAGACCGCCCGGTTGCGCCGCTGCGCCAGCTCGTCCCCCGGGTCCTGCCCGACCAGCGTCTCGCCGGTGTCGGTGCGCTCCGCGTGCAGCCGACCGAGGGTCAGCTCCAGTTCCTTCCAGACCGCCCCCACCGCGATGCCGAAGACCCCCTGACCACCCTTCAGCAGATCGACCACCTGCTGCGGCGTGGTGCACTCGTACACCGTCGCACCGTCGCACATCAGCGTCAGCCCGGCCAGGTCGGCCTGGTCGGCGGACTGCAGATGGGCGACGGCCACCCGGATGTTCTGCAGCGAGACGCCGACGTCCAGCAGCCGCTTCACGATCTTGAGCAGCAGGATGTCGCGGAAGCTGTAGAGCCGCTGGCTGGTCGCCGGGTACGCCGTCCGGACGCTGGGCTCCAGCAGTCCGGTGCGGGCCCAGTAGTCCAGCTGGCGATAGGTGATGCCGGCCGCCGCGCAGGCCGTCGGGCCGCGGAAGCCGATCAGTTCGGATGTCGGGGCCAGCCGCTCGATGGCGGGCTGACCCGGCTGTACGGCCGGGAACCTGCCCATGCGGGGCAGGTCGGTCGCGGTACGAGCGGCGCGGGGCACGTGCACGGCGCACAGGCCTCCCGCGGCCGCGTCATCGCCGGTGCTGCTCATGCCTACCTCCGTCCACTCGTGCTGCGGGCAACCCGACTGCGGGCATCGGCCACCCGGACAGCCACTCCTGACGGTAGGCAGTCCCCTATGGCCCGTCAACGATCGCCACGCCGGGCCAGACAAACCACATCACTCAGGAGAGTGGTTTTTCGTGCCCCTAGTGTGGGTAGACGGGCGGTTTTTGGCAAAACGGCGCGTGAGACCGCCGACCGGACTTCCGGTGCTACTGCGGACCGCTTCCACCGAAGTCCTCGGGCGACACCTGGTCGAGGAACTCGCGGAACTTCTCGACCTCGTCCTCCTGCTCGTCCGGGATCGCGATGCCCGCCTCAGCGAGCACCTCCTCGCTCCCGTAGATCGGCGTGCCGGTGCGCAGGGCGAGCGCTATCGCGTCGGACGGCCGGGCACTCACCTCGACCCCGCCGGCGAACACCAGTTCGGCGTAGAACACGCCCTCCCGCAGGTCGGTGATCCGGACCTCGGTGAGCTGTTGGCCGAGCGCTTCCAGGACGTCCTTGAACAGGTCGTGCGTCAGCGGGCGCACCGGAGTCATGCCCTGCTGGGCGAAGGCGATCGCGGTCGCCTCGCCGGGGCCGATCCAGATCGGCAGATAGCGATCTCCCCCGACCTCCCGCAGCAGCACGATCGGCTGGTTGGAAGGCATCTCCACTCGGACACCCACGACGTCGAGCTCATTCACACAGGCAACCCTATGGCTCCGACCCCGGATATGAAAGCGCAGGACCGACGCCGCTGGTCAGCGCGGTGCACCCGGCGGGCGGAGGACGCTTCGGACACTACGGACGGGTCCGCAGACCGGCCTGGACCATGGCCGCGTGCAGCCGTACGGAGAGCGTCGCGAGCTCCCGCGCGGTGGCCTCCGCGTGCGCCCGGGTCTGCGGGTTCCGATGGCGCCGCAGCGGCGCCACCACCTGCTCCACCAGCGCGATCTCGCGGTCCGCCGCCGCCTTCATGGCTCTCAGGTGCCGCGGCTCCAGCCCGTACCGGCCGAGCTCCGCGACCAGCCTGGCCACCTGCAGCGCCTCGCCGTCGTACCCGCCGTCCGGGCCCGGCGCGACCAGCCCGTAGGACTCCCACTCGACGAGTTCCCGCTCCCCGGCCTCGGCGGCGGCCAGCAGTTCGGCGCGCCCGAGCCGGACCCCGGACGGGGCGTCGGCGGAGGCCACCAGCTCGCGGTCGGCCTCCTCCACCGGACCGGGCCGGACGTCGGTGGCCGGCGGAAGCGCGGGTGGGGCCTCGCCGCGCTCGATCGCGTCCAGGTGTTCGCGGATCACCCGCAGCGGCAGGTAGTGGTCGCGCTGCATCCGCAGCACGTAGGCCAGCCGCTCGACGTCGGCCGGGCTGAACTTGCGGTACCCCGAGGGGGTGCGCTGCGGCTCCACCAGCCCCTCCGCCTCCAGGAAGCGGATCTTGGAGATGGTCACCTCGGGGAAGTCGTCGCGCAGGGAGGCCAGCACCGCGCCGATGCTCAGCAGTTCGTCACCGCCGCGCCGCCGCCCGACGGGCCGGTCCGGCCGGAGCGGCTGCCTGGGGCCTGCGACCACCCCGCGCCCGACCCGGTCCACCTGCGGACCGGACGACGACGCGGGGTTGGCCGCCCCGAGAGAAGAAGGGGTATCGCTGCTCACTCGGGCTCCTGCCGACGTTGGTTTCAGTACCCCCGGTGGTGGCCGGCGAAGAACACCAGCCGGTACTTGCCGATCTGCACCTCGTCGCCGTTGTTCAGCGACACCTCGTCGATCCGCTCCCGGTTGACGTAGGTGCCGTTCAGGCTGCCCACGTCCGCGACGCTGAAGCCGGCCGGGGTGCGGCGGAACTCCACGTGGCGGCGCGAGACCGTGACGTCGTCCAGGAAGATGTCGCCCTGCGGGTGACGTCCGGCCGTGGTGACGTCCGAGTCCAGCAGGAACCGGCTGCCCGAGTTCGGGCCGCGCTGCACGATCAGCAGGGCCGAGCCCGGCGGCAGCGCGTCGATCGCCTGCAGCACCTCGGCCGACAGGGCCGGCGTGGTGCCGGTGCCGGTCGTGGTGGTGGGGTCGTAGGACTCCAGGCCGGAGATCGAGATGGTCGAGGTGGTCTCCGCCGCCCCCTCGGGCAGCAGGCCTCCGCGCAGCGCGGTGCCGCAGTTGGAACAGAAGCGGGCCGCGGCCGGGTTCTGGTTACCACACCTGGGACACGGAGTAGGGCCAGCCATGTTCACAGCCTCCTGGCGCGGCACACCCGACGGGTTGTGCCCGGCGTACGGGTCCGGGGCAAACCCTCCACCAGAGGTTGAGGGTGCTGACGGGAAACCTATGCGCGGGTCACCGGAGGGGTCAACCGACGCGCCGTAGCCCGCCTGATTTCCCGCGTACTGGGCGGCGCCGCCGTCCCGGTACAGCTGCTGTCCGGCGTACGGCGCGGCCTCAGGGGCGGGGCGCATGCCCGGCACTACGGGCTCGTCCTCCGGCCGACGGTGCCGAGCGGTGGGCGCCTCGACGGCGGCCGCGTCACGGCCCTTGTTACGACCGAACAACTTCGAGAAGAAACTCACGGGCGAATCCCCTTGCGTGTGACAGACCCGCCCGCGGGGCAGGGTGAGAACCTCGGACAGGCTGCGGGCCCGGTTGCGGCTCGGGCCTGCTGGAGTGGTACTCCGACGGTTGGTACTGCGGTTGGTGCTACGGAGCGTACTGGTGCGAACCAGTCTCTCCCACGCGGCGGCGGCGCCCCGCACCGGGTGCCGCCCGCCTGTGACGGGCCGTTCGTCGGGCGCCCCGTCACTTCGAAGCCGGCTTGGCGTACTGCGGCGTCTTCAGATCCACGAGGGCGTCCACGACCACCTTCTGCTGCTGGGTGATCGTCGCCCGCGCCTGGTGGCTCTCCAACGTACGGACGACACCACCCGGGATGTTCAGCGCGGGAGTCAGATCCTGCGGGTTCCCCACGACGGTGAACCGATAGGGCGGCGCGACCTTCTTGCCGTCGATCTGCACCCCGCCGCCCGACAGGTCGGTGAAGTAGGTGTTGACCACCACGCGCACATCGTTGATCTGAATCGCCTCCGCCCCCGCCGCTCGAAGTTCCTGCAGGGTGTCCAGCAGCATATCTGCCTTCACCTGCCCTTGGGGATCATCGACCGTGAGTACGATGCCCGGACCAGTGGCTTTGACCGTACCGGCCAGCACACCCAGTTCCGTCATCTTCTTCCTGGTCTGCTCCTGGGCCTCCTTGGCCTGGTTGGAGCTGTTCTCCAACTTCGCCAGGGACTGCTCAAGCTCCGCCTTCTCCTGTTGGAGACGCTGCTGACGGCTGTCCAGTTCGTCGAGGATCCGGACCAGGTCCTCCTGCCGGGCCCCGCGCAGCTGGTTGTGGTGGTCGTTGGTCGAGCGCACCTGGATCGCCAGCCCCAGGCCGAGCGAGAACAGCAGCAGCGCCACCACCAGCTGCCCGCGCGACAGCCGCGGCGGCCACAGCGCCGCCTTCAGCCGCCGACGACCTGCGTTCCGGTCCCCTGCGGAGGGCTGCTCGGCTTCGGCGGCCTTGGCCGGCTCGGTGGGCTCGGACTCAGTGGGCTCCGGCCCTGCCTCGTCCTTCGGCTCGGGCTCCGGGTCACGCTCGGGCTCCGTCCTCGACTTCCCGGCAGCGGACTCCGGCTCCGCCGCCTTCGTCAGCGATACCACCGGCTCCGACTCCGCCGCGGTGCCCTCAAGCTCAGCCTCAGCGTCAGACTTCTCCGGCTCCGCCGACTCGGACTCCGCCTCAGCCGCCCCCGGCTCCGCTCCCGAGTCCGCAGGATCGACCGGAGCGGTCTCCTCCGCCGTCTCAGACTCGGACGCCTCCGACCCGGGCTCCTCGACGGCCTTCCCGGCCGCCTTCTCCTCCGCCGCCGCCTCGCGGCCCGGCTCAGGCACGGAAGACATGACGCCGGATCGCGGCCGCGTTGGAGAAGATGCGGATGCCCAGGACGACGACCACTCCCGTGGACAGCTGCGAGCCGACGCCCAGCTGGTCACCGAGGAAGACGATCAGCGCCGCGACCACCACGTTCGACAGGAACGAGACGATGAACACCTTGTCGTTGAAGATCCCGTCCAGCATCGCCCGGACGCCGCCGAACACCGCGTCCAGCGCCGCCACCACCGCGATCGGCAGGTACGGCACGACGGCGTCCGGCACCTCGGGTTGGACGAAGAGGCCGACGACCACCCCGATCACGAGACCCAGTACGGCAATCACGGTCTAGCTGCTCCTGTCCCTGTCGTGGTCTTGGCGGATCCGCTGGTCGGACGCCGCTTCGAGGTCGGACCACCGCTGCGTGCGGATGGTGAAACGGACGCGCCGGGGCTCTCCGAGGTTCCTGGACCGCCCGAAGGAGTGCCGCTCGGCCCGGCCGACGAGGTCGCCGACGACGTGGCCGAGGAGGTCGCCGTGGGCGTGGGCTCGGGCGTGACCGGCTGGGCTGTCCGCAGCGTCACCCCCACCGCCGCCGGCAGCGTCAGGCTCTTCTGCGTGGACAGCGTCGACTTGATGCCGTACTTCTCCTGGAGCAGCCGCAGGTACTGCCCGGCCATGTCGCTCTCGAAGGCGGAGAGGAGCTTCGGCCCGTCCCCGATCGCCTGGATGTTGTACGGCGGGACCAGCGGCCGGTTGTCCACCAGTACCGCCTCACCCGCGGCCCGGATCGCGGACAGCGCGGTCAGCCGCTGGCCGTTGATCGAGACCGCTTCCGCGCCGGACCCCCACAGACCGTTCACCACCAGCTGCAGGTCGCGGTCGCGCAGCCGCCCGCTGTTGGAGAAGCCCTGCCCGGCCCGCGGGTCGACATTGCCCCCGCTCCCCGTCCCCGGGGCGTCCTCCAGGACCAGCTTCACGCCCGGCCCGGTGACCTCCCCCAGGCCCACCGTGCCGGTCAGACCGCCCGCGTCGCCGTCCCCCGAGGGGAGCGCCTGCTGCTGCGTGTCCTCGACCTTGCGCCGCAGGTCCTGGACCTGCTTCTGCAGGCGGTCGGCCGAGCCGTTGCTGTCGTTGATCCGGTGGATCAGCGCGTCCCGTTCCTTGGCGAGCGAAGGCTCCGCCTTGTGCGCGTTCACCGCGCCGACCGTCACCACGCCCCCGACCAGCGCCAGTCCGGCGCCCAACGTGAGCAGACCCCGCAGGGTCCGGGGTATCCGGCTGTCGTGCTCGCCGCCCCGCGCAGCGGCCGCCTCGGCGTAGCCCTCGTCCAGGCTGTGGTCCATCACGTTCGTCAGCAGCGACATCGAGGCGTCCGGACGGTTGTACCGTCCGTTCGGGGCACTCGGCGTCGGCGTCACTGGCATGCGGACCATCGTCCCATGAACGCGAGGAGCCCCGTGCACGGCCCCTGAGCTGCACACACGTTGCACACACCCGCGGAAAGTGACGGACTGCTCCGAATGATGTGAAAACGGATAGCGGGGCGTGCGAACCAGGCCGCACGCCCCGCCGATCAGGGCATTCGTACGCTCAGGCCGTCATCGCCCCGCGCCGTCGACCACCGCTGCCCACTCGTCGAGCAGCGCCTCGGTGGCCTCGTCGTCCGGTCCCTCAGCCCACAGGTGGGTGACCGCCTCGGCCGGGTCCGGCAGCACCAGCGTCCAGCGCCCGTCCGCCTCGACCACCCGGACGCCGTCCGTGGTGTCCAGCCGTCGGCTTCCGGCCGCCTCCACCACTGAGCGCATGACCATGCCCTTGGCCGCCCACGGCGTCGCGATGTCCCTGCGCCGGATGTGCGCCTGCGGGATCCGCGCGTCGATCTGGCTTAGCGTGAGCTGGGTCCGGGCCACCAGACCGACCAACCGGACGAAGGCTGCGGCGCCGTCCAGCACCCCGCTGAACTCGGGCACCACGAAGCCGCCACGCCCGTCCCCGCCGAACACCGTGCCCTCGGCGGAGGCCGCCTTCGCGAGGTCGTCCGGCGTCGTCGTGGTCCAGATGACCTGGGTGCCGTGGTAGGCGGCGACCTGCTCGGCGATCCGGGTCGTGGTCACCGGCAGCGCCACCTGCCCGCTGCGGCGCTCGGCCGCGACCAGGTCCAGCAGCACCAGCAGCGCCCGGTCGTCGTCGATCACCCGACCCAGTTCGTCGACGAAGGCGACGCGCTCACCGACCGGGTCGAAGCGGACACCGAAGGCCGCCCGTGAAGAGGCCACCAGCTCACCGAGCCTGGCCAGTCCGGCCCGCCGCGTCTCCGCGTCCTCGGTCGGCCGCGCCTCGTCCAGCCCGCTGGAGACGGTCAGCGCCTCCACCCCGAGCCGGCCGAGGATGCTCGGCAGAACCAGCCCCGCGCTGCCGTGCGCGGTGTCCACGACCACCTTCAGCCCGGCCTCCCGGACCCCGGTGGTGTCCACCGTCCGCAGGAGGTTGCCCGCGTAGGAGTCGAAGACGCTGGACGGGAACGTCAGGTCCCCGATCTCGCCGGGGAAGGCCCGCCGGTACTCCTGGCGCGCGTAGACGCGGTCGAGCTTGCGCTGCCCCGCCTGCGAGAGGTCCGCGCCGCGCTCGTCGAAGAAGAGGATGTCCAGCGAATCCGGCACTCCTGGCGTGGTCCGCAGGAAGATCCCGCCCGCGCTCCCCCGCGCCGTGTGCTGCCGGGCCACCGGCATAGGCACGTTCTCCAGGTCTCGGACGTCGATCGCGCTCGTCTGCAGCGCCGAGATCATCGCCCGTTTGAGCGCACGCGCACCTCGCGAGTGGTCACGCGCAATGGTGACGGTGGCACCCTTCTTCAACGTCGTGGCGTACGCGCCGGCCAGCCGTACGGCCAGCTCGGGGGTGATCTCGACGTTCAGGATCCCCGAGACGCCGCGGACACCGAAGAGGTGCTCCTGACCTCGGGACTCCCAGATCACCGAGGTGTTGACGACGGCCCCGGCCTCGATGGTCTTGAACGGGTAGACCCTGACGTTCGCCGCGATGATCGACTCCTCGCCGACCAGGCACTCGTCCCCGATCACCGCGCCGTCCTCGATCCGCGCGGCCCGCATCACATCGGTGTTCTTGCCCACCACACAGCCGCGCAGGTTGCTCTGCGGGCCGACGTACACGTTGTCGTGCACCACGGCCTTGTGCAGGAAAGCCCCGCGCTTGACCACCACGTTGCTGCCCAGCACGGTGTGCTCGCGGATCTCCACACCGGCCTCGACCTTGGCGTAGTCGCCGATGTACAGCGGCCCGCGCAGTACGGCCTCGGGGTCGACCTCCGCCCCCTCCGCCACCCAGACGCCCGGCGAGATCTCGAAGCCGTCGATCTCGACGTCGACCTTGCCCTCCAGGACGTCCGCCTGGGCCTTGCCGTAGCTCTCGTGGGTGCCCACGTCCTCCCAGTAGCCCTCGGCGACGTAGCCGTAGACCCGCTTGCCCTCCTTCAACAGCTGCGGGAAGACGTCGCTCGACCAGTCGACGGACTCACCCGCCCCGACGTAGTCGAAGACCTCGGGTTCCATCACGTAGATACCGGTGTTCACCGTGTCGGAGAAGACCTGCCCCCAGGTCGGCTTCTCCAGGAAGCGTTCGACCCGCCCGTCGTCGTCCGTGATCGTGATACCGAACTCCAGAGGATTCGGCACCCTGGTGAGACAGACGGTGACCAGAGCGTTCTTGCTGCGGTGAAAGTCGATCAATTCAGAGAGATTGAAGTCGGTCAGCGCGTCACCGGAGATCACCAGAAAGGAGTCGTCCTTGAGCGCGTCCTCGGCGTTCTTGACACTCCCCGCAGTGCCTAGTGGCGTCTCCTCATGGGCATACGTGAGATGCATCCCCAGTTCCTCACCGTCACCGAAGTAGTTCTTGACCAGTGACGCCAGGAACTGGACCGTGACCACGGTGTCGGAGAGGCCGTGCCGCTTCAGCAACCGAAGCACGTGCTCCATGATCGGCATATTGGCGACCGGAAGCAGCGGCTTCGGCATGCTGGAGGTCATCGGGCGGAGTCGGGTGCCCTCGCCCCCTGCCATGACAACGGCTTTCATTACGGGTGCGTCCTCCTTCGCGGTGGTGGACCTGCAGGTCCATCAAACCGTTCCAGAGGGTTCTCTACCCGGAAGGTATCGTCCGACGCACCGGTACGGCGTGGGACTTCTCTCAGATCACGTCTCAGGCTGTGGACGCCGAGGCCCCGGAGTCGGCCTTGACGATCTGCCGCGCCTGCACCGCGTAAAGAATGGCGGACCACCAGTAGAGCGCGGTTCCCCACCAGATGAACGCCCAGCTCACCACCTCGGCCGGCCGCGCGATCCAGCTGTGCACGTTGCCGAGCAGCAGAAGCGGAAACGCGTACATCAGATTGAAGGTCGCGGCTTTCCCGAGGAAACTCACCTGCAGCGGCCCGTAACCGTGCTTGTTCAGAATGGGCAGCAGCGCGGCGATGAACAGCTCCCGAGCCAGCAGAATCGCAGTCACCCACCACGGCAGAATCTCACGCCAGGTCAATCCGACCAGCGTGGACAGCACATAGAGCCGGTCGGCCAGCGGGTCCAGCAGCTGCCCCACCCGGCTGATCTGCCCCCACCGCCTGGCGAGCTTTCCGTCCAGGTAGTCGCTGATCCCGCTCAGCATCAGGATCAGCAGCGCCCAGAGATCATTGTTGGGCCCGCCGAAGACCGGCCACAGGATGAGCCAGAGAAAAAGCGGAACGCCGACCAGCCGGCCCATGCTCAGCAGGTTGGGGATGGTGAGGACGCGATCGGTCTGGACCCGCGTCTCCTGGACCTCCACCTGGGGGGCCTCCTGTCCCATGTGACGACAATGCACGTTGACCTTACAACAGAAAAGCCCCCGTCCGGTTCACCCGGCGGGGGCTTCTCTCGAAGAATTGTTCGGCGGCGTCCTACTCTCCCACAGGGTCCCCCCTGCAGTACCATCGGCGCTGTGAGGCTTAGCTTCCGGGTTCGGAATGTAACCGGGCG
>NZ_JBHTTU010000037.1:69431-85533 GCF_042794375.1 Kitasatospora sp. NPDC056531 | reverse complement strand
GCCAAGAAGCCCCACACTCCCAGCCGCCCCGGGCCCACTTGGTTGTCGGACGGGATGAGCCGACGACCGGGCGGTCCGGTTTCGGTGTCGTGGTCAGGTACCGGTCAGCCGCCGGTCAGACCTTGTCGGCGGCGATCAGCACGTACTGGAACCGCCCTCGTACGCGGCGGTCCACCCACGCGGCGGCGCGCCGCACTCCCCCACCCCCACCCCCAAACGACCTGTCTCGGCGCTCGGGCGTCAGCGCCGGGTGACGGCGGCTTCCCGCCCGAGGCCCGGGCCGTCCGGATCGCCGAGGAGGAGGACCTGGCAGGCCGAGCCGATGTGGACGGCCAGGAGCCGGGCGATCCTGCGGGGTGTGTTGCACATGGTGGCGTGCCTGCTTTCGGGCTGGGTGCTGTCGGCCGTTCGGGTGTTGCCGGGGTCACCAGGAGACGGCGTCGTCCAGCGACTGCTGCCAGTAGGTGACCGTGAGGGAGTCGTCCACGTAGACGCCCTTCGTGGGCAGCGACGGGTGGGCCCCCGCGCCGACGCTCTCGCTGCCGGAGGGGCCGCTGAAGTAGACGGCCAGGGACGTCGCGGTGCGGCCGTTCGAGCCGTTGCTGCCGTCGGTGGAGGACAGGTTGACGGAGGCGTAGCCGGACTCGCCGGGCTTGAGCGTGACGACGGCCTGCGGCTTCGAGTCGGTGATGACCGGGGGCACGGACTGCGCCTCGCCGAACTGGACGGCCGGGTAGCCGTAGAGGTAGCAGGTGCCGGAGCCGGTGTTGGTGACCGTGAGCAGCATGTGGTTCACGGGTCGGTTCAGCGGGGCGGCGGTGGTCTTGGTGTTGGAGCCCTCGCAGGTGGTCGGCTTGGCGGCCGGGGGAGCTGAGGAAGCCTTCGGTGCCGGGGTGTTCGCGGCGGGCTTGGAAGCGGTGGGCGGCGCGGGTGCGGTGGCCGGGGCCTTGCCGGTGGTGCCACCGGCGCCGTCGGACGGGACGGCGGACGCCGAGGGCGTCGTCGGTGAGGCAGGCGCCGCGGCGGGCACGGTGGCCCTGCGCGACGGGCCGGTTGCCGTCCCGATGTCTCCGCTGTCGCTGCACGCGGTGATCGAGAAGGCGGCGAGCGCGACGCTCGCGGCAGCGGTGATCAGACGGGTGCGGGAGGTACGGACGGACATGTGGTCGTGCCCCTTTCGGCATGCGCTCGGGTGGTGCGTCGATCGGATGACCGAAGCCTGCGGAGCGATCCGTCCCGGCCGCCACGCCTGGCGGCACGATGGGTAGGGTGGAACGGCGAACGAGGCTCTGATCAGCGGAAGTGGGACGAGCCTGGAACGCTGGAACGGGACACCGGGGGAACGGAGGGGACGGGTGTCGGAGGGCACGGGGGCCGCCGAGACGGAGGAGTTCGCGCGGCTGTTACGCGAGCTCAAGACCCGCTCGGGCCTGAGCTACGGAACGCTGGCCAAGCGGCTGCACATGAGCACGTCGACGCTGCACCGCTACTGCAACGGCACGGCGCTGCCCCATGAGTACATGTCGGCGGAGCGCTTCGCGCGGGTGTGCCGGGCGACCCCGGAAGAGCTCGTGGAACTGCACCGGAGCTGGATCCTGGCGGACGCGGCCCGAGGGCGCCGGACAGACCGGACTGTGGAGCGAACGCCGGCCCCAGTCCCGGTTCAGGCCCCGACTCCGGTCGCGGAGCCCCAGGCCGCCCCGGTCGCCCCGGTTGAACCCACCGCGGAAGAGACGGGCGGGGCGCCGGTCGTCGGGGCGGTGGCGGAGCCCGTTCGGCGGCGGCGCCACCGTAGCGCGCTGATCGCCTCCGCCGCGGGCGTCGCCGTGCTGGCCGTAGTGATGATCGTCGCGCGTCCCACGGTCCGGGATGGCGGGAACGATGCGGGCGGGCGGCAGACGGCCGGCGCCACGGCTGCGGCGACGGGCATGGCGGCCGTGCCGGAACCGTCCCTCTCCGCCCCCGCTGCCTCCGCCACCGGGACTGTGACCCCGACGTTCACTGCCCCGGCAACCGCGACGACGACTCCGAGCCCGTCCACCCCGAGCCCGTCCACCCCCGCCCAGCCCGCCGACGCGCCCGCGCCGCTCACTGTCGGCACTCGCCCGTACGTCTACGCCGACCCGTGCAGCCAGCACTTCCTCGTCAACAGCGCGCCCGCCCAGGTCGGGCCGCCCGCCACCGAGCGCGACGCCCCGCGCTGGGCCGCCGCCTACGGTGCGGTCTCCTCCGGCGAGCAGCAGGTCGCCCTCACCGTCCAGGGCACCGGAGCGGACACGGTCGTCCTGGAGGCGTTGCACGTACGGATCACGGCCAAGGGCGCGCCGCTCGCCTGGAACGACTACTCGATGGGCGTCGGCTGCGGCGGCGGGGTCGAGACCAAGTCCTTCGACATCGACCTCGACAGGGGCAGTCCCGTGATCACCGTCAAGGGCGGCCAGCGCGACTTCCCGTACAAGGTCAGCAAGTCCGACCCCGAGGTCTTCTACGTCACCGCGCACACCAAGGCGCACGACGTCCGGTGGGACCTCACACTGGACTGGTCCAGCGGCGACCGCCGCGGCACCATCCCGATCGACAACAGGGGCACCCCCTTCCGCACCAGCGCCGACGTCAACCGCCCCGGCTACGACTACCCGCTGGGAGGCAGCGAGTGGATCAAGCGGACGGACGGCTAGCAGAAGTCGATCAAGGTCGTGCGATCCGTGGCCGGCTCCAGCAGACCTCGCCGCCGCACCGCTCCCCACCGCCTGAGCGAGCCGGAAGCGCACGCTTCGGTCAACCTTGGTGGAGGTGCACATGCGCTTCCCGGCCGAGATCGCCACCCACAGTCCTGCGACGACGCATGGACTACATCGCCGAAGTCAACGGCAGCACCCTGGTCGGCCACTACACCAGCCGCCACAGGTCCTTCGACGGCCTGCTGGTGGCGACCCGCCGGCGCGTCTTCCGCCGCAACCCCGACAACAGCGTGAACCTCAACCTGCCGTCCATCACCCTCGACATCCACCACGTGGAACTGGTCCGCTCCGGCACGGAGGAAGCACAGCCATGACCATGCACACCACGACCGTCGACCACCCCGCCCGGCGCCTCCTCGTGGCACTCCCGCAGCCGTACGACGCCGCCCGCGAGCAGTACGAGACCCTCGTCCCGGAGGTCGATCAGGCCCGCTTCTTCCAGATGGCCTCCTGGGACGCCACGCTCGAACTCGCCGAGATCAACGCCCCGTACGGGTTCATGCGCTACTACCGCGGCGACCTCACCGCCCTGATGGCCGGATCGCCCTCCCGCTGGAAGGCCACGCAGTACCTGATGGGCAACCACACCATCGCCGAACGCATGTTCCGTCACGACCCGTCGGTCATGCTGCACGCGCCGCTGCGCACTCTCCTCTACGCCGACCCCGACGGCGACACGAAACTGGCGGTCGACCAGCCCAGCCTGCTGTTCGCCAGCTACCACGACGAGCGGATCTCCGACGTCGGTCGCGAACTCGACGCTCTGCTCGCTCAGTTGATCAGGCTACTCGGCGGCGCGATGCCCACGCACCTGGCAACCGCGTAGGACCGGGGTCGATGCGGGGTCCGTTGCCCGTGACCGGGTGCCCGTGAACCGACCGCCACCGACGGGCCTGCGGCGTACCGCTGCCGCAGGTACGGTGAAGGAGGAGACGACCCGGCCGTGGCCGCGCGGGTGACGCGCCGGACAGCCCGCAGTGCCGTCCGAGCGGACCGGACGCCTGGTCCGGAGGACAGGAGGCGATCGACGATGCATTCCCAACTCGTCCTTGTCACCGGCGTTGGTGGCGGCGTCGGCGGAGTCGGACGAACGGTCCTCGACCGGTTGCACGCCGAGGGCGTGCCCGTCCGGGCTCTTGTCCACCACGACGACGAACGGGCCTCGGCTCTACGGGCCATGGTCGGCGTGGAGGTGGTGGTCGGCGATCTCACACGCGGCGCCGACGTGGTGGAGGCACTGGCGGGCTGCCGCCGGGCCTACTTCGGGATGAGCGTGTCGCCCGCGTACCTGGAGGCCGCGACGACGGTCGCCGCGGCCGCGCGGGAAGGTGGCGGTCTCGAACTGCTGGTGAGCATCTCGCAGATGACGGTCTCCCAGATGGACCTCACCAGCGACGCCGAATCCCGGCAGCAGCGACTGCACTGGCTGGCCGAGCACGTCCTCGACTGGTCGGGGGTGCCGGTCGTCCATGTCCGGCCCACGGTGTTCATGGAGAATCCGCTCTTCGCCCGGGTCGCTGTCGCCTCGATCCTGCGGGACCGCACGATCCGCCTCCCGTTCGGCTCCGCCCGGACTTCGCCGGTCGCCGCAGCCGATGTGGCGGAGGTCATCGCACGCCTCCTGCTCGACCCGGCTCCGCAGTCCGGCCGCGTCTACGAACTGACCGGAGCGCGCTCCCGCGACATGGCGACCATCGCGGCCGAGTTCTCCACTGCCCTGGGCCGTACCGTGACCTACGTCGACGTGCCGTACGAGGAGTGGCTGGAACGCGACCTCAAGGAGCTGGACCTGCCGCCCCACGTCTTCGAGCACATCGCCACGATGGCGCGGCTGCACCGCGAGAACCGGTACGACCGGGCCACGAACGACGTCGCCGAGCTGCTCGGGCGCCCCCCGCTGGGGTTCGACAGCTTCATCAGGAACACCCCCGCCCTGCAGTCGTAGCCAGATCGGTTGCCGGGCCGAGCAGTGGTGGTTCCCGCTGGCGGGTGATCCCGGTAGGGCAGCCAGGACAACGTGCTCGGGCGATCGCCCACCTCACCGACGTCAGCCATCAGCCGGTAGCGGCCGGCAACCACCGGCCGACCGCGCCCCCCCTCACCCATACCGCCCGGACGGCACCACCCTGGCCATCGCCGGTTCGGACGACACCGTGCGCCCGTGGAGGCTCACGGGCATCGGCTGAGCCCCGCGGAGGCCCCGCCCTGTCCTGCCCTGCTCTCCCCTGAGAGGATCATGTTCCGTACTGGGGTCACGAGTTGGAGTACTGCGCCGCGGGTGGCTCCAATTCGGGGTGGCCGGGGACGTTGGGCTTGAGCCAATGGTCGTAGCTCTGCTGCCAGGCGCCGCTCCCGCGGTAGTCCTCCAGGACCTGGTTGACCCAGGAGGCGAGGTCCGGTTCGCCGGGTGAGATGGCGACGCCGTAGGGCTCGTCGGAGAGTTGGTCGCCGACCACGGTGGTTTGCGGGTCCTGGGCGGCCAGGCCGTAGGCGATGGCGTCGTCGGTGACGATCGCGTCGTCGTTGCCGAGTTCGAGCTGGACCAGGCAGTCCAGCTCCTGGTCCCGCTTGTCGAGTGCGGCCACCTTGTACTTCTGCTGGGGCGCCGGCAGCGCGGTGTCCGGTTCCAGCAGGGTCTCGGCGGTGGAGCCTGCGGCGACGCACACACGCCGTCCCTTCATCGCGTCGGGCCCGCTCTCACCCTGTTCGGCCTTCGCGGCCGGTATCAGGACCCGCTGTCCGGCTTCGAAGTAGACCGTGGACATGGCCACGTCCTGGCTCCGTTTGCAGGTGATCGTCATGGTGTGCACGACCAGATCGACGTGCTGGTCGCCGGTGGCCTTGAGGCGCGGTTGGCGTTGGGCGTCGTCGAGTGCGACCCAGTTGACCTTCGGGTTTCCCAGCGAGGCGACAATCGCCTTCGCGAGGTCGATGTCGAATCCCTGGGGTGTGGCGCCGTCCGGGCCCAGGAATCCCCATTCGTAGTCGTTCAGGTCCACGCCGATGTTGATCGTCCCGCGGGCCTGGATCGCCTTGATGGTCGGCCCGGAGGGATCCTTCTTCGGGGGGTACTTGCTCGCCTTGCAGGACGGGTCCGAGGCGGAAGCGGTGTCGGCCGCGAGACTCGGCGGGGGCGAGGCCAGCGGGCCGGTGGCCGCGGTGGTCCGCGTGGCGGCCGGCCGGGCGCCCCCGCCCGTCGTGAGGGCCGCCGCCACCACGGTGGCGAGGGCGAGTATTGCCGTGGTTCCGCGAAGCCGCATCAGGCGTCCTCCGATGGTTTCGTTGCGGGTCACCAGTACTCCGTCGGCCGACGTCCGGCGCCGGTCAGCACGCCGGCTGCGGCCGGCAGTGTGCGTGGAAGATATGTGATGGCACGTCGAACGAATTGGCAAGGGGCCTGGGCCTTTTGGTGAACCCCGGCAGTCACAGGACGCGGACTGCGGCCCTGACGGTTCCGCCCCCACACCCCGACGGATCCCGCCCCCACGGTCGGGGCGGGATCCGGTTTCGCGCTACCGGGCGGCCGCCTGGCGGCGCAGGAGCTTCTTGTCGGGCTTTCCCGCGTCGGTGAGCGGCAGTTCCGCGAGGAAGGTGACGTGGGCGGGCTCGTGCAGCGGGCCGCGACGGGTGCGGACCAGGGTGCGCAGCTCCTGCGGATCGGGGCGGGTGCCGGGGACGGGGACGACGACGGCGTGGACTCGTTCGATCCGGTTGGCGTCGGGGGCGCCGAAGACCGCGCTCTGGTGCACCTGGGGGTGGGAGTTGAGCAGGTCCTCCACCTCGGAGGTGTAGACGTGGCCGGCGCCGGTGTTGATCAGGTCCTTCAGCCGGTCGACGATGTAGAGGTAGCCCTCGTCGTCCTGGTATCCGACGTCGCCGCTGTGCAGCCAGCCGTCCTTGAGGGTGGCTGCGGTCAGTTCGGGCTGCTTCCAGTAGCCCTGCATCAGGCTGTCCGAGGCGATGCACACCTCGCCGTGCCGGCCGGCGGGCAGGTCGCGGCCCTGCTCGTCGCGGATCGCGACCCGGTAGCCGGGGGCGATCCGGCCGACCGAGTGCAGCAGGTGCGGGCGGGCCGGGTCGTGGTCGCCGGTGTCGAGGACGCTGACGATGCCCGCCTCGTGCTGTCCGTAGAGCTGGACGAGGACCGGGCCGAAGCGGCGGACCGCGTCGGTGAGACGGGCCGGTGAGGCCTGGCAGCCGCCGTAGGTGAGGCGGCGCAGGCTGGTGGTGTCGGTGTGCCCGGACTGCGGGTGGTCCAGCAGCTGGTAGAGCAGCGGGGGCATCAGGAACAGGTCGGTGATGCGTTCCTGTTCGATGGCGGTCAGGACGGCGGCCGGGTCGAACTCGTCGAGCAGCACCGCGCTGCCGCCGGCCCGCAGCACCTTGTCGGTCATCTGGCCTGCGGCGTGCGCGATGGTGGTGCACACCAGCAGGCGCGGCGGGCCCGCCGGGTCGGCGGTGGGCAGGTCGGGGCCGAAGCGGCGGACCTGGCCGTAGCTGATGCAGATGCCCTTGGAGTGGCCGGTGGTGCCGCCGGAGTGGCGGATGGTGCGGACGTCACCCGGCCGGGCCCGGCTGGTGAACGGGTCGGCACTCTCGGCGGCGGCGAGGGCCAGCAGGTCGGTGGCCTCCGTGGTGGGGCCGTCCGTGGTGGGGCCGAGGACGAGGACGGCCTCGATGTCCGTGCGCCCGGTGATGTCGGTGGCGCGGACGGCGTGTTCGGGGTCGACGATCAGCGTGTGCGTCTCGACGTCCCGGACCATGGCGGCCTGCGTGTCGGCCGGCAGCCTGGTGTAGAGCTGGTTGGTCCGGCAGCCGACCAGGTTGGCGGCGTAGCGCGCGGCGATCGCCTCGGGCCGGTTGCCGGTCAGCAGCGTGACCGTGTGGTGGCGGTCGAGGCCGCGGGCGCGTAGGGCGTGTGCCAGCCGGTGGGCGAGGTCGCGCAGGTCCCCGGCGGTGGTGGTGCGTCCCCGGTGGACCAGGGCCGGGCGGTCGGGGTCGGCCCCCAACTCGTCGAGGATGTCGACGACTTCGGTCCGGTAGGGCGAGGTTGGTGACATGTGTGGTTCTTTGCGCCTCGGTTCGATGGAGTGCTGGGCGACGAGGGGTCAGCGGTGGGCCAGGAGCCGTGCGTCCCCGGCGTTTGTGTCCCCGGTCTGCCGGTCCTCGGCCAGCAGGGCGTGGGCCAGCACGCTGTAGAGCGTGTCGTTGGGCCCGTCGGCGATGCGCAGCCCGCGGATGTCTCGCAGGCGCTTCTCCATCGGGGTGTGCTTGGTGTAGCCCTCGCTGCCGTGCAGCTGGAGGGCGAGGTCGACGGCCCGGTAGGCGGCGTCGGTGGCCAGCGCCTTGGCGGCGGAGCAGGTGGCGACGTCGGTCTCGCCCTGGTCGATGCGCTCCAGTAGCGCGAAGCACCAGGCGGTGGCGGCCTCGACCTCGGCGGCGGCGGTGCCCAGGCGGGCGGCGACGGACGGGATCGCCGCGAGCGGCATCCGGGCGACGGTGCGGGCGCGGGTGCGGGCCGCGGACTCCTGGATCGCCGCGGCGGCGGCGCCGAGGCAGACCAGCGACATCATCAGGCGCCAGGCGGAGAAGTGCGTGTCGAAGATCCGGCGGCCGGCGCCGGGTTCACCGAGCAGGAAGTCCTTGTCCAGGCGGGTGTCGACGAAGTGCAGGTGGCCGAAGCTCCAGCCGCGCATGCCCATCGGATCGGTGGTCTCGGTGAGCACGCCGGCGGCGTCGGCCGGCACCCACACCGCAGACAGCGGCACGTCGCGCAGGTCGATGCGGCCGGCGTCGGCGCGGTCGACGAGCTTGCAGAAGACGACGAAGCCGTAGGCCTCCTCGACCCGACTGATCAGGCCCTTGGATCCGGAGAGCGTGAAGTGGTCGCCGTGGTCGACCAGGACGGTGCGAAAGCCCCGCAGGTCCGAGCCCGAGTGCGGCTCGCTGGACGCGATGCCCGCCAACTTGCCCTCGCCGACGACCTTTTCGCGGGTGTGGCGGACGAGCGCGGGCGAACCGTAGCGCAGCGGCATCGCGGCGTGTCCGGTGCTGAAGATCTCGCGGGCGTCGCAGTCGCGCTGCCCGGCGAGGAACATGGCCATCCCCTGGGCCACGCGTCCGCGCGGTTCGCCGGGCTCGCCCTGCTCCCCCTGCTCGTCGGGGAAGGTGACGTCGATGCCGGTGAGCCCCGCGGCCGCGGCTTGGGCGCGCAGGGCGAGCCAGTCGGGGCGGGGGTCGCCCTCGCAGCCGGGTTCGGGCAGGTGGGTGTCCAGAAATACCGTCAACTTGACGGCTAGGTCGGAGAGTTCGGGGTGACGGTCCAGGAGCGGACGGATGCCGGTGGCGGGCATGGGATGGGCTTTCCGTGAAGAGGCGTCAGAGGGTGAGCGTGGCGGGCGGCTGGGTGCGCACGGCGTCGTTGAGCTTGGCCTTGTCGTGGCGCTCGCCCTTCTTCAGGTGCTTGATGACCAGCAGGCAGGGCAGTCCGAAGGTGCCGCCGGCGAACTCGCGCGGGCGGTTGGCGGGGACGGCGACCGTCCACGGCGGCACCTCGCCGCGGCTGAGCTCCTCGCCGGTGGCGGCGTCGATCACCGGGATCGTGTCGGTCAGCAGGGCTCCGGCGCCCAGCAGCGCGCCCTCCCCTACCCGGGCGCCGCTGTAGACCATCGAGCGGGCGCCGATGAAGGCGTCGTCCTCGATCACCACCGGCTTGGCCATGGGGGGCTCGATCATGCCGCCCAGTCCGACTCCCCCGGACAGGTGGACGTTGCGGCCGATCTGGGCGCAGGAGCCGATGCCGACCCAGGAGTCCACCAGGGTGCCCTCGCCGACGTACGAGCCGATGCCGATGTGACTCGGCATCACCACGGCGCCGGGCTCCTGGTAGCTGCCCCGTCGGATGACCGCGCCCGGCGACACCTGGACGCCGTCGATCGTGCTCTTCAGCGGAATCTTGTCGGCGCACTGGAAGGGGCCGAACTGCGAGGGCTGCGGCGAGGCCTGCTTGTAGAGCAGCAGGATCGCGTTCTTCAGCCACTCGTGCACCACGACCTCGCCGTCCAGCAGTTCGGCCACCCGCGCACGGCCGGTGTCCAGCAGGCCGATCGCCGCGTCGACGGCGGCCACCGCCTCGGCGGACTGCAGCGGGACCTCGTCCCGCCGCTTCCAGAGGTCCTCGAGCTCGCTCTGCAAGCTCGTCACATCGAGACCATTGCCCATGACGCTCCCCACTTTCCAACTCTTCCGGGCTTTCCCGGCCTTCCGGGCTTCAGGGTCGGAGGACGGACCGCACGCGATGCCCCCGGGTGCGTTCTCCGACCGTGTCGCGCGACGCCGACCACTCCCCCTGGGCGTCCGCGCGATGACGGCACGCCGAGTTACCTCCCAGTAACGGCGCGCCGAAGCCAGCCTTCCACACCTGTGATTCGTAGATCAAATCACCGGTAGGGCATTGATATTAAGGTTGAAAAGTAAATTTTTGCCCCTATCAAAGGGGGCCTTGGGGTTGCGTTCGCCGCGCGCGGCGCGGGGCCGGCGCGGGGGCCGGGACCTGGACCGAGGTGGTGTCGAAGGCGAGCACCGAGGCCCCCGACGGCTCGCTGTCGGCCACGTAGAGCCGGGTGCCGTCCGCGCTGATCCGCGGGTCGGGCAGGTCGGCGTAGCCGGGGGTCAGCCTGATGTGCGCGGTGGCGGTGTCGGCAGCGGGGCCGATGATGTCGGCCGCGCCGGCGCTGGTGCCGTTCACCGAGAACAGCCGGCGGCCGTCGGCCCCGCGCGTCGTCCCCGAACGAATGCTGGACACCAACTCGCCCTCTCACACCGCGTGTTGCGGTACTGGGGACGGGCTAGCCCATGCGGGCGAAGGTCTGATCGACGTAAGAGCGGCCGTACGGCGATCGACTGACGCTCCCTTGACACTTCGCCCGCCGCCTCGAATTCGTCGGCGGTCTCCAGGGCGGCCACGGCATTCGGGCAGGGAGGCGATGCCGTTGTGGTGCCCCCGAGTTGGCCCTGCTGGAGGTTCCACTCCTCGCGGGGCAGGTGGTGCCAGGGGTCGAGCCATTCGTGCCGCAGGAAGAGCGGCCGGGTCGGTTTGATGTCGCCGACTGACTGAAAGCAGCGGGATGCGTCGGAAGAAGTTGACATGTCGGCGATCTCCGACACATAGTGGGGCCATGGCGGATGTCGATGTCTTCAGCGCGCTGGCCAACCCCGTACGGCGGAAGCTGTTGGAGAGCCTGCGGGACGGTCCCCGGGCGGCAGGCGAGCTGGCCGGGGAGTTCGAGCTCAGCCGGCCGGCCGTCTCCGAGCACCTCGCGGTGCTCCGGAACGCCCGACTGGTGCGCGAGGAGCCGAGGGGGCGGCACCGCTACTACCACCTGGAGCCCGCCCCGCTCGCCGAGGTCGAGGCGTGGCTCCACCCCTTCGAGCACTACTGGCGGGCGCGGATGCGTTCGCTGCGCGAGCTCCTGGACGAGGAGAGTTCATGACCGAGAAGGCCGCGATCAACTGCGACGAGTTCCTGCCGTACCCGCCGGCGCGGGTGTGGGAGGCGCTGACCGATCCGGAGCTGCACGCGCGGTGGTGGGCCGCCGGGGACGTGAAGGCGGTGGTGGGGCACCGGTTCACGCTGGACATGGGGCCGTGGGGGCAGCAGCCCTGCGAGGTGGTCGAGGTGGAGGTGGAGCGGCTGCTGAAGTACAGCTTCGCCGAGGGGTCGCTGGACACCACCGTCACCTGGCGGCTGGTGCCCGAGGGGCACGGGACGCGGCTGCTGCTGGAGCACGCGGGCTTCGACCTGGACACCCCGATGGGCCGGCAGGCCCACCAGGGCATGGCGCAGGGCTGGCCGTCGGTGCTGCGCCGGATCGCCCCGGCGCTCGCGGAGTGACCGTCGCGCGAGCTCTCAGGCGCGGCCGAGGACGCGCTCCACGGCGATCTCGATGACCACCCGGTCCGGGTTCTCCCGGGGCGTGCGGTAGCGCTCGGCGTAGCGCCGCTCCGCGTCGGCGACCTGCTCGGGCTCGTCGCGCACCACCGCGACGCCCTCCAGGGTGGACCAGCGGGCCCGGTCCACCTGACAGACCGCGACCCGCAGGCCCTCCGCCCCGGCCGCCGCGACGTTGCGCGCCTTGCGGCTGGTGCGGCTGGTGATCACCCTCGCGGTGCCCGTCTTCGGCTCGAAGGTCACGCCGACCGGCACCACGTGCGGCGAACCGTCCGGGCGGGTGGTGGTCAGGGTGGAGATGTGCCGCTCGCGCCAGAAGGCGAGGAAGGCTTCGTCGAGGTCGCGCGGGTCATGGGCCATGATCGGGATCGTACGGCCCCCGGGAGACGATCAACGTCCCGGGGGCCGTAGCGGCATCAGGACCGGCGGCATCAGGACCGGCGCCAGGACCGCCGGCTCAGTGCCCGCGCGCGATCCACTCCGACAGGGCCGGGGCCTCGGCACCGATCGTGGTCGGGTCACCGTGGCCGGTGCGCACCACCGTCTCGGCCGGGAGCGAGAGCAGCCGCTCGCGGATCGACTCGATGATGGTCGGGAAGTGCGAGAACGAGCGCCCCGTCGCACCCGGACCGCCCTGGAACAGGGTGTCCCCGGTGAACACGGTGCCCAGCTCCGGCGCGTACAGGCAGACCGCGCCCGGCGCGTGCCCCGGGGTGTGCAGCACGGTCAGCCCGGTGCCGGCCACCTCGATCCGCTGCCCGTCGGCGAGTTCGCCGTCCGGGAGCCGCTCGGGGTGGGTGAGCTTCCACAGCGGCAGGTCGTCCGGGTGCAGCAGGATCGGCGCCCCGGTGCGCTCGGCGAGGGCCGGGGCGGCGTCGATGTGGTCGTTGTGCGCGTGGGTGGACACGATCGCCACCAGCCGGCGCCCACCGAGCGCCGCCTCGATCGCCGTCGCGTCGTGCGCGGCGTCGATCACCACCGCCTCCTGGTCGTCGCCGACGATCCAGACGTTGTTCTCCACCTCCCAGCTGCCGCCGTCCAGCTCGAAGGTCCCGGCGGTGACCAGCCGGTCGATGCGCGCAGCGGTCACAGGATCACCACCGAGCGGAGGACGTCGCCCTGGTGCATGCGCTCGAAGGCCTGCTCCACCGCGTCGAGTTCGATGGTCTCGGTGACGAAGGCGCGGAGGTCCAGGCGGCCCTGGAGATAGAGGTCGATCAGCATCGGGAAGTCGCGGGACGGCAGGCAGTCGCCGTACCAGGAGGACTTGAGGGCGCCCCCGCGGCCGAAGACGTCGAGCAGCGGCAGTTCCAGGGTCATCTCCGGGGTCGGGACGCCGACCAGGACGACGGTGCCGGCGAGGTCGCGGGCGTAGAAGGCCTGCCGGTACGTCTCGGGGCGGCCGACTGCCTCCACCACGACGTCCGCGCCGTTGCCTCCGGTGAGTTCGCGGATCGCCTCGACCGGGTCGGTGGTACGGGAGTTGACGGTGTGGGTGGCCCCGAGCATACGGGCCGTCTCAAGCTTGCGGTCGTCGATGTCGACGGCGATGATCTTCGCCGCGCCCGCCAGCCGGGAGCCCATCACGGCCGCGCCGCCGACGCCGCCGCAGCCGATCACGGCGACCGAGTCGCCCCGGCCGACGTTGCCGGTGTTGATCGCGGCGCCCAGGCCCGCCATCACGCCGCAGCCCAGCAGGCCGGCGACGGCCGGCTCGGCGGTCGGGTCGACCTTGGTGCACTGGCCGGCCGCGACCAGGGTCTTCTCGGCGAAGGCGCCGATGCCCAGGGCCGGGGACAGCTCGGTGCCGTCCAGCAGCGTCATCTTCTGCTTGGCGTTGTGGGTGTTGAAGCAGTACTGCGGGCGGCCGCGCTTGCAGGCGCGGCACTGGCCGCACACCGCGCGCCAGTTGAGGACGACGAAGTCGCCGGGCTCGACCTCGGTGACGCCCTCGCCGACCGACTCCACGATGCCCGCGGCCTCGTGGCCGAGCAGGAACGGGAACTCGTCGTTGATGCCGCCCTCCCGGTAGTGGAGGTCGGTGTGGCAGACGCCGCAAGCCTGGATCCGGACCACCGCCTCGCCCGGCCCCGGGTCCGGCACCACGATCGTGGTCACCTCCACGGGCGCGCCCTTGGCGCGCGCGATGACTGCCTTGACCTGCTGGGGCATCCGATTCCACCTCCGTCGGCCGGTGCGGCTCTGCACCGGCGTGACCTGCGACGAACGACTGCAGAGGAACTGTAGAGGGACTCCCGTAGCTCTGCCCACGAAGCGTAGCGCCCGGCCGGTCGGCCGTCGTCGGAGCGGGTCGGGTGATCCCGCTCACCGCACGTGCCAGGCGCATATCCGCCGCCTGACCGCGTCTCACGCGGCGCCCGCCCCGGCGCGGCTCGGCACCAGGGGCGCGTGGGTGGTGCTGAGCGCCCGTCAGCGTGCTACGAACTGCCCGGAAAGCACCGCCGTTGGCTGGAAGTGCCGCAGACGGCTGCCCCGCCGCCCACGTACGGTCGTAGCAGAGGCGGTCCACGCGACCACGCTCAGCACACCCGCCCCACCTGACGGCACGCCACCGCGCGCCGCCCGTGCCGGGCACGTACCGGCCGTACGCCCCCGCACGTTTCGCGCCATCCCGCGCACGGGCCCGCGCCCCTGCGCGAGCTGCGTTTCCCGGCCCACCCGCACCCCGGTCCACCCGAACCCCGGCCCTGAGTCGAGCCGCCCGGCCGAACCGCCCGTCCCCGCACGATCCCGGATCACCCCCCGTCGGACCGCCGCGCGCGGCCCGCTGACCTGGAGTCTGGAGTACGGATGTCCACCGAGAACAGTGCGACCGGTGCCGGCACCGGCACCGCCCCGCTCCCCCCGCTGCACTGCCTGCGCCACCAGGAACCCGGCCCGCCGCGGCTCGCCGCGCTGCCCACCGGCACCCCGGTCTGGCTGGTCAGTCGGCACGCCGACGTGCGACAGGTGCTCACCGACCCGCGCCTGGGCCGCGCCCCGCTCTACGCGTCGGACGCGCCGCCGGTCACGGTCACGCCGAACATCCTGGACGACCCGCAGAGCATGCTGAACATCGACGGCACCGAGCACCAGCGGCTGCGCCGCACCGTGCAGCGGGCGTTCACCCCGCGCGCGATCGCCCGCTGGAAGCCCTGGGTGGCCTCGGTGGTCGAGTCGCTGATCGACGAGCTGATCGACCACGGCTCCCCCGCCGACATCGTCGCCGCCTACACCCGTCCGCTGCCGGTCGCGGTGATCAGCCGCCTGATGGGCCTGGACAACCTCGACAGCAAGCGGCTGGCACACTGGAGCGATCACGCGCTGTCCACCACCGCCTACACCGCCGAGGCGATCGGCACCGCGATGACCGAGTTCGCCGCCTTCGGCGCCGAGGTGATCGCCGAACGCCGCGCCGCCCCCGGCGAGGACCTGGTCAGCGGTCTGCTCGCGGCCGCCGCCGAGGACGGCTCGATCACCGAGGGGCAGCTGGTCGCGCTGGTCATCGGCCTGGTGGTGGCCGGGCACGAGACCACCATGACCAGCCTCGGCAACGCCCTGGTCTACCTGCTGGAGGACGGCCGGGAGGCCTGGCAGCGGCTCGCCTCCGACGAGGCCAGTGCCGCCGCAGCGACCGAGCAGATCCTGCGCGCCGTCCCGCTCGGTGACGCCCAGGAGCACATGCCCGGACTGCTGCGCCGCACGGTGGAGGACGTGGAGATCGGCGGGGTGGTGATCCCGGCCGGCAGCGTGGTGGCCGCCGACGCCAACGCCGCCAACCAGGACCCGTCGGTCTACACCGGGGACCTCGGCACCGAGCTGTTCTCCCCGCTGGCCGCGCCGATGCTCACCTTCGGCGCCGGTCCGCACCACTGCCTGGGCGCCTGGCTGGCCCGGATGGAGCTCGAACTCGCCCTGCACCGGCTGGCCCGCCGACTGCCCGCGCTGCGGATGGCCGGCCCGGCCGACGGCATCGACTGGCGGCGCGGGCTGCTCACCCGCAGCCCCAACGCGCTGCAGGTCTCCTGGTGACGGGCTCCGCCGAGACCGGGGCCGTGGTGGTCCGGGTCGACCGGGACCGCTGCATCGGCTCCGGGATGTGCACGCTGAGCGCCCCCCGCTCGCTGGCCCTGGACGCCGACGGACGGGCCCAGCCGGTGGCCGAATACGCCGACGGCGGTGCAGAGTTGACGGACGGGCTGGCCGAGGCGGTCGAGTTCTGCCCGGTCGAGGCGCTCGCCCTCCACTCGGCGCGCGGCGGGTACCGGATCGCCCCGGCGGACTGACGGACCACCTGGTGCCGCCCGGTGGGGGGTGGGGGGGGGGGGGGAGGAGGAGGGGGAGGGGGGGGTTCGGGGGGTTCACCCAAAAGGAGTTGGAGGCGGGGAGAGGGGAAAGGCTAACCAAACAA
>NZ_JBHTTU010000037.1:58549-69421 GCF_042794375.1 Kitasatospora sp. NPDC056531 | reverse complement strand
TCTATGGGGGGGTCCTCTCCCTCCCATGGGGTGAGGGGGGGGTAAGGGGTCCCCGGGGAGAGCGGAAGACCCGTTTGTTTCCGCCGGTTCCTGCTTGTGGGGATGTCGGCGGCGGCCCCCACCGGGGCTTTCCGGGCCCGTACCCCGAAGTACGTCGAAGTACGTCGAAGTCCGAGATCCCCATGAGCCGACAGGGTGTCGGATCGTAGATTGTGCCCATGATCGAGGAGACACGGCCCGAGAAGTCAGCGCGATCGACACTGCCACGCAGGCGACATGCCACCCCCAAACGGGCCGCGGCCGGTGGCGTGCTGCGGTCGTCCGCGCTGATGGCCGCCGGGACGGTGGTCTCGCGCGCCACCGGACTGATCCGCCAGGGACTGCAGGCCGCGGCATTGGGCGTCGGGCTGCTGGCCACCACCTACAACCAGGCCAACACGGTGCCCACCAGCCTGTACTTCCTGCTGATCGGCGGCGCGCTGAACTCCGTCCTGGTCCCCCAGCTGGTCCGGGCCCGGGCGGAGGACCCCGACGGCGGGGTCGCCTTCGAACAGCGCCTGGTCACCATGGTCCTGTGCGTTCTGGGCGCCGGCAGCGCGCTGGCCACCTGGGCCGCTCCCGAGATCATCGGCATCTACCAACGCGACACGCCCGCCACCCACGACGCGTTCGAGCTGACCGTGGTCTTCGCCCGCTTCCTGCTCCCGCAGATCTTCTTCTACGGCGTGTTCAGCATCTTCGGGCAGACCCTCAACGCCCGGAACCGGTTCGGGGCGATGATGTGGACCCCGGTCCTGAACAACATCGTGCTGATCGCGATGTTCGGTCTGTACCTCGGCATGATGACGGTCCCGGCGAAGGTCGCGGACATCACCGGCGCCCAGGTCAGGCTGCTCGGCATCGGAACCACCCTCGCCCTGGCCCTCCAGGCACTCGCCCTGATCCCGTACGCCCACGCGGCCGGTTTCCGGCTGCGTCCGCGTTTCGACTGGCGGGGCACCGGCCTGCGCAAGAGCGTGAGCGCGGCGCGCTGGACCCTGCTGTTCGTCCTGGCCAACCTCGTGGCGAGCACCGTGGTCACCCGCCTGGCGTCCGCCGCTGACGCCGCCCTGCCCAGCGACGGGGTCGGCTACACCGCCTACAGCTACGCCCAACAGATATGGATGCTCCCCCAGTCCATCGTCACGGTCTCCCTCATCACCGTGCTCCTCCCGCGGATGAGCCGGGCGGCGACCGAGCACCGCCTGGACGACCTGCGCGCAGACCTCTCCCGCGCGCTCCGGGTCAGCGGCGTCGTCATCGTCCCGGCGGCGTTCTTCTTCGCCGCCTTCGGCCCGCAGATCGCGCAGCTGCTGTTCGCCCACGGAGCCGCCGACGCCGCGAAGACCGTCCCGCTGGGCCACATGCTGCAGGCCTTCGGCCTGGGGCTGATCCCGTTCTCCGCCCAGTACCTCCTGCTGCGCGGCTTCTACGCCTTCGAGGACACCCGCACGCCGTTCCGCATGGCGCTGTGGATCAGCGGCATCGACATCGCCCTGGCCGTGGCCTGCCACCTGTTGCTGTCCCCCCGGTGGGCGGTCACCGGGATGGCCGCCGCCTACGCCCTGTCCTACGCCATCGGCCTGCTGCTCACGGCCCTGCGGCTCCGGCGCCGCACCGGGGGACTCCTCGACGGCCGGCGAATCTGCCGCACCTACGCCAAGTTGACCGCCGCCGCCACCGGCGCCGGCGCCGCCGGCTGGCTCATCGCCCGCACCTGCGGCCACGGCCTCGCACCGGCCTCCTGGATGGCGGTCGTCCCGCTGACCGCCGGCGCCACCGCGATGGCGCTGCTGTTCCTCCTCTTCGCACGACTCCTGCGCATCGGGGAGCTGCGCGGCCTGCCGGGTAGGCCCTGACCGCGCCGTGCAGCGCGTAGGCCAGGTGGTGCAGCGACTCGGCGAAGTCCAGCCGCAACGGCAATATGGTCATCAACCATGAGCAAAGGGGCAGATGATGTTACGTAGGACCACAGCCCGCAGGAATGCCGCAGCGGCCACAGCCGCGCTGCTGCTGGGCGCCGGGCTTGCCCCGGTCGCCTCCGCCGCAACGCCGAACACGGGCAATCCGGCCGCAGAGCGGCTCAGCGCGTACTGGACCGCGGCCCGCATGGCGGCCGCACTGCCCGGCGACACCGAACCCGCCGCACCGGCCGCACCGGCCACGGCGGACGGGCCCCAGCCCGGCGAGTTCATCCCTCCGAGCAGGAGCTTCGACGGCATCCCGCAGGCGGGCGCGTTCTTCTGGACCGATTCCGACGGCACGGGCCGCACCTGCAGCGCCTCCGTGGTGCACAGTCCCGACCACAACCTGGTGCTGAGCGCGGGACACTGTCTCAAGGGGTACTCCGGCACCTCCCCCAAGCGGAACCTGGGGTTCGTTCCGCAGTACCACGACGGGCTCAAGCCGTTCGGCATCTTCCCGGTCAAGCACAACGGCGTCTACGTCGCGCAGGAGTACTACGACAGGGGTGAGCACGCCGGGGCCGCGTACGACTTCGGGTTCGCGGTGACCGAGCCCGACCAGGACGGCCACCGGCTGGAGGATGCGGTGGGCGCGGTCCAGCTGCTCACCGGCACCGGCTACTTCCACGCTCCGGTACGGATGATCGGCTACCCGGGCAGCGCGCAGAAGCCGCTGGAGTGCTTGAGCTGGACCACCAGGTGGGTCAGTGACGATCCCGCGGATCCGGGTACCTTCGAACGCATCGCGTGCGACGGCTTCGTGGGCGGGACCTCGGGTGGGCCCATGCTGGTGCCGTGGCCGCACGGCTGGGCGGTGACCGGGGTCATCGGCGGCTACCACACCGGCGGCAACACCCCGCAGATCTCCTACAGCGCCCACTTCGGTCCTGCCACCCAAGCCCTGTACGACGCCGCAACCACCGGCGCACCGCCGGCGGGCCCGGTCTCCTGAGGCCAACTCGGCATCTCCCGGCGGCCGACCGCCCGAATGACGTCAGCCATTCGACGGAGCCCGAGGCCAGCTCGAACCCCAGTCCTGGATGACACGTCACCAGGTCCGAGCCCCTCCCGCCTCAATCACTTATCGTACATATTCGATCACGATGAGTGATCAATTGGAGTGTGGCCCGCCACGCTGCCGCCCGGTGGAGAGCGGCCTCACCTCAAGCCAGGACGTCAGGAGACTTGACTTCCTCCCCGCCCTAAGGGACGGGGATTCCGGCCGCGCGTGCCGCGCGGGGGCTTCGCCCCGTGCGTGCGCCTGGCCGGTGGTTGGCGCTTCACGGACCGGCCAGTGCCGAGGTCTCCACGCCCTGAGACCGCCTGCCCGGCGGCCTTGATGTTCTTCGCGGCGTTCACGTCGGCGTGGTCCTGGTGCCCGCAGGCCGCGCACCGGAAGACCGCTTGGCTCTCACGGTTCTCCGGTGCACGGTGCCCGCAGGCATGGCAGGTCTGCGACGTGTGCGCGGGGTTGACCAGCACCACGGCCGTCCCGGTGTTCCGGGCGGCGTTGCGCAGGGCCAGTTCGAGCAGGTGCCATCCCTTGTCCAGGATGGCCCGGTTGAGTCCGGCCTTCTGCCGGACGTTGACGCCGGGGGCGTCCACCGTCCCGGCCGCGCCGGCGGACATGCTCTTGATCCGCAGGTCTTCCAGCACGACCAACGCCGCCCGGCCCGTGATCCGGTTCGCCGTCCACGCGCAGAAGTCCGCGCGGCGGTTACGGACGCGGCCGGTGACGGCGTTGATCGCCCCGATGGTCTGCTTGCGGCGGACGGGCTAACCCCCAGCTAAAGCAGGGGGTCTGCGCCCAAGAGTTCAGATCAGTGGTCAGACATCACGCCCCACAGCACCCTCCCGCCGGAGTGGGGGCAAGACGAAGCCAAGCCCGCACAGGCGCCGGTACTCGTGAACAGTGGCGGCGGGCAGGAGTGGCGGGGCTGTGCCTGGCATTGTCCGGCACCGTACTGACACCCGCGGCCGCCGCACCAGCGGGGGACCGGTCCGCCCACTGATCCGGAAGAACCTAGCCGCGTCGCGCCCACGCCAGGACGGCACGCAGCTCCGCGGCCGGATCGCCCTCGTGGTACGGGCGTTCGCTGGGCTCGATGTGGTCCAGGAACTCCTGGTACCGCAGCGCGTAGGACAGGTGGTAGAGCGGCTCGGCGAGGTCCAGTGCCCGGCTGGGGTCCGAGCCCGGGGCGTGCTGCCGCCAGGCCTCCGCCCAGACCTGGGCGTGGTGCCGCCAGGCCTCCGGGGTGAGGTAGGCGCGGGGGCGCAGGCCGTCCAGGGCGGGGTGGCCGAGGCAGGCGTCGGCGTAGTCGACGACCGTCGAACTCGCGCCGTCGGAGCGCCAGTTGCCGGGGTGGAAGTCGCCGTGCACGAGGGTCTCGGGGAGGCCGCAGGCGGCCAGCTGGTCCAGCAGCTCGGGGAGGTCGGCGGCGAAGGCGCGGAGGCGGTCCAGTTCCCCGGGGGTCAGGTCGGTCTCGACGGGGAGCCGGTCCAGCAGCGCCGTGAGCTGGGCGAGCAGCGCGCCGGGCGTCCGGTCCCGCAGGCCCGCGAGGACGGTCCGGCGCTCGGCCAGCGCCGCCTGGGCCGCCACCAGACGCGGGACGATGTCGGCGACGGTCTCGGCGGAGGGGCTCCAGCAGTCCTCGCCGGGGACGTGGTCGAGCAGCAGCCGCCCGCCCGCCGAGTCGGCGGCGAGGACGGTCGGGACGAGGGTCGGGTCGACGCCGCCGAGCAGCGCGATGACCTCGCCTTCACGCGCGTTGAAGGCGGGGGTGGTGGTCTTGAGCCAGGCGTCGGTGCCGGTGGCCGTCGGGAGGCGGAGGAGGCCGGAGAGGTTCCAGGTGCGAATCTGCCGCGCGGACGCGGCACTTGGGCGACCGATTGCCAGGAGCTCCTGTTCCGCCCAGCCCAGGGCCTTCCGGAGGCCCTCCGGGGTCGCCCAGGCGGCCCGCAGCGGTGCGGGGGCGAGCAGTGCGGCCGTTTCGCTCTCCAGCGGGCGGGAGTTGAGCGCCGTCGGCCGCCGCAGTGCCTCCGCGTGGTACCGGACCCGGCCGCCGTGGCCGGGATCCTCGCTGTGCCCGTCGACCAGCCGCGCCACGAGCACCGGCACCCCGGCCAGCTCGGTCGCCCGAGCGATCACCCCGTCGACGGAGGACCACCAGCCGAGTTCCACCTCGAAGGGGCCAAGCTGCCCGAAGTACTCGTTCCCGTAGGTGAGATCGACGGTCACGATCCGGCTGTTCGCTCGCTGCATCCGGGCAGCTTCACCCGCCGCGGCATCCGAACGCGAACGGTTTTCCGGGGCGGCCGACGACTGCGGGCACATGAGATCATCGGCCGGTGCGCAGACTGACGGTCCTGGGGACGTGCGGGGCCTGGCCTGAGGCCGGGCGGGGTGCGAGTGGCTTCCTGCTGGAGTATGACGGGTACCGGCTGGTGCTGGACCTCGGTTACGCGACCTTCCCCCGGCTGCAGGAGCACTGCGGTGCCGGGCAGTTGGACGCCGTGGTGATCACCCATGAGCACCCCGACCACTGCGCGGACCTCAGCGCGCTGTGCCGCGCCCGCTACTTCGCCGAGCGGCGGGGCGCCCGGCTGCCGCTGTACTGCCCGCCCGGGGTGGTCGCCCGGGTCCAGGCGATGGAGCCGACCGAGGATCTGCTCGACGTCTTCGAGGCGCATCCGCTCCCCTCGGAGGGCCACCGAGTCGGGCCGTTTCGGCTGGACTCCGCGCTGCTTCCGCATCACGTCCCGCACGCGGGCGTCCGGTTGACTGCGCCCGGCCTCACCCTCGCCTACAACGGTGACGCCGGCCCGGCCGAGGAACTGGTCCAACTGGCCGCAGACGCCGATTTGTTCATCGCCGGAGCGACGCTTCACGGCTCCGACCGCGACCCCCTCCTGCTGAGCACCGCCCAAGCCGGCAGCTGGGCCGCCCGGGCCCGCGCGAAGCGCCTGCTGCTCACCCACTTCTGGCCCGGCAGCGACCGCGCCCGGTGGACGGCGGAGGCCGCTGGCGGTTTCGCGGGAGAGGTGGTCGCGGCCGAGGAGGGCATGGTGCTCTACTTCTAGAGCTCGGGGCCGGCGGACGGGGCGTACTGCGCCAGGCCGTTGCCGAGGGACCAGTCGATCGAGGCGTTCTCGGTGAGGGTGACGAACACGTTCCGCGGCTCGGTGCCCGCGTACTGCTCGGCGAGTTCGACGATCCTCCGGTACAGCGCCCGCTTCTGATCGGGGGTCCGGCCGGCGCGCAGGGTGATCGCGATGTAGACGATGCCCTCGTCGCGGTGCACACCGAGGTAGTCGCCGTAGCGCAGCATGCTGTTGGTGCCGTCGTGGCTGACCAGGACCTGGAAGTTGTCCTCCGGCGGGATGCCGATCGTCTCCATCAGGGCCTCGTGCACCGCACGGCCGAGCGCGTCCAGCCGTGCGCCGTCGGCGTGTAGGGCGTCGATCCGGACAAAGGGCATCTCGGTTCCTCTCCGTCGGCCAGCCGGGGCTGATTCACTCGCCCACACCCGTACATACTAGTAGGTACAGGCGATCGGCCGGAACGGGATCCGGCCGGTGGTCGCGAAGGACGGCATCGAATCCAACGGCGTGTTCACCGGCCGGAGGCTCCCGCGAAGCCGCGCCCTACGGGATCGCCACCGCCGCGCCGGAGACCCGCACCCGGGTGTCCTCCGCGCGCAGTTCGACCCGCAGCACGCCGGGCCGGCCGAGGTCCTCGCCCTGGTGCAGCGTCAGCACCACCGGGGCCGTCACCGCGCCCTGCTCACGCAGGTAGGCACCGAAGGCAGCGGCGGCGGCGCCGGTGGCCGGGTCCTCGACGACGCCGCCGACCGGGAAGGGGTTGCGGACGTGGAAGACCTCGGCGGCCTCGCGCCAGACGATCTGGAGGGTGGTCAGGTCGCGGGCGCGCATGTAGGCGGCCAGCCCGTCGAAGTCGTAGTCGAGGCGGGCGAGGCGCGAGCGGGTGCCGGCGGCGAGCACCAGGTGGCGGGCGCCCGCGTAGGCGATGCGCGGCGGCAGGGCCTGGTCCAGGTCGGCGGCGGACCAGCCGAGCAGGGCGAGCGCCTCGGCGACGTCGGCCTCCGGCACCTCCTCGGTCTTCGGCTCGACACTGGTGAGGGTCGCCCGCAGCACGCCGTCGGTGCCGCGCTCGACCTCGACCGGGACGTCGCCGGCCGCCGTGCCGAACACGTACCGCCCGGGCCCGGTGCGCTCGGCCAGTGCCACGGCGGAGGCGACGGTCGCGTGCCCGCAGAACGGCACCTCGGCGAGCGGGCTGAAGTACCGCACGGCGTAAGAACCCTGAAGAGGACCAGCGGTCAGGAAGGCGGTCTCGGAGTACCCGACCCCGGCGGCGACGGCGAGCATCCGTTCGTCGGTCAGCCCGGTGGCGTCGAGCACCACACCGGCCGGGTTGCCGCCCTCGGGGCGGGTGGAGAAGGCGGCGTAGCGGAGGATCTCGGGCGGGGCAACAGCGGCAGCGTCGTCGGTCATGACCGGACGAACGTGTTCCGGCCGGTTGGTGTTCCCGGTCACCGCAGCATCGCCTCCAGGAAGTCCGAGCCGAGCCGGGCGCTGGACGACAGGTCCAGCTGGTAGAGCATGTACCGCCCGCGCCGCTCGGTGATCAGCAGCCCGGCCTTGCGCAGCACGGCCAGGTGGCGGGACACCTCGGGGGCGCTGAGCTGCCAGGAGGCGGCGAGTTCGCCGGTGGTGTGCGGGCCGCGCGCGATGGTGCGGGCGAGGCGCAGCCGGATCGGGTGGGCGAGCGCCTCCAGGCGCTGCTGGACGAGGGTGAGCGAGACGGGCTCGGGCAGGCCGGCCTCGGCGACGGGGTACTGGAGGACGGGCCGCCAGCCCGGCGCGTGCACGGCCAGCAGGTGGGGACGGCCGAAGGCGCTGGGAATGAAGGTGACGCCCCCGCTGGCGGTGCCGCTCGTGGTGCTGTCCTGCAACTTGTCGATGACGATCCGCCGCCGCCCGCCGCTCTCGTCGAGGGTGACGGACGGTGAGATCGCGCCGACGGCATCGGCGAGGCCCCGGCGGACGAGCAGGTCGGCCTTGTGCCGGGCGTCGGCCGCCAGGCCGGGCAGGACGCGCTGCCAGGCATCGGCGAAGAACGCGGACTGGCAGTCCTCCAGCATCCTGCGCACCAACGCCCGGACGGCGGGCGGGTCGGCGAGCAGCCGGTCGGCGAACGCGGCCTGCCGGGGGCCGCGGGCGAGGGAGAGTTCCCGGGCGCGCTCGTTGGCGACGGGGTCGGTGAGCGGGGAGGCCGTCTTGCGGTTGAGCCGGGAGGAGCCGCAGGTGGTGATGAGCGCGGAGGCGACGTACAGCTCGTCGTCGATCCGGTCGACGGCGTCGAGCTCCTCGGCGAGGGTGGCGCCGGGCAGGGCGGGAACGAGGAAGTCGGCCCGCGAGGAGCGCCAGAGGAAGTCGGCCTCCAGCAGCCGTTCGGCGAGCTCGGGCGGGATCGCGGTGGTGGTGCTCGCGACCCAGCCGTGCAGCGCCGGGTGGTGCGTGGGCTCGGCGAGCGCGTGCAGCATGGCGTTCAGCTCGGCGAGCGGGGAGGGGGCGAAGAGCAGGCGCTCCTCGGGCAGACCGGTGATGTCGATCGCGACACTCATGCCCTCACCCCTCCCCCAGCCTCCGGCCGGGGGTACCCCCACCGCTCCGCGGGGGCATTCGCCCACACGCACCTCTTGACGGTTCGTTCGCTTCGCTCGCTCACGTGCGGAATCCTGCCACCTCCCCGAACCCCGGCCGCCGCCGATTGACGCGAACCGTCAATCCACGTGCCACCGGGCCCGACCTGGGCGGACGGTACCGGCCATGAGCCTGATCCAGGAGAAGTCCGTCCATGACCACGCCGCCGTCCGCAACGGCGAGCCGCCCGCCGCGCCGATCGGCGCCGGCCGTCGGAACCCGTCCACGCTGCTGAGCCTGCTGACCGCCGCCGGCGGCCCCCGGTACGCGGCGGCGCTCGCCGTGGACGCGGTGGGCGGCGGCATGCTGCGCCCGTTCCTGTTGCTGTACGGCGTCGGGGTGCTGCACCAGCACGCCGGGGCGGTCGGGCTGGCGCTGTCGGCCGGGATGGTGGTCGGCCTGCTGGTGGTGCCGCTGACCGGCCGCTGGATCGACAGCGGCGCCCGGACCCTGCCCGCCGCCGTCACGCTGGTGCTGCGGGCGGCAGGCGCGCTCACCCTGCTCGCGGCCGACGGGCTGCCGCTTTTCACCGTTGCGGCGGTGCTGTTCGGGGTGGGCAGCCAGTCCTGGCCGACCACCCACGCCGCCGTGGTGAGCACCCTGACCGAGGGACGGCTGCGGGACGCCGCGCTCGCCGCCGGCAAGTCGGTGCGCAACGCGGGCCTGGGCGCGGGCGCGCTGCTGGCCACCGTCGCGGTGGCCGGCGGGACGGGCGCGATCCGCTTGCTGGCCGGGGTGACGGGCGTGGCCTGCCTGGTCGCCGCCGCGCTGGTGGGGTCGCTGCGGGTACGCGCGCCGCACAAGGTCCACCGGGTGAGTCCGCAGGAACGGCACGAGCCGCTGCGCCGGATCAACCTGCTGAGCCTCGCCAACCTGCCGTACGCGTTCTGCTTCGACGTGTTGGAGGTGGCGCTGCCCGCGCTGCTGGTGCTGCACCTGCACACCTCCGCCGCTTGGTCCTCGGGCGTGTTCGTGGGCAACACGGTGCTGGTGATCGCGTTGCAGCTGGCCATCGTGCTGTGGTTGGCGAAGCGTTCGCGGCGGGCCGTGCTGGCTGCCGCGGGGGCAGCGCTGAGCGTGTCGTACCTGGGCTTCTGGGCGGCCGGGTCGCTGGGCGGCACCTCGGGCGCTGTGGGCATCGCGGCGGTGGCGGTGCTGTACACGCTGGGCGAGATCCTCTACACCGGCTCGGGTACGGCCCTGGTGACGGCGTCCGCGCCGCCGCACCTGCTCGGGCGGGCGCTGGCGCGCTGGGAACTGTCCAGCGGGGTCGGCCGGGCGGCGGCGCCGGCGGCGCTGACGGCGCTGCTGGCCGCCGGGCCCGGGTTGCTGTGGGTCTGCCTGGCGGCGACCACGGCGGTCGGGGCGCTGGCGGTGCTGCGGCTTGCGCCAGCCGAATCCGAGTAGCCCGGACCGGATGGGATGATCATCAGCATGGCCCTGCCCCCCTTCCAGCAGCAGCTCCACGACCGGATCACCGCCGCCACCGAGGTGACGGCCCCGCCGAGGCCCTGGCGGCCCGTCGGCCGGGGCCTGATCCCGGTCGGCGCGCTGCAGGGCATCGGCTTCGCCGTCCATCCGGAGACCGGGCGCGACCTGGTGCTGACGGTCTCCAGCAGCGGGCACGGCCTGTTCGACGCGGTGACGGGCGAGAAGCTGGAGCGCGAGTACGACCCGGAGGAGGACCCGGACGGCGCGGACCTCTCCTGCCCCGGCATCGGCCCCGTCGCGGACGTCCGGATCCCGGTGGCCGGGATGTGGGGCGGCGGCCTGCACAACCGTGCGGCGGGCGGCTGGGGCGTCGAGGTGATCTCCCCGGAGTGGCCGAGCCACCGCGTCCTGCTGACGGCCGGCCCCTGGAGCGGCGAGCACGGCACGGCCTGGTGGCACGTCTTCCACGCCGGCTGGTCCGAGTTCCGCGCCGCCGGGTTCTCCCCCAGCGGCCGGACCCTCGCCGTGGCCACCAGCAGCGACCTCACGCTCTGGACCCGGCACTGACCTTCCGGATGCGGACGCCGCCGCCAGCACGGATGCTGGCGGCGAGGCGTGCCCGTCAGGAGGAAGGAAGCCCCAAGCATGAGCGAGCGAAGTGAGCGAATCATCGAAAGGTGCGCGTTGCGCGAAGCGCTCGCCGAGCGGAGCG
>NZ_JBHTTU010000037.1:0-58451 GCF_042794375.1 Kitasatospora sp. NPDC056531 | reverse complement strand
CGAGGTGGGCGCATGAGCGAGCGAAGTGAGCGAATCATCGAAAGGTGCGCGTTGCGCGAAGCGCTCGCCGAGCGGAGCGAGGTGGGCGCATGAGCGAGCGAAGTGAGCGAATCATCGAAAGGTGCGCGTTGCGCGAAGCGCTCGCCGAGCGGAGCGAGGTGGGCGCATGAGCGCTCTCGACTTCGAGGTCATCGACAGCCCCGACAGCTCGCTCAACAAGACCTCCGTCCTGGTCACCGGCCCGAACAACGCCCTGCTGGTGGACGCCGGGTTCACCCGCTCCGACGGGCGCCGCCTGGTCGAGCGGGTGCGCGCCAGCGGCAAGCGGCTGACCACCGTCTTCATCAGCCACGGTGACCCGGACTTCTACTTCGGCGCCCAGGAGGTCCAGGACGCCTTCCCGCAGGCCCGCTTCCTGGCCACCTCCTCGACCGTGGAGCACATCCAGGAGACCTTCGACGCCAAGCTGCGCGCCTGGTCCCACCTCGGCCCCGAGCTGCCCACCCGGCTGGTCCGGCCCGAGGTGCTGCCCGGCGACGAACTCGTCTTCGAAGGGCACCGGTTCGAGGTGCGCGGTGCCGACTTCCACCTGCCCGACCGGCACTACCTGTGGCAGCACCACCACGGCGCGGTGCTCGGCGGGGTGCTGCTCTTCGAGGGCCTGCACGTGTGGACGGCCGACACCCCCACTCCCGCCCAGCGGGCCGCCTGGATCGACCTGGTGGACGGCATCGAGGCGCTCCACCCGACCTGGGTGGCGGCCGGCCACCGGATCGCCGACGCGCCAACCGACCTGAACGCCATCGACCACACCCGCGCCTACCTGCGCGCCTTCGAGACCGAGCTCGGCCGGGCGGCGGACGCGGCCGCCGCCAAGGAGGCGCTGGAGCGGCGCTTCCCGGAGCTCGGGCTGAGGATCGCGGTCGACATCGGCACCAAGGTCGCCATGGGCGAGATGACCTGGGGTTGAGCGCGCGATGATCGAGATCCCTCGGGACGTCGCCACCTTCGCCGAGTCCGCCGCCCCCGCCGACGTGGTCCGCCGCCATTACCTGGCCTCCGCCCGGGGCGACCTGTCCGCGCTGCGCGCCACCCTCGCCGAGGACGTCGAGTGGACCGAGATGGCCGGCTTCCCGCTGGCCGGCACCTACCGCACCCCGAAGGGCGTCACCGCCAACGTCATGGAGCGCCTGTCCGCCGAGTGGGACGACTGGACGGCGCACGACGACCGCTATGTGGTGGACGGCGAGAACGTGGTGGTCCTGGCCCGCTACACGGCCGTCCACAAGGCCACCGGAAAGCCGCTCGCGGTCCGGGTCGCCCACCACTTCACCGTGCGCGGCGGCCGGATCGTCCGCTTCGAACAGTTCACCGACACCGCCCTGGTCAGGGAGGCGATGACGCCGTAGCGCGGCGCGTTCCGCCGCCAGGACCGCACGTTCGGCCGCAGGACCGCACATTCACCCGAACGGGCGAGCATGGCGCGGCGCGCCCGTCGCCGTCTCGACACGCCACCCGCACGGCGGCACGCTGGGGCCTGATCTGCGGCGGAGAGCGAGGAGTTGAGCATGGCGGGCACGGAAACCGGAGCGGGACAGGGGCGGGAGCGTCCGATCGTGATCGTCGGGGCGTCCCTGGGCGGCGCCAAGGCGGCCGAGGCACTGCGCGAGGCCGGGTACCGGGGCGGCATCGTCCTGATCGGAGAGGAGCACGAGCGCCCGTACGAGCGGCCGCCGCTGTCCAAGGGCTACCTGCTCGGCAAGGAGTCCCGGGAGAAGATGTACGTCCACCCGCCGCAGTGGTACGCCGAGCACGACGTGACGCTGCGCCTGGGCATCGCGGTGGCCGCGATCGACCCGGCCGGACACACCGTGACGCTCACCGACGACGGCCAGGTGGAGTACGCCAAACTGCTGCTGACCACCGGCTCGGTGCCGCGCCGGCTGCCGGTGCCCGGCGCGGACCAGGACGGCGTGCTCTACCTGCGCCGGGTCGACGACAGCGACCGGATCAAGGAGGCGCTGCGCCCGGGCGCCCGGATCGCGGTGATCGGCGCGGGCTGGATCGGCCTGGAGGTGGCGGCCGCCGCCCGCACGGCGGGCGCCGAGGTGACCGTCCTGGAGGCGATGGAGCTGCCGCTGCTGCGGGTGCTGGGCCGGGAGGTCGCCCAGGTCTTCGCCGACCTGCACCGCGACCACGGCGTGGACCTGCGCTTCGGCGTCCAGGTCACCGAACTGACCGGTGCCGACGGCACGGTGAGCGGCGTGAAGCTCGGCGACGGCACCGAGGTGGCCGCCGACGCGGTCGTGATCGGCATCGGCATCACGCCCGCCGCCGGGCTCGCCGAGGCGGCCGGGCTGGAGGTCGACAACGGGATCAAGACCGACCAGCACCTGCGCACCTCCGACCCGGACGTCTACGCGGCCGGCGACGTCGCCAACGCCTTCCACCCGCTGTTCGAGCGGCACATCCGGGTCGAGCACTGGGCCAACGCCCTCAACCAGCCGCAGACCGCCGCCCGGGCGATGCTCGGGCGGTCGGACGCGGTCTACGACCGGGTGCCGTACTTCTTCACCGATGCCGAGTGGACACCCCGGCATCCTAACGAGCCGGTGGCGTCGCGGGACAAACTGAGCATGGAATACCTCGGCTACGTCGAGCCCGACGGCTACGACCGGGTCGTGTTCCGAGGGGACGTGAAGGCCAACGAGTTCATCGCGTTCTGGCTCAAGGACGGCCGGGTCCTCGCCGGTATGAACATGAACCTCTGGGACGTCACCGACCCGATCCGCGAACTGATCGTCTCCAAGCGCGTGGTGGACGCCGACCGCCTGGCGGACCCGAACGTCCCCCTCGGCGAGATCTGAGACACGACAAGAGCCCTGGCCGGCGAGCTGCCAACCGATCACCGCTGCAGGCCGCACGAACGGGACCGGTTCGGTGGTCAGGGCTACATCCGGCGGGCGTACACACCCTTGGCGAGGAGGGACGTCTTCGCCTCCTCGTCCGGCCGCCGGACTACGGGGTCCTCCGCGTCGTAGCCGCACGGCTCACCCGGCCAGCGATCGTGGATCGGGGCCGGGTAGCCGACGGCGAGCGTCTCCAGAACGGCCAGGCCCATCCCGAGCCCTCCCCCGTCACTCGGCCGAGACCTCGACGGACTCCAGGAGTAGCGGCGGGGGGCGAGGCCCAGCCAGCACCGGGACGAGTCCGTCCCTCACGTGCGGCCAGCGGCCATCCTCGTCCACCGCCCGCTCGATCTGTGGGCGGCGGTAACGGCGCCCCAGCGGATGCGCGGCGCCTGCCGTCATTCGGTCGATTGACGACAGGCGCGGGGGCGAGGGGTCAGGGTGTGGTGGTGAGGGCGGGCCAGAGGGTGGCGGCGGTGACGGACCGGGCCAGGGCAGGCGCCCAGGTGGCTTCGTTACCGTCCTCGTCCCGCCAGGACCACAGGCGGGTGGTGGCGAGGTGGAGCGGGTTGAGCTGGGTGATGCCTATGGCGCCGTGGAGTTGGTGGGCGATGCGGGCGATCTCGGCGGCCGAGGCGGATGCCTGGGTCTTGGCGGCGGCGACGGCGAAGTGGGCGGCCGCCCCGCCGGTGTCCAGGGGGGTGGCGGCGGCTTGGACGGCGGCGCGTACCAGGGCGGCCTCCTCGATGAGCCGTGCCTCCTCCTGCTTGACGGCCTGGAAGCGGCTGAGCGGACGGCCGAACTGGGTGCGGGCCGTGGTGTGGGCGACCGTCAGTTCTACGCAGCGTTCGGCGGCTCCGGCGATCAGGGCGGCCCGGGCCAGGGCTGCGCGGAGCCGGGCCTCGTCGAGCAGTTCCGGGGAGATCCGGCGGACCTGCGAGGCGGGGATCTTGAGGGCGGCGAGGTGCAGGTTGTCGCGGGGTTCCTCGGCGAGGTTGCCGCCGGGGGTGAGGACGGCCTGGTCCGGGGTGAGGGTGAACAGGACAGGACCGGAGGGGGCGGTGGCCAGGACGATGACGGCGGTGGCGGTGCGGGCCCAGGGGACGCGGCGCAGGGTGCCGGTGACCAGCAGGGTGTCGTCGTCGCCCAGGCAGCCGGCCGAACCGACGGCGGAGGCGACGGCCGGACGGGCGTAACGGACCGTCAGCTCGGGGGCGATGGCGTAGCTGAGCGGGCCGTCGGGGACGGGGAGGCCGACGCGGTGCAGCAGCGGGCGGGCGACCAGGGCGGTCTCGGCGAGAGGGGTGGGGACGGCGCGGCGTCCTGCCTCCCGGGCGGCGGCGAGGAGTTCGGCGGTCGAGGCGTCCAGGGAGGGGAGGGCCACGGCGTCCGGGGCCGTCGTGTTGGTGACGACGGCGATGGAGTCCGCATCGGCGTAGAAGGCGGTGGTGTCGTAGGCGTCGGCGGAGATGACGGGGGCGCTGGTGTCGATCGTGTGGGTGTTCATCGGTGCTGCTCCAGACCGCGAGTGATGATGCCGCGAAGGATCTCGTTGGTGCCGCCGCGCAGCGTGTAGCCGGGGCTGTGCAGCAGGGCGAAGGCGAGCAGTTCCGGGTGGGTACCGGGGGTGGCGTGCGGGTCGGCGGGGGTCGGTAGGACGCTGCGGACGGTGTCGACCAGGGTGCCCTCCAGGCGGGTGCCGAGGTCTTTGACCAGGGCGGCCTGGGTGTCGGGCGAGGCTTCGGTGTCCAGGGCGGCGGCCACACCGAGGGACAGCCGGCGGATGCCGTGCAGACGTGCCACCAGAATGCCCACCTGGGTGAGTTGTTCGGCTGTCGCGGAGCGCTGCTCCAGTTCGCGGAGCAGGGAGACCAGCAGGGGGAAGGTGGACAGATAGCGTTCGGGGCCGCTGCGTTCGAAGGCGAGTTCGCCGGTGACCTGTTTCCAGCCGTCGCCCCGCTGCCCGAGCAGCATGCCGTCGGGGACGTCGACGCCTTCGAGGTGGACGGCGTTGAAGCGGTGCTCGCCGCTCATCAGCCGGATCGGCTCGACCCGCACGCCCGGGGCACGCAGGTCGACGATGAACTGGCTGAGGCCGGCGTGCCTGTCCTCGGCCTCATCGGTGCGGGCGAGGACGATGGCGTAGTCGTTGACGTGAGCGCCGCCGGTCCACATCTTGGTGCCGGTCAACCGCCAGCCGTCGGCGGTCCGTTCGGCGCGGGTGGCGACCGAGGCGAGATCGGAGCCGCTGCTCTTCTCGCTCATGCCGATGGAGAAGAAGTACTGCCCGGCGGCGATCCGGGGCAGGAAGAAGCGGCGTTGCTCCTCGGTGCCGTGCTGGAGGATGGACGGGCCGGCCTGCCGGTCGGAGACCCAGTGGGCGCTGACCGGGGCGCCGGCGGCGAGCAGTTCCTCGATCACCACGTAGCGCTCCAGGAAGCCGCGGCCGGCGCCGCCGTAATCGACGGGCAGGGCCATGCCGACCCAGCCGCGCTCCGCGAGGCGGCGGCTGAAGTCGGGGTCCCAGCCGGCCAACCAGGAGTCGGGACGGCCGAGTACGGTGCCGCGGGCGCGCTCCTCGTCGAGAAAGGCGCGGACCTCGGCACGGAGTCGGCAGGCCGATTCGGGCAGGACGACGTCGGGGAATGCCATCGGTGAAAGCGTTGAAGGCGACATGGATCGTTCGCTCCTGGGCTGGTGAGTGAGCGTTCTCTTCGGTACGGAAGTTCGGTCAGCCTGTCGGCTGCAGCAGGGAGGGGTCGAAGCCGGCTTCGCGGAGGACCTCCTCGGTGTGCTGGCCGATGGCCGGGCAGGGCCGTAGCTCCGGCTCCGGGTCTGCCGAGTAGCGCACCGGGAGGCCGATGGCCTGGTAGCGGCCCTCGGTGGGGTGGTCGGCCTCGCGCAGCAGGCCGCCCTCGCGGGCGTAGGCGGTGGTGGCGGCCGAGGCCAGGTCGAGCACGGGGGCGGCGGCGATGCCCACCCGGTCGCAGAACTCCTGCCACTCGGCACTGGTGTGACGCGGTGACAGCTCCGTGAGCAGCGGATAGAACGCGTCGGCGTTGCGGGCCCGGTCGGGGCCGGTGGCGAAGCGCGGGTCGGCGGCCAGTTCGGGGCGGCCCACGAAGGCGGTGAAGTCCCGCCAGTTGCGGTCGCTCTGCGGCAGGATGCACATCCAGCCGTCGGCGGTGCGCAGGGCGCGGCGCTGCGGGCTGAGCGAGCGCGGCGAGCCGAACGCCCCGTCGGCCTCCAGGGCGGCCGCGCCCAGGTGCTCGACCAGGTTGAAGGCGAGCATGGTGTCGGCCATCGGGACCTCGATGTGTTGTCCGGTGCCGCCGTGCTCCCGGTAGTGCAGCGCGGCCAGTACCGACTGGGCGATCTGCATGCCGCAGATCTTGTCGGCCAGCACGGTGGGAACGTAGTGGGGTTGGCCGGAGACCTGGTGGTTGAGCCAGACCAGGCCGCTGGCCGCCTGGATGATGTCGTCGTACGCGGCGTGGGTGCCGTAGCGGCTGTTGCTGCGGAAGCCCTGGGCGTTGGCGTAGATCAGGCCGGGGTTGACGGCCGCGACGTCGTGGTAGCCGAGGCGGAGCTTCTCCAGGGCCTGCGGGCGCAGGTTGGTGATGAGGACGTCGGCGGTGCGCAGGAGGGCGAGCAGGGCGTCGCGGCCGTACGGGGCCTTGAGGTCGATGGCGGCGCTGCGCTTGTTGCGGTTCAGGTTGAGTGCCGCGCCGCCCATGCCGGGGTGGCGCTGCGGCGGGTAGTGGCGCGTCATGTCACCGGTGGGCGGCTCGACCTTGATCACGTCGGCGCCCAGGTCTCCGAGTTGCTGGGCGGCGTACGGAGCCATGATCACGCTGGCCAGTTCGATGACGCGGACTCCGGCGAGGAGTCCTCGGCCGGACGGGCCGCTCGGCTTCTCGGACATCTTCCTGTGCCTCCTGGGGTATCGGGTGGGGTGGATGAACGGTGGTGCGGTACGGGCGGCGGCGGACACGTGGTGCCGAAGGGGCAGATGCGGTGGAACTCGCCGCATCGGCCGGCCTGGGGCAGCGGTTTCAGTCGCCAGGGCTGGTTGCCTGGAAGCGGCCTAGCTCCACTGGAGCGCAGCAGACCCGAGCGGGGACCGCCAGCCAGGCTGGGGGACCGTGCGCCCGCTGTACGCGAACGGTGTCGCCGGTTCGGTGAGCAGGCCGAAGTCGGTCCCCGTGGTCGACAGCGCGGCGAGCGGCGCGCGCCCGGGCCGGGGCAGGCCCAGTACGTCCTCCCGCGCGAGCAGACCGAGTTCCTGCACCCAGTGACACACCCCGGCCAAGGTCACGCGGATCCGCCACGAGCCGCCCTCCGCCGCACGTCGGCGCAGGACCGTTGCGACGGCGGCAGCCCCGAGGTAGGCGGCGAGGTAGTCGTTGAGCAGGTACGTCGGCGGCAGCGACGGCCGGTCGGTCCACTCCTCGACGGCGAATCCGGTGGCCGAGCAGGCGAGTTGGTCGAACCCGCCGCGTTCGCCCCAGGGGCCGTCGGCGCCCCAGGCGTGGTATTCGAGGGTGATGAGTCCGGGGCGGCGCCGGACGAGTTCCTCGGTCGACGCCCCGTGCCGGGCAAGTCCCCGGTAGGCGTGGACGAAGACGTCCGCGTCCTTGAGCGCGTCGTGGAAGGCCGCACGGTCGTGATCGTCGCGCAGGTCGCAGTAGGCGTTGCGCTTGCCGCCGCCGGTCATCGCGATCATCGGGATCGGGTCGGGGCGGTCGGGACGCGACAGGTGCAGCACGTCGGCGCCGAACTGGGCGAGGAGCCGCGCCGCGACGGGACCTGCGATGACATGGGTGAGATCGAGCACCCGTACGCCCGCAAGCGCCTCATCGGCCGCTCCGATCGGCTCCAGCGGCCGGACCGGTCCGTCACCGACGCGTTCGATCTCGACGACCGGGCGCTGCGCGACATGGCGCCCTGCGGGGTGCGCGAGCCACTCGTCCCGGCTGCGCACCACGCAGGCGACGCCGCCCCGCGCGCAGACGGCCTCCTCCAGCGTGAAGGCATCCCAGCCGGCCACCGCCTGCGCGATCCCCACCTTGTCGAGCCCGCACCTCAGCACGGAGTGGACCGCGTCCCGCAGATGCGGATAGGTGGTGATGATGAAGATCCACCGGCCGTCGCGCGCCCGGTAGAAGTCGCTGTTGCCGAGCAGGGTCGGATCGTCGAGGAGAGAGACGAGCGGGCGTCCCGAGAGCGTCGTGTGATACGTCGCCATGAGCTGGTCGATCGCGGCCCCGGCCTGCACCTGAACCCTCTGGTGCGGGTGGCCGCGCTGTTCGCCGACCGCCGCCGTCTGCCGCCCGAAGACACCGATCGCGGCAGACATGGCATCGGCGAGGCGATGCACCGAGGGCACCAGGGGATCCGCCCCGACGACGGTGACGTCCTCGGCTCCCCGGGCCGGATCGGGGTCGCCGAGAGTGTGCAGCAACCGGGAGACGATCTCGGCGGTGGACGACGGAGGCGTCGGCTCGGCCGTGGTCAGCGTGTTCGAAGTCATGCCGGGATGCTCGTTCCCCGCACCGCACGAGCGCCCGCGTTCACGGATATCCGTGAACCGATGCGGACGTCACGTCCACCCCTCCTGGATGTGCGCGAGGAGCCGGGCCGCCGCCCGGTCCAGACTCAGCCGCTCCGAGCGGCCACGACGCCGGCGCGTCAGAACGAGGGCACCCGTGACGACGGGGCCGTCAGTGACGGGGATCGCGAGCGCGCTGACCTCGGGATCGGCCAGACCCTCACTGCGGCTGATCCGCGACGCACGGATCCCCGGAAGAGCGCGGCGGAACTCGGCGACCGCCTCGGGGTCGTGGCGGGCGAGCTCGTCGAGCAGCCCACGGCGCTCCGCCTCGTCGGTGAGAGCCAGCAGCAGACGGCCCGCGGCGGTGCGCAGGAGCGGCCGGGCCATGTGCTCGTCGGCGAGAGGCACGAGGCGGGGGATCTCGTCCTCGCCGCCGCGCGCGAGGTGCACGGCGTCGAGCCCGACCCGTACGGTGAGCAGCACCGGGGTACCCGCGACGCGGCTCAGCTCGTTGAGCTCGGCCTGGCCGATCCGCGGAACGACCCGGCCGGCGATGAGGTTGAGGACGTGCGGGGCGGGCCCGAGCCGGTAGCGCCGGCGCTGTTCCAGCAGAAACCCCGTCGCGACAAGTCCGTTGACCAGATCCTGCACCGAACTCGCCGGCGCCCCGACCATCCGCGCCAACTCGGCCACGGTCACCCCGCCCGGCGCCCGCGCGGCGGCCTCCAGGATCCACACGACCCGGTCCACCGTACGGTGACGCCGCCGTCGGCCGTGCTCGCTCATCCCGCCCGCCTTGTCCTTGTTGTACGTCGCCGGCCGATCACGCCGACTCGGCCCGCCGATTCTCCCCCACCACCCGACGAGCAAGCCGACCCCGGCCCGCTGCCGACGTCATCGGCCCGGCACCTGCACCGGACCCTGATGTCGCCCGTTCACACCGCCGGCGGCAGTACCTGAACCTGAACCTGATCCACGCCGTCATGTCCAGGATTGTGCGAACGACGGGCCTGCGCCAAGCTCTACCGTGCCGCGAAGGCTCCGACCTTGAAGTCTGTGCCGCAGACGCTGAAGACGCCGCCCGGCGAGCCGTTCGCCTTCATCACGTTCACCGTGGTGCCCGCGTCCTTGGGCAGCGCGACCTTGACGTGGGACGCCTGCACCGGGCAGGTGTAACGGGCCGACTTGGTGCCCTCGCCGTTCACGTCGTTGTACAGCACGTCCGCCACCACCGCGGCGCCCGCCGGGACATCGACCGCTCCCGAGCCGTCCTTGGAGTTGTCCCCCGAGACCGGGCCCGCCTTGCCCTGGTCGTCGTCGGCGACCACGGTCGTCGGGCCGACGATGGTGCAGGGGGCACCCGAGCTGTTGGTGATCTTGAGGGTCGCGGCGGCGGGCTGCGCGTCACTGGCATGGCCCGAGGACTGGAGGAACGTCACCGAGGTGTTCTTGGTCGTGCAGGCCGCGGTGACGCCGCCCCCGCCAGTGCCGGAGGACGAACTGCCTCCACCGCTCGTGCTCGTCCTGCCTCCTGACGACGCCGAGGCCGCAGCCGGCGCCGACGCCGACGCCGAGGTGGAGGTGGAACCCGACGGGGTGGCTGATGATGCGCTGGTGCCGGCTGCGCCGCTGTCCTGCGTGCCGCTGCCGTCGTTGCAGGCGGTCAGGGACAGGGCGAGCGTGGCGACGGCGCCGACGGCGAGCAGGGCGGGACGGGTGGTGGTGCGCATGGCTGGTTCCCCCGGTTCTCGTTCGTGGGTCGCGATCCTGCACGAGGTCGTTTCCCCTTACACGAACGAGGGTGTTGCGGCGCGCTGGCAGATCACTAACGAGCGCGGCGGCGGCGCTAACGCCCCGCTAACGCTCCCGGATCCTGGCGTGTGCCGCCGCGTGCCGGCGCCGCAGTTCGGGCAGTGCGTCCTGGTCGGCGATGTGCAGCAGGGCGTCGAGCGCGGTGACGGCGCCCGCGTCGTAGCCGGTCTGCTCGGCCTCGAGCGCGGCCTGCGCGAGGCAGCGCCGCCCGGCCACGGTGTCGCCGAGCCCGGCCAGCGCCTCGCCCTGCCAGGTACGCAGGAGCACGCGCCGGGCGACCGCCTCGTGTTCGGGGCCGAGGCCGAGCGCCACCTCGGCCGCCTCGTACGCCTGCCGGTGGCGGCCCGCGCCGAGGTGGATGCGGGCCAGGTGCTGGAGCGCGAGCATCCGGGTGTGCGCGTCGTCGGCCTCGGTGGCGAGGGCAAGGGCTCGGGTGCAGGCCGTTTCGGCGGCGCCGGGTTCGTCGTCGGGGAGGGCCGCGGCGAGGTTGACCAGGGCGGTGGCCTCGCCGAGTACGTCGCCTGCGCGGGCCGCGAGTTCGGGTGCGACGCGCAGGTGCCGGACGGCCTCGGCGGTGCGGCCCTCCTCGGCGAGCACCCAGCCGAGCAGGGTCAGGACGCGGGCCTCCGCATAGGGGTCGGCGCAGGCGCGGGCATCGGCGAGGGCGGCCTCCAGGGTGGGCGCCCAGTCGGCGAGGACCCGCCAGACCACGAACGGCCACTGGGTCACGGCGATCCGCCAGGCCCGCTCGGGCCGGTCCTCGGCGCGGGCCGCGGCGGCGATCAGGGCGAGGTCGTCGCGTTCGGCGGCGAACCAGCCGAGCGCCTCCTCGCGGCCGGTGAAGTCCCGCACTGCGGGCGGCTGTTGAAAGTCGTCGGGCTGTACGAAGGCGGGCTCCCCGCCAGGTTCCGCGGCCTCGGACGCGGACAGCGCGGTCGCCACGCAGTGGTCGTACAGGCGCAGCCGGGCCGCGGTGCGGGCGGCCGGGTCGTGGCTCTGGCCACGCGCGTAGAGCCGGACCAGATCGTGCAGGACGTAGCAGCCGGGGGCGGTCTCCGTGATCAGGTGCGCGGCGACCAGGCGTTCGAGGGCGCGGGCCGCATCCGGCGGGGACGTGCCGGCGAGCGCAGCGGCGCTGAACCGGTCGACGTGTGTGCCCGGGTGATGGCCGAGCGCGGTGAACAGCTGCGCTGCGTCGGCGGGGAGGTGGGCGGTGGTGAGCCGCAGCGCGGAGGCGACGCCGATGTCCTCGGCGGCGAGCAGCGCGAGCCGCTGGCGCTCGTCGGCGAGCCGGTCGGCGAGGGAGGCGAGGCCGAGGGCGGGGAGTTCCACGAGCCGAGCGGCGGCAACCCGCAGCGCGAGCGGCAGCCCGCCGCACAACTCGGCTGTACGGCGGGCCGCTTGGGGTTCGGCGGCAGTGCGGTGTTCGCCGAGGACACGGGTGAGCAGGGCCACGCTGTCGTCGGTGGCGAGGACGTCGAGGGCGACGACGCGGGCGGCGTCGGAGGCGACGAGACCGGCGAGGCGGGCACGGCTGGTGACGACGGTGACGCAGCCGGGTCCCGTGGGCAGCAGCGGGCGCACCTGGGCGGAGGTACGGGCGTTGTCGAGGACGACGAGCAGCTGCAGTTCGGCGGTGAGCTCGCGAAACAGGGCACCGGCGGCGTCCGCCGACTCGGGCATCCGGCGCGGTGGAACGTCGAGAGCGACGAGGAACTCCCGCAGCAGCTCGGCCGGTTCGGGGTCCGAGGTGTCGCTGAACCCGCGCAGATCGGCGTAGAGCGTCCCGTCGGGGAAGTCGGAGCGCCGGCCGGCCGCCCAGTGCACGGTCAGTGCGGTCTTGCCGACCCCGGCGGGCCCGGTGACCACGACGACCGGCCCGTCAGGTCCGGCCGCGGCCGCGGTCAGCGCGGCGCTCTCGGCGGTGCGGCCGTGGAATCCACGCGGGGTACGAGGCAGCAGGTTGGGCCGGACCTGCACCGGGTCCGGGGCGGGTTGGGGCGTATCGGCCCGGACCGCGGGGACACGGTCGGGGCCGAGGGCGAGGGTGAAGGCGGCGGTCAGCTCGGCGCCCGGACGGACGCCGAGCTCGTCGGCGAGAACCTGGCGGGCGCGGTGGTAGGCGTCCAGGGCCTCCGAGGAACGCCCCGCGCGGTGCAGCGCCTCGACCAGCCGGGCGGCCAGCGGCTCGCGCAGCGGATGGGCCCCGGTCTCCGGCCGCAACAGCTGGACAGCGCGCTCGTGTTCACCACCCAGGACGTACGTGTCGGCGAGCAGCTCGACCGCGGCGAGCCGCGCCTCGTCCAAGGTGTGCGCGGCGGAGCGCAGCAGCGGCGACGGGTAGGCGCCGGCCAGCGCGGGGCCCTGCCACAGGGCGAGCGCCTCGGTGAGCAGCGCGGCCCTGTCACCGGGGTCGGTGGCGCGGCGGGCGAGCGCCACCAGACCCTCGAAGCGGTGGGCGTCGAGCAGCGTCTCCGGCAGTTCCAGGTGGTACGCGGCGCCGCGCGTGCTCAGCTCGACGCCGTACGCCGATGCGTCGACGGCCGCCAACAGTGCCCGCAGGCGCGAGACATGGCCTTGGATCACGGTACGGGCGTGCAGCGGGGGTTCGTCGTCCCACAGCGCCTCGGTGAGTGTGTCCACGGAGACCGCGACATTGGCCCGCAGCAACAGCATCGCGAGCAGGCTGCGCCGCTTGGCGGGCCCGAGCGGCAACGGCCCGTCGTTCCCGCTGACCGACACGGGGCCGAGGACCTGGAACTCCATGAACCGAACCCTATCTTCCGGGGGCTACTGGGCATCGGGACGTCGAACCGTACGGATACCGCGCTGCCCCGTCACCGACCAGGTCGGGCAGGTCGCCGGCAGAGCCGATGACACGAGGGATCAGGGCCCGGCGGTGGATTCGACGCACCGGGCCAGGTGGCGCACCCAGTAGGTGTCGTCACTGTCTTCGTCGCGCCAGGACCACAGCCGAGTGGTGGCGAGGCGGACAGGCGGAGCGGATCGTCAGGTCAACCGATCGCTGCAGACATGGCATCGGCGAGACGATGCACCGAGGGCACCAGGAGATCCGCCCGACGACGGTGACGTCCTCGGCCCCCGGGCCGGACCGGGGTCGCCGAGAGTGCGCAGCAGCCGGAAGACTACCCCGCCGGTGGACGACCGAGGCATCGGCTCGGCCATGGTCAGCGTGCTCGAAGTCATCCCGGGATGCTCGTTCCCCGCACCGCACGAGCGCCCGCGTTCACGGATATCCGTGAACCGATGCGGAGGTCACGTCCACCCCTCCTGCCTGTGCGCGAGGAGCCGGGCCACCAGCCGCCGAGTCGGGCCTGGTCGCCCGATCCGTACGGTCCGAAGGGCCCCAGCTCGCCGGGCCGTCGGGCGCCCAACAGTGGACCGGCTCCCTTGTACCGGAATTCGCCTGCCAGCACCCTGCGCCCCCGCGCGCTCCTGGTCGTCGGCCGATTCTCCCACTCACGCGGTCACACCGATGGTCACCGTGCGTAGATGATCAGGGGTCGCAGGCAGGTTCCCGAACGGGCCTGCGGAGGCGTCCGAAAGGTGCCGCGCGACGCCTCTGGCGTGAGGCCAGAGAGAGACCCCCAACCTCCGGACGCGACCACTTCGAGACCACTTGGTCCCCAACTGGTCCCCAACCGCATGCGAACAACTGCTTGTCGATTCTGACGCCATGTCACACAAAAGGCCGCGCTGACCTGGGATCTCTCCCAGCCAACGGCCTTTCGACATACTGTCGGGACGACAGGATTTGAACCTGCGACCCCTTGACCCCCAGTCAAGTAGTGTCGGCAGCCGAGACCTCAAGGTCTCGGCTTCTTTGTTTCTCAACTTCACTGAAATCATTAGGAGTTGGCACTCGCTATGAACAGTCATGGCCGGCAGGGCTCGAACCAGCGCGACGCCCCGTCAGGTTCAGGTTCGTACATGGATGCCCGTTATCAGGCTCTCCTGCCGCATGTGTGGGTGCGCTGACCTGATCGACCGCCAGGCGGCCAAGCTGGCCTGGATCGCGGCCACCGACCCCCGGCTCCACCGCGCCTGGCGGCTGAAGGAAGCCCTACGGGCCGTCTTCGTCCTGGCCAAGCGCCGCCCAACCGCGGCTCTCAAGGCCCTGGACGCCTGGATCGGCTGGGCCCGCCGCTGCCGGATCCCCGCCTTCTTCGATCTCCAGCGCACGATCACACGCCACTACGACGCCATCCGCTCCGCGCTGATCACCGGCCTGTCCAACGGACTGATCGAGTCCCGGATGCGCCGCGGTGAAATCCTCGCCCTGCACTGGTCGGACGTCCACCTCATGGACCGCAAGCTCTTCGTCCGCCGGACCCTCGCCGCCATCGACAACGGGAAGATCCACCTCCGCGAGCCCAAGACCGAGGCCAGCCGCGCCTGGACCAGCCTCTCCCCCAGAGTCATGGCCGCCCTCCACCGCCAGGCCGCCATCCAGATGGCCGCCCACCCCGACGGCCGGTTGGAGGGCCTCGTCTTCGCCCGCCCCGGCGGTACGCCGCTGCGGCCGCAGTGGATCCTCGACCAGCTCCGCAAACGCACCGCCGAGCTCGGGCTTCCCAGGATCGGCCTGCACGACCTGCGGCACACGGCGGCCAGCATCATGATCGCCGAAGGCGTCCCGCTGGCCATCGTCTCCAAGACCCTGCGCCACGCCACCCTCGCCACCACCATCAACCTCTACGGCCACCTCTTCAAGGACTCCGCCGACGAGGCTGTTCGTGCACTGGCAAGGGCCCTCGACCGCGCTGAAACCGGCCGGCTGAGCTTCCGCGGGGACGACGGCGAGGGTGACATGCCTGTGGCGGCGTAGCCTGCAGGCCTTGGCCTAGCCGTGGCTCCGGCATTATCGGTCGCGGATGTCTGCGCTGTGTGTGGTTTGCCGGAGACGGGGCGGCTGTCAGTGGGTGCCGTCAGCCTTCCCACATGCCGCTGACTACCGCCTCAGTCCGTGTCGTTCCGCTCGGCCACACGTTCACGTCCGAGGTCCCGCTCGGCGACACCGGGGACGTTGTCATTGCCTGTCATTCCTCCGTGACGGGCAAGGGAAAGCTCCACGGCACGGAGGACTGCGGGAGTCTGCGCTCAGCCTCGTCGGTCGTTCGTGTCGAGGTTCCGCTGCGTGAGGCGGCCGGCCGGCTGTGCGGCAGCTGCCGCTGGTCGCTGCCGACCGACAGCCCGCTGCTGAAGCGCGGGGCTGCGGTCATCGACGTGGACTCTCTCAAGGTCTGGCTGGACCGGGAACCCGACCCGGAACACGAGGCCGCGCAGGCGGACGCCGCCCTGGCTCTCGCGACCGGCGATTACCCGCGGACGGGATACAGCGAGGCGCACGCCGGCGACGGTGTCCAGAAGGAGGAGTCGGAGGCCGAAGACTTGGACGACGAGGAATGGCAGCGCTTCTCCAGGGCCCGGGAGTTCCGGCTGGGACGGCTGGAGCACTGGCGGCGCCTGCACACCTGCATGATCCGCAGCAACGAGGCACTGCTGGCGTTCCCTGACCTTCGCCCCTGGGCCGAGCCGTTGCAGGCCCGGCTCACCGAGGTCATCGAGCAGGAGCGATGGGCGTTCGCCGCCCTGGTCCAGCCGCCCAACCTGGTGGAGGCCGCGGCCGTTCGGCTGTTGTCGGAGCCGGAATTCACGCCCGGTCAGGAGTTCGCGGGCCTCGGCGAGGACGCGCCCAAGGTGGTGCGGCGTGCCTGGTACGCGTGGGAGCGCCGGGCCGCGTGGTCCTGGCGTCGTCTGGAGGAGCACGACTGGGCCGTCGCATCGGTGGTGAGCGATGCTTTCGGGCGGCGGCGTAAGGGCCGTCCGGAAGCCGAGGCCACCTTCGACGGTCTCGTGGCAGGCTGGGTCTCGGACGCCCGGGCCCGGGTCTCGCAGTACAGCGAGGCCCCGCGACAGCTCATCGCGGTCAAGCTCCCGCTCCTCGTCCGCGAGCCGAACGAGGAGAAGGCCGCGGACTCGCTCAGCATGTGGGAGTCCGCGGTGATTGCCACGTACCAGGTCGCGGTGAACTGGCCCGAGGCCACCGCCGCTCTGCTCGTTCCTCACCTGATCGCCGAGCAACTCCTCGATACCGCGACGAGTTCCATGCCGGTCTGCCGACTGGCGGCGCCGGACACAGGGCTTCCCGTCGAGGCGCTGCTGCGCGCTTGGCGGCCCGAGGCCAGCGACGAGGATTGAGCTCCGGGCAGGGGACAGTGCTGGGCGCGGGTCTGGCCTGCTGGTTCGACATCAGGTGTGTCAGCAGAGGATGGTAGGCAGCGTCAGGTGACTGTCGGCGGCTCCGGCCCGTGGGCAGCAGGGCGAGGGAGCGGGCAGTGGGCGATCGGAGCGGGATCGAGTGGACGGAGGCGACGTGGAATCCGACCACCGGCTGCGACCGCGTCTCGGCCGGCTGCGGCAACTGCTACGCCCTGGCACTGGCGAAGCGGCTCAAGGCAATGGGTGCGGCGAAGTACCAGACGGACGGTGATCCGCGCACGTCCGGGCCCGGGTTCGGGTTGGCCCTCCATCCCGATGCCCTGTCCGTCCCCTACGGGTGGAGGGGGCCGCGCACGGTGTTCGTGAACTCGATGTCGGACCTGTTCCACGCGAAGGTGCCGCTCGACTTCGTGCGTCGCGTCTTCGCGGTCATGGCTGACACCCCGCAGCACACCTATCAAGTGCTGACAAAGCGGGCCCGCCGGCTGCGCCGGGTCGCGGATCGACTGGAGTGGCCGCCGAACGTCTGGGTCGGTGTCTCCGTGGAGAGCTCGGCGGAGCTGGATCGGGTCGACGACCTGCGCACGGTTCCCGCTGCCGTGCGGTTCCTGTCGTGCGAGCCGCTGCTCGGCCCACTCGACCGGTTGGACCTTCAGGGCATCGACTGGGTGATCGTCGGCGGAGAGTCGGGCCCCGGTCATCGGCCGATGGAGGAGTCCTGGGCCTTGGACGTGCGGGACGCCTGCCTGCGGGACAACGTGGCGTTCTTCTTCAAGCAGTGGGGCGGGCGCACGCCCAAGGCCGGCGGCCGTCTGTTGGACGGCCGGACGTGGGACCAGATGCCGCTGCCGCTTACGGCCTGATCGGCGGGAGCACCTGCAGGTTGTGGACCGGCGAGCCGGTGCCGTCGCTCGGGGTCCCGCCCATCGCCCGCAGGTGCTTGACCGCCTGGCGGGCCACCTTCTCGGGCACTTGGCCGTAGAACTCACCGAACACCTCGGCCGTGTACTCGACGAGTTTGAAGGACCGGCCCTGCCGCAGCAGGTTGGCGATGTTCTCGGCCATGGCCGGGACCGCCGTCTGATGGATCTTCGTAGGGTCAGGCCGCTGGAGACTCGCCACGGCGAACAGCGCGTCGCTCTCGGCCTCTTCGTTGAGTTCCAACTCCTCCCACCACGTGTCGCGGGCGCGGGAGTGGGCATCGCCGAAGGCCCACAGACCGTGGTTGCTCCGGGTTCCGAAGACGAGGTTGTAGACCGCCTTCTGACCGGGCGCCTTGGTGACCGGGACGGAGACCATGTGCATGCCGGTAGCCGCCCCGAGGCGCTCGCTGTACTCGGCGGCGACCTCATCGTCTGCGTCCCGGCTGTAGCCCTCGGCGAAGTACTCGCGCCACCACCGCCCGCCGCAGACCTCGTCCAGGCGCTCGTTGGTGCGCTCGTTCCCCTTGTCCGAGTGCGAGTTCCCGCCGATGCGGCGCACCGCCATCATGCTGAAGTTGAGCAGCAGTTCGGTCGGGGGCCAGGTCTCCTTACGGCGTCGCGCCAGGATGTCGACCAAGGTGTCGAACGGTAGCCCCAGGCCGCACGGGTCGAGGAAGAGGAACAGCGGTCGGCCGACCGCGGTAGCCAGGACCTCGTCCATCAGGCCGAGGACGTCACCGTGGAACGCGCGGGCGTCGACGCCTTGGCCACGGTACTCGGCGACGAGGGCTTCGAGGTTGGAGAAGGAAGGCGCCGATCTCTCGGCGAAGAAGCAGGTCCAGCGGAGCAGCCCTTTCGCCTGATGATCAGCCGCGATCTTCAGGACCTTGCCGGCTGAACCCGACTCGCCGTTCTCGTAGCGGCCCTCACCCGCATACCCATCCAGGTACACGACCTCGCCGCCGCTCCGCGATCCGGTCATCCCCCCGAACCTCGGTATGTAACGGCTGAGCAGTGTGTGCTTGAAGACGCTCGGCAATGCGGGTGCGTGCCAGTACTCCCCCGAGGTGCCCTTCGACATCCGTCCCCCTTCAATACCGGTGGCACATGTCAGGTGCTGCTCGATCAAGCGTGAAGGAACCGCGCCGCCGCCGTAAAGGCCTCGAACCAGACGGTGAGCTTCCAGACCTGCGGCGCGGATGAAAACAACTGGCCGACGTTGTTGCCGCAAGCCGGCCGACCGCTACCACCACGGGTCGCATCAGAACCATAGGCAGCAGCACCATGTACTCGATCAGCCTGCCCGAGAGCCTCGCCGAGACGGTCCGCGTGCACGTCGGCCCCGGCGAGTTCTCCGCCTACGTCGCCGAAGCCTTCGAACAGCGCGTCGCCATGGACAAGGTCCGCGAGACCGTATTCAGCACCGACTTCGCGCAATCACCATCAGCGTTCAGGTCTGCTCAGGAGATGAAAGAGTGTCTTGGCAGTTCGCCACCGGCCGATCCCGGAGGATCAGCCGGACAGGCGCTCCCCCAGCCGCCGCCTCACCTCGGGCCGTGAGTATGCAGGAAGACCACCGGGCCGCCATCCAGGCGGCCGGTCGCGTCCAGGCCGAGCAGGGCAGCGAGCGTCTTGGCGGTGTAGGTGCGCTCCAGGGCCAGGCCGGCCTGGGCCGAGGCTCGGGCGAGGGCCTGGTCGCCGGACCGGGTGGGGTGGGCGTAGCCGTCTCCCAGCCAGGCCGAGGTGAGCTGCGGCTGGGCGCTGCGGGTCACAGGTCGTTGCCGGCGTAGGAGAGGTTGAAGCTCTTGTTGGTGAGGGGGAAGTCGGGGACGATCGTGTCCGCGAGGGCGACCGGCAGGGCGGGCCAGTTGAAGAAGGACGGGTCGACGATCTTGACGCGGCTCAGGCGGCCGTCGGCGGCGAGTTCGATCCGGGTGGCGATGGTGCCGCGCCAGCCCTCGGCGAGGCCGCTGCCGCTGCTTGGCCGGTGATTGCCGTACGGAGGCGGCCGGTCTGCGGTGGCGCCGAGGGGCAATCTGTCGGCGAGGCGCTCGGCCAGGGTGAGTGAGGTCTGTGCTTCCTGGGCGCGGATGCGGAAGCGGGCGAGGACGTCTCCGCCGGGCAGGACGTGGGTGGTGAGGGCCTCGCCGTGGTCGTGGTCGGGGTGGGCGTGGCGGGCGTCGGTGGGCAGGCTGCTGGCGCGGGCGACGGGGCCGAGGCAGCCCAGGCCCCGTGCGGCGTCCTGGGTGAGGACGGCGGTGCCGGTGAAGCGGTCGAGGACGGTGCGGTGGCTGAGCGCGAGGTCGACCAGGTCGGCCACGTCGGCGGCGACCGCCCGCAGCCGGTCCGGCGACGGCAGGGCGCGCAGGGCGCAGCCGCCGGGCCGGATGCCGCCGCGTAGGAGGCGGTGGCCGGTGATCTCCTGGTTGAGGCGCAGGAGTTGTTCGCGGATGCGCCAGGCGTGGGCGTTGAGGATGCCGTGGCCGACGTCGTTGCACAGGGCGCCGAGGTCGGCGACGTGGTTGTGGACGCGTTCGAGTTCGAGCAGCAGAGCGCGGGCGGCCCGGGCCTCGGCAGGCACGACTGTCTGGGTGGCGTGTTCGAGGGCGAGGCAGTAGGCGAGGGCGTGGCCGACGGCGGTGTCGCCACTGACGCGCTCGGCGAGGGCGACGGCCTCGACCGGGTCCCGGCCCTCGAAGTGCTTCTCGATGCCCTTGTGGACGTACCAGAGGCGGGCCTTGAGCTTGAGGATGGTCTCGCCGACGACGGAGAAGCGGAAGTGGCCGGGTTCGATGAGGCCGGCGTGGACGGGGCCGACCGGGATCTCGTACACGCCCGGCCCCTCGACGGTGAGGAAGGGGAACGGGCCTTCGGGTTCGCCGAACGGCGGGGGCGGTCCGGCGTCCGGGCGCATCGGGTACCAGCCGCGCGGCCAGTGCGGGTGGCGGACGAGCCGCCGGGGCAGTGGGTGGTCGAGGGGGACGATGCCGTGCAGGTCGCGCATCTCCCGTTCGAACCGGCCTGCGGGAAAGGAGATTCCGGCAAGGCTGGGCACGGCCGGGTACCGCGGGTCGAGGTGGACGTGCAGTTCGGTGCGGGTGTCGGGCGGGCCCTGGACGAAGAGGTACACCACGCGGATCTCGCCCGGGTCGTGGTGCGCGGCGACCAGGGCGAGCCGGTTGCCGGCGGCGAGCAGGTCGGCTGTCTGACCGGGGAGTTCGGCGGGGCCGAGGTCGATCGTGGCGTGCTGGACGGGTGGCACGGTCAGTGGCCTCCGATCTGCGCGGCGGCGGTCAGCAGCTCGTTCAGCGGGTGGATGGTGACGCCGAGGGCCGCGCAGACGGCGAGTCCGCCCGCCAGTGGCACCCACACCGCGAACCCGGCACGCTCCGGGGCCGCCGCCGCGCCGGCAGGTCGGGGGCCGAGCAGCATCCGGGCGGTGCGGGCGGTGATCGCGGCGAACGAGGCCAGGACGAGGGCCAGTGCGACGGTGGTGGCCCAGCCGAGTGGGGAGGCGAACCCGGCGCGGGCGATGGCGAGTTCGGAGGCGAAGAGGCTGAACGGCGGCAGTGCGAGCAGGGCGAGGACGGCCAGGCCGAAGGTGCCGCCGAGCGCGGGGGCACGGGCGAGCAGGCCGCGCACCCGGCCGATCCGGGTGGTGCGGGTCAGGTGCAGGATGTGCCCGGAGGAGCAGAACGCGACGCCCTTGGCGAGCCCGTGGCCGGCCATGTGCAGCAGCAGGGCGGATAGCGCCGGCCGGCTGCCGACGGCGGCGGCCAGCGCGATAAGGCTCATGTGTTCCATGCTCGAATAGGCGAGCAGGCGCTTGTAGTCCCGCTGCCCGAGCAGCAGGGCGGTGGCGAGGGCGAGGGTGATCAGCGCTGTCCAGAGCAGCATGCTGCGGGCGAAGTGGGGGCCGAGTGCGGCGTCGGCGATCAGTTTGTAGCGCAGGACGGCGGTGAAGGCGACGGCCAGCAGGACGCCGGACATCAGCGCCGAGACCGGGGCGGGGGCCTGGCTGTGGGCGTCGGGCAGCCAGGCGTGCAGCGGGACGAGGCCGGCCTTGGCACCGAACCCGAGCAGGGCGAGGGCCGTGCCGAGGCGGACGGTGCGCTGGTCGAGGCGGTCGGCGTGGGCGAGCAGGGTCGGCCAGTCCAGGGCCTTGGCCTCGGAGATGCCGGCGTGCCGGGCGGCGTAGTAGACGAGGACGGTGCCGAGGAAGGCCAGGGCGATGCCGGCCGAGCAGATGACCACGTACTTCCAGGCGGCCTCGACGCCGGCGCGGGTGCGGCGGTGGCCGACCAGGAAGGCGGTGACGATGGTGGTGGCCTCGACGGCGACCCAGAGCACACCGAGGTTGGCGGTGAGGGTGGCCAGGGCCATGGCCGCGAGGAACAGGTGCACGAGGGCGCCGAAACGCTGCGCCGAGCCCTCGTCGGCGTGCCCGCCGGCGCGCTCGGCGGCCAGGTAGGCGGGGGCGGCAGCGCAGGCCAGCGCGCCGACCGCGCCGACGCCGAGCAGGATCCACACCGCCAGCGCGTCGGCGCGCAGTAGCCCCCCGTACTCGGAGCGCGGGCCGTGACCGGGCACGTCGGTGGCGAGGACGGCGGCACAGGCCAGGATCGCGGCCGGGGAGAGCAGCCCGGCCCACGCGGTCGCGGGCCGCCAGCCGGTGGCGGCATAGCCGGCCGCGACGGCGGCGGGCGTCGCGATCGGCAGGGTGAGCAGGAGCGCGGAGGCATCGGGGGGCATCAGTCGTGCAGCCTTCGCAGGTCGTCGAGGTCGGTGCTGCCGAAGGCGGCGCGCATCCGGGTGGTGAGGATCTGCAGGACGAGGACGGCGAACAGCACGTCGAAGGAGACGCCGAGTTCGACGATCAGCGGGACGCCGGAGGTGGCGAGGAACGCAACGGCGGTGATGCCGTTGTCGACCAGCAGGAAGCCGACCACCTGGGAGAGCGCGTGGCGGCGGGTGACCAGGGCGAAGAAGCCGATGAGGACGACGGCCAGCCCGACCGGCAGCGCTCGGGTGGCGGGCGAGGGCGCGAGTTCGGTGAGCGGGCGGGCGACGGCGTACGCGAGCAGGGTGAGCGCGGCGGCGGTCAGCAGCGAGGCGGCGACGTTGACCAGAGGTGTGGTCTCCTGCGTGCCGCCGCTGGCGGTGAGCGCGCGGCGCATCAGGTGGGGCAGCACGCCGGCCCGTAGGACGGCGATGCCGGCGGCCACCCCGACGAGGTCCCAGCGGTGCTCATGGACGGCGAGCAGCGCCGCGATGGCGGCGAGCGCCGCGCCTTGGGCGGCGAACACCCGGACGATGGCGGAGAGTTCGCGCCGCCACAGCACCAGCACGGCGGCGAGCAGCAGGATTCCGCAGGCGAGGTCGAGTAGTTGGGTGAAGGTTCCGTCGCTCATCGGCCTCGGGTCCAGGGATTCATCGACGGGCTCACTCTCCGGTGAGGAAGTAGGAGGAGGCCACGGCCAGCAGCGCCAGCAGGAAGGAGCCGGCGAGCAGTTCGGGCACCCGGAACAGGCGGACCTTGGCCCAGAACACCTCGGCCGCGGCCAGCAGTGCCCCGAGCAGCGCGACCTTGACGGCGAACAGCAGCAGCGCGAGCAGGACGGCTGCCGCCCCGGCGCCGGTGGCGATACCCCACGGGGTGAAGAGCGAGGCGAGCAGGCCGAGCAATACGGTCAGCCGCATCTGGGCGCCGAGTTCGACGAGCGCGAGGTCCGGCCCGGCGTACTCCAGCACCATCGCCTCGTGGATCATGGTGAGTTCGAGATGGGTGGACGGGTTGTCCACGGGCAGCCGGCCGGTTTCGGCGAGGACGACCACCGCGAGGGCGAAGGCGGCGAGCAGCCCGGTGGGGGTGGCGAGCCGGGCCGGGTCGTGGGCGGCACCGGCGACGATCGCGGCGAGGTTGGTGGAGCCGGCCGGGATGGACAGTGCGAAGACCGCCATCAGCAGGGTTGGTTCGACCAGGGCAGCCACGGTCATCTCGCGGGAGGCGCCCATGCCGCCGAAGGCCGTCCCGGTGTCCAGACCGGCCAGCGCGAGCGAGACTGTGCCCAGAGCGAGCAGCGCGACCACGACGATCAGGTCGGCGGAGTCGCTGACCGGGGTGTCGGTCGAGGCCAGCGGTACCAGGGTGGCGACCACGGCGGTGGTGGCGACCAGCAGCAGCGGGGCGGTGCGGAAGGCCCACCCGGTGCCGGTGGCGGTGACCGGTCGTTTGCGCAGCAGTTTGCGCAGGTCGCGCCAGGGCTGGCCGAGGCCGGGCCCGGCGCGGCCCTCCAGGCGGGCCCGGACCTGGCGCATCAGCCCGGCGAGCCACGGCGCGCCGCCCGCCACCACGGCTGTCTGGGCCACCATCGCCGCCGCCCCGACGGCGCTCATGTGCCCGCCTCTCCCCCAGCCTTCGGACGGGGGTGCCCCCATCGCTCGCTCATCGGGTCACCGCCAGCGCGACCAGCAGGGTGATCAGCCCGAAGAATCCGTAGCCCAGGTAGCGGTGGACGCTGCCGTCGGCCAGCCGGCGGGCTGCCCGGCCCGCCTCGGCGAGCAGCGCCAGCACCGGGCGGTAGAGCCGGTGTTCGATGCGGTCGGGCACCGTCCGCTGGTACCGGACGCGTTCCACCAGGTACGCGGCCTCGCGCACCGGGGTGACGTCGATGTCCTGTTCCGGGGCGAGGACGTCGTCGAAGACCCGTTGCAGCGGCTCGGCGAAGGAGGTCGCGGTGTATTCCATCCGGGCGGTGGGCGCGCCCGCGCCGCAGTCCCAGAGCGGGGCCTGCCTGCGCCGGGGCTCGCGGGCCGCCAGCCGCAGCAGCAGGGCGAGCAGGAGGACGGCGGCGACCAGCGCGAGTGCCAGCCAGAGCGGGGCGAGGACCCCGGACACCTGGGCCAGGCGCAGGTGCAGTCCGGGCGCGTCCACCGGATGGCCCCCGGCGAGCCCGGACGCGGCGGTGGCCCGGGCCAGAGCGTCGGCCAGCACCCCGGGGAACAGCGCCAGCGCGGCGCAGGCGGCGGTGAGCAGGCCCAGGCCGGTCAGCATGGCCCGCGGGCTCTCGACGGCCGAGGAGGCGGCGGTGCTGCGCGGGCGGGCGAAGAAGCCGACGCCCAGGGCCTTCACGAAGGCCGCCGCCGCCAGGCCGGCGGACAGGGCGATCGCGGCGATCGCCACCGGCAGCACCACCGCGGTGGCCACGCCGGGCACTGCGAGGCCGTGGATCAGCGACTGGAGCAGCAGCCACTCGCTGATGAAGCCGTTGCCCGGCGGCAGCGCCACCGCGCCCAAGGCGCCGACTGCGAACAGCGCGCAGGTGACCGGCATCCGGGCGCGCAGCCCGCCGAGGGCGTCCAGGTCCCGGGTGCCGGTGGCCCGTAGCACCGAGCCGGCCGCGCAGAACAGCAGCGCCTTGAACGCCGCGTGGTTGACCACGTGCAGCAGGGCCGCGGCCAGGGCGAGCGCGGCCAGCGGCTGGTCGCCGCCGGTGGAGAACAGCCCGGCCGCGCCCACGCCGAGCAGGACCAGGCCGAGGTTCTCGCAGGTCGAGTACGCCAGCAGGCGCTTCAGGTCGGTGGCGACGGCCGCCTGGACGATCCCGTACACGGCCGACAGCGCGCCGAGGGCGATGGTCAGCAGCCACCACCAGCGGGGCCCGCCGCCGAGGAGGTCGAGGCCGACGCGGACCAGGCCGTAGGCGCCGAGGTTGACCATGGCGGCGCTCATCAGCGCGGAGACGTGGCTGGGGGCCTCCGGGTGGGCCCGGGGCAGCCAGGCGTGCAGTGGCACCATGCCTGCCTTGGACCCGAATGCGGCGAGCGCCAGGACGAACACCGTGCCCCGTACGGCGGGTGAGAGGGCGCCGGCAGCGGCGCGCAGGGCGGTGAAGGACTGCCCGCCCGCGCGGGCCGCGAACAGCAGCAGGGCGATCAGCAGCAGGATCAGGCCGAGGTGGGTCATCACCGCGTACCAGAGCCCGGCCTCGCGGACCTGGCGCCGGTGCCGGTGCTCGGCCAGCACCAGCAGCAGCGAGGTCGCCGCCATCAGCTCCCACAGGAGGAGGAAGGTGGCGACGCTCGCGGCGGTCGGCACCAGGAGCAGGGTCCAGGCGAAGACCGGGAGCACCGCCTGCACCGGGCGGGCCGTCAGGCCGTGGCCGGTGTAGCCGATCCCGTACACCGCGACCGCGGCCACCACGCCGCCGGAGACGGCCATGAACAGCCCGGAGAGGGCGTCGACGGTGAGGTCGACCCCGGCGAGTGGGAGCAACTCCGGTAACCGGGCCGCCCAGTGGGCGCCGCCCAGCGCCGCCGCCCCCGCCACCGCGCCGGCCGCGCCGACCCCGGCGGTGCACACGCCGACAGCCGCTGCACGCCCGCGCTCGGGTACCAGCAGCGCGGCGGCACTGCCGGCGGCGGCCAGCGCGGTCGCGACGCCAAGGGCCGGGCCGATCGTGGTCACCGGCCGGTCACCCTGCGCAGTGCCGCCACGATCGCGGCCGGCTCGGGCGGGCAGCCCGGCACCTCCAGGTCCACCGGCACCACGTCCCTCACAGCGCCCTCGACGCCGTAAGCACCGGCGAACAGGCCGCAGTCGAGCGCGCAGTCACCCACTGCCACCACCAGCCTGGGCTCCGGCGCCGCCTCGTAGGTGCGGCGCAGCGGCTCGGCCATGTTGCGGGTCACCGGACCGGTGGCCAGCAGCACGTCCGCGTGCCGGGGCGAGGCCACCAGCCGGGCCCCGTACCGCTCCGCGTCATAGACCGGGCCGAACGCGCCGCCGATCTCGATCTCGCAGCCGTTGCACGAGCCCGCATCCACATGCCGTACCTGCACCGAGCCGGCGAGGGGGCGGGCCTGGGGCGGGACGTCCTCGGCGGTGGGTGCGGGCGGGGCCGGCTCGGCCATCCGTCCGGTGTCACGGATCTTGCGCAGCAGACCCACGTCTCCGACCTCTCCGCCCCGGTAAGGGCTCTCCCCGCAGCCGATTCCGTCCGCCTGCGTGCGCAGGCCTTCGCGGAACGTGACTGCCTTGCGGACTTTCGGAGATTAGCAACTGCTGGGCTTCATAGAACAGCATGCCAGGCGGCCGGTTCAGCCCTTCGAGGGAACGGGCGGCCGGGGCTCAGCGGCGCAGCGCCGTGATCGCCGCTTCGGAGGCCGCGACGACGATGCTGTGGCAGCTCGCTATGCGCGAGACGATGGCCTCGCGCGGCCCCAGGCGCCAGGCGTCGCTGCCGTAGAACGTGTCCTCCCGCTCGCGGTGGTGCGCGAGGGAGGCGAACGCCCGGATCAGGTAGGCCTCTTCGTGGCCGTCCTCGTCGACCAGGGACGGGCCGCAGTCCACGACGTCGATGCCGTGCGCGCGCAGCAGCGGCACGGACTCCTCGCGCATGACGCGGACGAACTCGTCCCGGGTGCCGGGGTGCAGACGGTAGGTGCGTATCTCGATGATCATGCCCGGCAGGCTATCGGCAGGGCGGCCTCAGGTGGTCGTCCGCAGATCGTCCAGCAGTTCGGCCTGGCCGGTGATGACGTCGCCGAGGATGCCCCGGGCGACCGTGAGGAGTTCGGCGACCTCGGGGGTGGTGAGGCGGTAGTAGACCGTGGAGCCCTCGCGGCGGGAGGAGACGAGCCGGGCACGGCGCAGCACGGCGAGTTGCTGGGACAGGTGGGCGGCCTCCACGCCGACCTCGGGGAGCATCTGGGCGACGGCGTACTCTCGCTGGCTCAGCAGTTCCAGGACCCGGATCCGCACGGGGTGGCCGAGCGTCTTGAAGAACTCGGCCTTCAGCTGGTACAGCGGGACGCTGATCACCGGAGGCGGGGTGGGGGCTTCGGCGTTCACGTCGTCACCGTCTCCATCAGCGCTCGAAAGCGGACCTCTATCTGGTCCGACTTTAGCAATTGTGCAGTTCATGTGATCGCCAAGGGCGCCCCGACCGGCCTTCGCGGGTGCGGCTGCGGCGGTCAGCGCGCGACAGCGGGGCGGCCGCGGTGCCGTTCCCACTCGGGGCCGAGAATCGACATCGTGATCTGGTCCACCCAGGCTCCGTCGTACCGCAGGGCGTCGCGCTTGACGCCCTCCGCGACGAACCCCGCCTTCTCGTAGGCGCGCCGAGCGCGCGGGTTGAAGGCGAACACCCCCAGCGAGATCCGGTGCAGGCCGAGGCGCTCGAAGCCGTAACCGACGATCAGCCGTACCGCTTCGGTGCCCAGCCCGCGGTCCTGTCCGGCCGGGGCCAGGGCGATGCGGAAGCTGCAGCTGCGGTTGCCGCCGTCCCACTCGTTCAGCACGGCCTCGCCCACGCACACTCCGCTCGCCCGTTCGACGACGGCGAGGTCCAGCCGGTCCGACTGCTCGTGCCGGGTGCCGTACCAGGCGCGCATCTGCTTCTCGGCGGCCTCGTTCCAGGGCTCCGGCTCGACCGGGCCGTGGTCGCTGCCGGTCAGCCGGCCGACCTCCGGGTCCTGCAGGATCGCACGCAGGGCCGGAGCGTCCTGGTCCAGCAGGAACGGACGCAGGGTCACCTTTCGTCCGACAAGCACGGGTTTGACGGAGAAGTCCGTCCTGGGAAGATCGTTCATGGGCCGGATTCTGGAGAGAAAGTCCGGCCGGGGCAAGTCACTTATCGCTGCCCGCAAACTCACGGCTTCCGGGGTGAAGTCCATCGTCAGAGCAGGCGAGCTCCGCGGGAAGGTCGCGGATCGCTCATGGTCGGGGCCGCGAGTCGGCGGTCACGCCCAGGGCTGCCAGCGCGGTCTGCAGGTCAGAGCAAACGCGCATGAGGCCGAGGGCGGCACCGGTCGCGAACAGCGGCGCCGCCCGGTCGCGAAGGCCACACAACATCAGTGGGGAACGGTCGGTGCCGAGCCGGCCGGCGGCGTCGACGATCGCCGCCTCGCCTTCCTGGCTCCAGCCGAGCAAGCCGGACAGGTCGATCACCAGCGGGCCCGTGCAGCGTGCGCGGGCCCAGTCGAACGCACCGTGGAACCGGTGCACCACCCGCTCGCCGAGGTACCCCGTGAGCCGAAGGACACCGACGCCATCCATCTCTTCAAGCTCCCACTGCATGCTCACCGCCGCCCTCCCGTCGGAGACACCACACCGCAAGGGCGGCGGTGAGCACAAGGACAGCCCCGCCGACCAGCAGGGGGAGCGGAAGCCCGGGCCATCGGCGGTAGTGCCGCACACCTGGCGCGGTGCAGCACGACCCGTCCGGCACCAGGTACGGAGCGGACGACACCACGGCGCTTCGGCCCGGTGAGATACGCACTCCGGCTCCCTTCACTGTCCTCGCAGTTGCGAATCTTAGCAAATGATAAAGTCGTCGCACGGGAGGCCCCCGGAAGCGCCTCCTGCGGTGGAGGCCACCCGGCGGCGCCGCACCAGGTCCCGCCAAGCGCGACAGGGGAAAGCGGATGGACGACGGGTCCGAGGAGATGCTGCGCCGCCGGGCCGTCGAGCTGCGACGGACCCAGGCGAGGGCCGCCGAGCAGGGCGACGCCTGGGCGCTGGCCGGCGTGGACCTTGAGGACCTTGAACGCAGCGCCAGGCGTCGCGGTTTCGACCTGTCATCAGAAGCGGGATCCGGCGGGTCGGCCTACTGCTGACAGGAGTTCGGCCGACCCGGTCGGTCACTTACCGGGAACCGTCCGGTTCACGTCGTCCGGCAGAATCTCCACGCCGCTATCCCGGACCAGCCGCGGGCCATCTCGAAATCATCGACGGCCACGAACACGGGAGAGGGATCACGCAGCCGGGCCCTCTGCTGCCATCTCCTTGAACGACCACCCAGTCTGACGCCGCGCAGGAACTCCACATCCCCCTCGCCCCGCTGACCACCATCCACCTCGGCGGACCGGCCCGCCGACTGGTCGCCGCGACCACCGACGCCGAGATCGTCGAGACAGTGCGCGCTGCCGATGCCGTCGGTGAGCCGCTGCTCATCATCGGCGGCGGCAGCAATCTGATCATTGGCGACAAGGGCTTCGAGGGGACCGCGCTGCTCATCGCGACAACCGGCTACACGCTAGATGATCGATTCCAAGGGATGTCGGTGACTGTGTACTGAGGTCCCGCTGGTTCGAGGTGGTCAGGCTGGTCCGTAGATGGCGCTGTCGGCCTTGGTGATCAGCGCCCAGTACCGGTCGCCGTAGGACCAGTGCCACCACTCGGTGGGGTAGTTGATGAAGCCGGCGCCGCCCATGGCTCGGGCCAGGAGGTCGCGATTGTGGCGCGCTCGGTCTGATAGTCCTGAGGCGTCCAGCGGACAGTACTTCTCGTCTCCGGTGCGGTGGCCGTTCACGGCACCACCCATGTCCAGCTCGACGCCATCGGCATCGATGAGCGTCAGGTCGAGGGCCGCGCCGGCACAGTGTGGCGCCACCTCGATCGGGGAGACGAAGGCGCTGGCCTGGCGCCGCAGGTCGGCAGGGTCGGTGATGCCGGAGCGGCGCAGGCGGTCCTCGTAGAGGGCAAACCGCCGCGCCTGCTCGGTGCTGCTGCGATGCCCTTCTATGACGAGGAACCTGACGCCATCGGGAAGCCTCTCGGATGCTGAGCGCAGACGCTCGAGCACGCCGATCCTGACCCGGCCGTAGGCCCCGGCCTGGTCACGCTCCCGGGGGTCCAGTGCAATCGCCGGGACGGAGGCGATCTCTGCGAGAGGCTCGCCGCAGTCGTGCACCGGGATATTGATCACCTGGGGATCGCTCAGCAAGATCATGGATCCTGAGCCTAACCGTCGGGGCCTACGGCGAAATCCGGCCCCCGCGTGCTGTCGGCACGGCCAGCCCGCAACGCCGGGCCTGCAGGCCAGGACCTGCCGTCGATCGCGGAAGCGGCCGTGAACGGGCAATCACCCGCAGGTCCCTGCGCGGAGGCGGCGAGGAAGTCCAGCATCGGTGTGTGAAGACAGAGTTGGACTCCCTCCGCGACCGCACTCTATGTGAAGACCGACGACCTATCTGAAGGATTCGCCGCAACTCGCTCCCCGGCGGCCGGTCGTGGGCATCGCGCCGCAGCTCAGCGACCCGGAGCTGGTCACCTTGGCGATGATGCAGGCAATGCTCGGCTTCACCTCCGAGGCCCGCTGGCTGCGGCACGCACGCGCCCACCTCCGGCACCTGTTCCCCTACCTACCCAAGCAGCCCGACTGCAACAAGCGGCTGCGCAAGGCCGCCGACCTCATCCGCCGCGTCACCCGCGTGCTCGCCCGTGACACCACGCTGTGGACCGACGATGTGTGGGTGGTGGACTCCACTCCGGTCGAATGCGGACGCTCCCGCGAGACCGTCAAACGCTCCGTTGGCCGGATGGGCCCAGTACGGCTACTGTGCCAGCCACGCACGGTACTTCTGGGGCCTTCGGCTGCACCTGGTCTGCACCCTGGGCGGCCTGCCCGTGGCGTTCGCGCTGAGCCGCTGCGGCAGGTCATCGAATCGATCAACGAGACCTTCAAGGGCCAACTCGACCTCGAATGACACCGCGGCCGCACCCTCGGCGGAGTGCCGTCCGGGTCCTGCAACGCGTCCTCGCGCTCACCGCCGCAATCTGGCACAACGACCGCACCGGCCAGCACGTCATGCGCGCCCTGACCGTCTACGACCACTAAAGAGGTTGTCTCACGTGGCAAGTTTCGCGAGCTTCTTGTAGCAGGTCAGGGCGGCGGCCATGGCCAGGCCTCGGCTCTGCCAGTCGTTGCGGACCACGTACGGGATCTTGAGATCACGAGCAGCCCATGGCAGGCTCATGCCGCATGATCGATGGATTCGCGAAAGACAACCTGCACGGGAGACTGCGGCGGGACCGCGAGGCGCTGCTGTGGAAGCTCGACGGCTTGTCCGAATACGACGCCCGCCGACCTTTGACAGCGACCGGGACCAACCTCCTCGGCCTGGTCAAACACGTGGCCACCGTCGAGGCCAGGTACTTCGGCGAGGTCTTCGACCGCCCTTCCCCGGAACCGCTGCCCCGGTGGCAGGACTCCGACGGCAGCGATCTGTGGGCGGCCGAGGACGAGACCCGCGATCAGATCATCGGGTTCTACCGGCGCACGTGGGAACGCTCGGACGCGACGATCAACGAGCTTCCCCTTGACGCCCCCGGCCACGTGCCGTGGTGGCCGGAGCCTTATGCCGACACGAACCTGTTCGCCGTCATGGTCCATGTCCTCGGCGAGTCCATCCGGCATGCCGGGCACGCCGATATCCTGCGCGAGGGCCTCGACGGCCGGACCGGGTTGCGCGCCGAACACGAGAAGCAGATCGACGAGGAAGCCCGTGCAGCCTACTGCGCGAAGATCGAGCAGGCCGCCAGGTCGGCCGCACCAATCAAGGCTTAGAGGTCCGGTCCCGCGGGGGACCACGGCGGCGCCGACCCGTCAAACTCCGCGCGGACAAGAACGTCAGCGCCTACGGCGAAGAGGTCGCAAATACCGTCACTGAGGTCGTCGCCTACGACCGCATGGCCCGCAAGACCGTGACTCTGGACAACGCGGCCTGTGGCTTCTCCTATCGCCACAGCACCTTCAAACGCCAACCGAACCGGTACGTCGTCCTGCACGTCCGCTTCGCCCTGGAGGACGCTGGCGGCATGTCCACACCCGTCCGCTACGCGGAGGTGGCGGGGTCGCTGGGCGTTCAGCAGGACGAGCGCGTGCCCCTGAGCACGGCCTGGAGGCATGTGCGGGCACTGCGGGCCAGCAAGGGCATGGTGCTGGCCCCAGAACACCACGACACCTGGTCTGCTGGTTCCTTCTTCACCAACCCTGTTCTCGACTCGGTCCAGTACCTGGATTTCCTCACTCGCGTCTACGACCGCCTCGGCCCTGACGTGACACCCCCAGCCTTCGATGCCGCGGACGGCAGCACCAAGGTCCCGGCGGCCTGGCTGATCGAAAAGGCTGGCTTCGCCAAGGGCCACGGCAGCGGCCCAGCCCGCCTGTCCACCAAGCACACCCTCGCCCTCGCGCGCGAGGTCCGTGACGGGTTCCACACGGCGTTCGGCGTGAGTCTCGTCAACGAGCCCGTGCTCGTCGGCGCCGAACTTTAAGGACCTTCGGGCTCCTCTACTGGTGGACGCTCTAACCCGTCCCGCGCTCATGCCTCCGCTTCGCCCTTCGGCATGGATCGGCCCCGGCGCGGCGGGCCGCGCGAGCGCCTTCAGGTTCAGTGCAACCCGGCGCCCAGGTCACGGGAGATGGCCCGCGCGGTGTCCCGAACGGCGCTCACCAGGCCGGGCCGTACGGTCCCGCCGTCGCAGATGCGTTCCACTGGGCCGCTGACGCCCACTGTCCCGACCACGTTCCCCGGTCGGTCGTGGACCGGCGCGGCTACCGACGCGGTGCCCGCCCATGCCTCATCCATCGAGCCGGCCCAGCCGCGCTCGCGGATCAGCACGTCCTCGGCGGCGACGTCCGCGCCATCCGTGGGGCTCCCCAGGGTCAATGCCTCACAGGTCCGGCCAGGTGGGTTCCGGCGCAACGACGGGTCGTGGGCCAGCAGGACCTTGCCGAGCGCGGTGGCGTGCAACGGCTGCATGGTGCCCACGTCCAAGGCTTGGCGGCTGTCGTCGGGCCGGAAGACGTGGTCGACGATCAGCAACCCGTGCTGGTGGGGCACACCGAGGTGGACGGCCTCCTGCGACACATGGGCAAGGTCGTCCGTCCACGGCCGGGCGCGGGCGCGCAGCTCGTGCACATCGAGGTAGCTGTGGCCGAGACGCAGGAGTTCGGCTCCGAGCTGGTACTTACTGCTGCCGGGGTCCTGTTCGACGAGCCCTTCCTCGCGCAGGGTACGGAGGATTCCGTGTGCGGTGGCTTTGGCCAGTCCCAGGGAAGTGGCGACTTCCGCGAGGCCGAGTCGGCGTTCACCGCCGGCGAGCAGGCGCAGGATAGCGGTTGCGCGGGTCAACGACTGGATAGGGCGGGACACAGGACGTCTGCTCGATGCTCGTTCGGCGACGGGGTTCAGTGGCGGTTGCCGAGGGCGAAGAGCAGGATGACGAAGCCGGCGAACAGGTGGGTCCCTAGGATGTAGACCCCGGCCCGGATCAGCATGGCCTTGCGCCGGCTCTTCTCCTCCGAGGTGGCGTCGCTCATGGCCGGTGCTCCTGGTGTCGGGTGACGGGGCGGTCGTGGCGGGGCCGGGGGCGGATGTGCAGGCGCTCGCCGGTGACGGCGGCTCGGGCGAGGCGTTCGCGCAGGGCGGGCAGGTCGACGACGTCGGGGGTGGTGGGGGTGCCGTGGTCATCGTAGGGGGTGATCTCGAAGCGCAACGGTGTCCTTCCGGGTGGGGCTCAGGGTGCGGGCTTGGCGGGCAGGGGCAGTTGGACGCGGACGGTCTTGCCCGCGCTCAGGGTGGAGGGGGCGATGGCGAGGTGGCCGCCGAAGTCGTAGACGAGTTCGGCGATCACCTGCAGGCCGCCGCCGGCCGACACCCCCGGCACGCGGGGGTGCTGGTCGGCCACCAGGACTTCGAGGTAGCTGTCGCCCACGCTCACGGTCAGCCCGAGCTGGGGTGAGCGCTCGGCGGCGTGGCGCACGCAGTTGGTCACCAGCTCGGTGACGATCAGCAGAGCGGCGTCCAGGACGGCGGCGCCGCGCGGCAGGCCCCACGCGGTGAAGCGGATCTGCGCGGTGTGCCGGGCCAGCGGAATCGAGGACGGGAGCGTCGGAAGGGACAGCGTGAGGTGCCGCCCGGAGGCGATGGGCGGGTCCTCGCGGGCGGGCGGAACGTCGTCCCATTCGCGCCAGTTCCGGCGTCCCCAGCGGCGCTTCACCGCCGGGGCTCGCTGGGTGCGGTCATCGGTCGGCTCCGTTTCATGCCGTGGCGTCGGCCAGGACGCCGGCGGTGTGCAGTTGGGTGCGGGCGTGGGCGATGGCGTCGGGGGTGTGGGCGAAGACCCGGCCCGCCGCGTGCAGATCGTCCAGGACGCCGAGCGCGTCCAGGGTGCGCCGGTGGCCGGGCTTGACGCCGGAGACCAGGACCAGGATGCCGTGCCGCTCCAGCTTGCTGATCGCGTCGCCGAGGACGAGGGCGCCGGTGGAGTCGATGGCGGTGACCTGGGACATGCGCAGGATGACGGCCTTGACGTCGGCGGTCTCGGCGAGCTGGAGCAGGAAGCGGTGGGCGGCGGCGAAGAACACCGGGCCGTCTATCCGGTAGGCGGCGATGTGCTCGGCGAGCAGTGCCTGCTCCTCCTCGTGGTGGTCGGCCGGAGGGAGACCGTCGTGCAGGGGTACCTGCTGCAGCCTCGCGGACTGTGCGACCTGGCGCAGGGCCAGGATCCCGGCGACGGCCAGGCCGACGATGACGGCGGTGACCAGGTCGAAGGCCAGCGTGGCGGCGGCGGTGAGGACCAGGACGGCGGCCTCGCCGCGTCCGCTGCGGGCCAGCGCGCGCAGCGAGGCGACCTCGACCATCCGGACGGCGGTGGCGATCAGCACGCCGGCGAGTGCGGCCAGCGGGATGTCCTGCACGAGGGGTGCGGCGGCGAAGACGACTACGGCGAGCACGGCGGCGTGCACCAGGGCGGCGAGCCGGGAGGCGGCGCCGGAGCGGACGTTGACGGCGGTGCGGGCGATCGCGCCGGTGGCGGCGACGCCGCCGAACAGCGGGGCGACCAGGTTGGCCACTCCCTGACCGAACAACTCCCGGTCGCTGTCGTGGCGTTCGGAGACGCTCATCGCGTCGGCGGCGGTCGCTGACATCAGCGACTCCAGCGCCGCCAGCGCCGCGACCGCGAAGGCGGCGGTGAGCAGATGCGGAACGGCGCCGAGGTCCAGGAACCCCAGGGACGGCAGCGGCAGGCCGGCCGGAAGGTGACCGATGGTCGCCACGTCCAGGTGGACGAAGTGGGCCACCACGGTCGCGGCGGCGACGGCGAGCAGCGAGAACGGAATGCCGGGGCGCCACCGGGCGCCGGCCAGCATTACGGCGACGACGCCGAGCGCCACCGCAATCGCCGCCGGGTGCGGGTGGCGGGCGAAGTCCGCGACGGCCTGGGCCGCCACGACCACGACGTTCTCCGCGTCGCCCTTCGTGACGCCGAGCGCGGCGGGCACCTGCTGGAGCCCGATCACACCGGCGATGCCAAGGGTGAAGCCCTCCACCACCGGGGCGGGAACGTAGGCCATGAAGCGGCCGGCGCCACCCAGGGCGAGAGCGATCAGCAGTGCACCGCTGATCAAACCGACGGTGAGCACGCCGGAGGTGCCGTACTGGTGCACGATCGGGATCAGGACCACGGTCATGGCCCCGGTCGGGCCGCTGACCTGGAGGTTCGAGCCGCCGAATATCGCGGCCAGCGCCCCGGCGACCACAGCGGTGGCCAGCCCGGCCTCGGCACCCGCCCCGGACGCAACCCCGAAGCCGAGGGCGAGTGGCAGGGCCACGATCGCCACCGTCAGGCCGGCCAGCAGGTCCTTGCGCGGCGAGCGGCCCATGGTGGCGAGGACCGCGCGATTCGGCAGAACAGCGCGGACGCGTCCGGCAGCACGGTTCAGAAGGGTCGGCTGTACGGCACTCACGCGGTCTTCTCCCGGACGTCCTGCACGTCGGCCCCGCGCAACTCGGCGAGCAGCGCCCCTTGGTCGGTGATCATCTCAGTGAGGATGCGGCGCGCGGCCCGCAGCAGCTCGGCGACGTCCGGCGTGCTCAGCGCGTAGACCACGGTGCTGCCCTCGCGGGTGGCGGTGACCAGGTTGCTGCGGCGCAGGACGCCGAGCTGCTGGGAAAGGCTGGACGGCTCGATCTCGATCGAGGCGAGCAACTCGCGAACTGGGCGCGGACCGTCCTGGAGCAGTTCCAATACGCGAATGCGCGCCGGGTGGCCGAGCGTACGGAAGAACTCCGCCTTGGCCTGGTAGAGCGGGACGGCCATGCTCAGTCTTCTTCCTGTTCCCCGGTGGTGTGCTCGACCTCGATGCCGTGGTGGGCGGCGATCCGCAGGAGCTGCGTGATGCGTCCGGCGTACGCCTGGGCGCCGTCCTCGTCCCCTGCCGCCTGCGCGCTTGCCCGCTGCCGGCGGGCCTCGGCGAGCTGCTCGCGAAGCTCCTGGTCGAACACGTCGCTCATGTGCCCCTCCTCGCCACGGACGCTGCCGCCCCCTGGCCACACTCCTGCCGGATACAAGGCAGCATCATCTATGAACTTGAAGAATTCTTCAACTTGCGATCATTGCAAGTGCCCGATTGCTCGATACGGGGGTGATAGTGATCAACAGCGGTCATTGCCCCGACAGAAGCCGCCCTCATCCGTAGCCTGCGAAGTCAACGACCTGGTGAGGAGAAGCAGATGGCGAACGTCGACAGTGCCCTCAAGGATGCAATGACGATCGACGGGGCGCTCGGCGCTGCCGTGGTCGACGCCGGGAGCGGGATGGCCCTGGGCATGCTCGGCTCCACCCAGGACGTGGAGCTGGCGGCGGCTGGCAGCACCGACATGTTCCGTGCCGCCTCCCGCTCCTTGGACGCGCTCGGTCTGCACGGCGAGCAGATCGAGGACGCCCTGACCACGCTCACCCACCAGTACCACCTGATCAGGCCGCTGACCCGCCCCGGGGGCAGCGGCCTGTTCCTCTACCTCGTCCTGGACCGCGCGCGGGCCAACCTGGCGATGGCCCGCCACCAGATCCGGCGGATCGAGGCCGAGCTGGAGGTGTGAAACGCTCCGTCAGGGCGTGATCAAACGACGATCCAGTCCTCGACGGGGATGACCGGGACAACACCGGGACGGTGCACGGTGCCCTCGATCAGGCCGTACATGCGGTCGGCTGCGTAGCAGACCTCGTTGTCGTTCTGCAGGCCGAACGGCTCCAGGTCCACCAGGAAGTGGTGCTTGTTGGGCAGGTTGTCGGCCGAAGCTGTGGGCAGCCCGGACCGGGTGCTGCTGCCAGACACCGTACCCGAGGGCTACACCCAGGTCCTCTGCGAATGACAGATCAGGCTCACCGGCTACCTCATGCCGGACCCAGCAGCCTGAGGTGTCAGAGCGATGGAGCAGGATGAGCACGACGCTTCGTCTCCGGGGAGGAAAGCAAGGAATGACCACCAACGGCTCCCGGCTGCCCATGGAGTTCCTGGTCGCGATCGCGGCCAGCGCCGAACCCGGGTCCGCTGTGGCCCGGATGGCAGCTGACCAGGCACGCACAACTGCCGACGACCGGCAGCACGGAAAGCTCCTCGAAGCACTGCTCACCAGGCCTTACCGGGAGACGGCACCTGCCTGGCTGCTGGAGGCCGCGGTGACGAACGGACTGCGGCAGGCCGAGACCGAGTCCGAGTACCTCATCGGGACGACAACCGGGCTGATGGCCCTCGCTCTCGCCCACCCCGAATGCAGCGAGGCCCTGCGGGCCAACGCCCTGCACCGCTGCACGGACAGTCAACTCGGTTCCCTCGGCGCCGCCAACCGACCGCCGGTACTAGGCGAGCTCGTTGCCGCCGAGCTGCGCAGGCGGGTTCCGCAGCGACCGCGCATAACGCCGGACCTGATCAAGGAGCCGACGTCCGCCCAGCTGGTCCTGCGGACGCAACACCTTCACGACGACGTGTTCGACACCGCAGTCGCCCTCCTCCCCGACGAACCCGACTACAGCGAGCACGACAACGAAAGCTCCGACGCCTGGTCCGACCGCATCAAGACGGCGTTCGCCGCCTGGGAGACCATGTGGTCGCTGGTCCTCAAGCGCCACCCTGACCGGCACGTCCGACTCATCAGCCGCACCGAGGGCACCGACGCGCAGCACGTGATCCGGGACCAACTGCTCGGTAGCCTGCCCTGGATGGTCGCACCCAATCTGATCAGGCGGATCGCCCTGGAAGATCTCGACCGCTTCGCCGGTGCCATGACCGTGACCCGGGTATGCCGATTCCTCTGTGAAGGGTCCTCGGCAGAGGAGGCCCGGGAGCGCTTTGCCGCTGAACTCGCCTCCTTCGGCGAGAGCGACCGCAGAAGCATCGACTTCTACCTGAAGGATGGCGGACGCCGGGCCACGTGGGGTGCCAGGGCCGCCGTCGCCTGGGTTGCCGGCGCGGCGGAAGGACGGTGGCGCCTCGTGCTGAACCCCTCCGAGGCCAAGCCCTCGTACGGCGATCCCTACACCTGGCTGACACCCGCAGACGAACTCACGGAACTGGGGCGGCGCTTCGCCGAAACCGCCGTGCAGGCGCTGCGGACCTGGCAGCCGGCGGACTCCCTCGGAATCAGCCGGGCAGCCGACCTCCGCTGGGTGCACGCCATGCTGGTCCACCTCTCCGAAGTGACACCTGCCGTCAAGAAGACGGTCCAGCTCATGATCCGCGACGCCCATCGCAGCCCGACCCGTCCCCGCTCCTACGACTATCGGGCGCAGGAGGACCAGCGACAGTTCACGGAACTCCTCGCCGCGATCACCCGGATCGTCGCCGACCCGCTCCCGCAGGAACCCGCCGTACGGCGCGCGGCCCTTGGCGATCCCACACAGGTGACGCCCCGGACCCTGTCCGCCGTCGCCCCGGAAGTCCTCGACGAGTACCTGGACCGGCATGCCGGCGACGACGCACTCGTCGAGAAGGCCCTGCTGTCATTCGCCTGGCACGGCGGCTACCGGCACGAGCCGTCCTTCTCCGAGGTCCTCGCCCGTCACTCGAACCCGCCGCAGGCCCTCCACGCCCTCACCCACGAACTCCGCAGCAGGCTCGGCGGCAACCCCGCCAACCGGGAAACGTGGGCCCGGCACATCCTCGCCCTGCCCGGCTGCCCCAGCGAAACCGTCCTCGCCCTACCGGCCTGGACGGCACTCAAGACGAGGGGAACCCACTATGACAGCACGCACCCCGCGGTGGTCGCCCTGGTCGTCGGCACGCTCGGGGACGACCACCAGGCCTGGCAACGACTCGCGGACAGCCCGATCAGCAACTCCGGCCCCAACGCCTGGCTCCGCCTCGGGGACGTCCTGAATGCCGCTGCGGACGGTACTGAGTGGCCGAGGCCGCCCGCCTCCCGGTGACAGTCCCGCGCACCCACGTAGTCACGAAGGCCACTGCACCCGCCGACCCCGACCAGCAGCAGAACCGTCCCGGCGCCACGAACCGGCCGGAGGAACCCCGGCTCGCGCGGGCACGATGCGGCCGTGCGGCCCTTTCGGCGCGCTCAAGCCATCAGGCAGGCCCCTCCCGGTCGCGATCAATGTCGAGGACGTCGTAGAGGTACTGGCGTGCCCCAGCGGGCGAGGCGCTCGCGGGCGATGAGGCGGAGGCGCTGCTGGGTAGCGGAGGCTGCCGCAGGGTCGGTGAAGCCGTTGAGCGCTACGACAACCGGGACCGCAGCGCCGTGCACTGGCCGAGCGGTGCCGTTGAACCTCTGCACGGCCTCCGACGTCACCGGAGTCGCGTACCGCTTGCCCTGCAGCACCACCCTCCGCCCCAGGTGGTCGTGGCGACGACGTCAGCACCGAGGTCTCCGGCACCGCCGACCCGCTCGACGTTGGTGAACCCGTCGCGCTCCAGCAGCCCGCGGCACATCTCCTCGAACCGGAGCGGCGTGGCGTGACGGCCTTGAACGCGTCCAGGGTGGAGTCGAAGGGGCGACGTACATACGACGCCACGGGTTCGGCGGGCGCGGCCGGGGCATCGGCCGGTGGGCCCACTCCTCATGCGGTCGGCAGCGCGATCGGTGAGGGTGGTACTGGTGCGAGAGAGGTCGGCCGGTTCCCGGACGGGGGCATCCGTCCGGGAACCGGCAGCCTGCGGGCCTCAGTGGTGAGGGAGTCGGGCTCGCTCTCCAGACGCTCGACGGTCGTCGCCGCGCGCTCGCGGGTGGGCGCTGCGCCCATGTGCCCGCCGACCGGACGCGGCGCGGTCAGCGGTGTCCTCAGCCGATGCGACCGACTGCCGATCAGCTCTCCTGTGGAATCGAGGAGTTTGCCAGTACGGTCAGCCATCGCCTCGAACGCCAGTCCCGCCACGGCGAGCCGCCGCCTGGCCGCGGGCACCTGGCTGAATCTGCCGGTCTTTCGCGGCGGCTTCGACCTGGAGGCGGCCGAGGCGGCCTGCGCCGGGGAAGGCCGCGCGGGCCAGGGCCTGCTGAGCTGCCTGGCCGCACCGGCGGACAGGTCCGTCCTGACCCGCGACAACCACGGCGGCGGGCCCCCGGCAAGGCGAGTTCACCGTGAACGACGGCCGCATCCACACTGTCCGCTCCGCGCTGCGGAGACACCGGGATACGGGGACTCCCAGAAGTAGGTGTTCGATGACAAGGCGATGCGCCGTGGGCAGGACGCCGAACAGTCCTCCGCCACTGGCACCGGGTCCTCCTCCGTGGCGGCGGGAGAGTTGGCCGAGGTCGCCGCGGGGCGGAGGGCCGGCAGCTTGAGGTGGTTGAAGAGCAGGTTGAGGGTGAAGGCGAGGATCACCGTCAGGGTGATCGGGCTGCCGAAGACGGTCTGCGCCCATGCGGGGAAGTGCCGGAAGAACACCTCGTTGCCGTACGGGTCGGTGGCGACCGCCGGCAACAGGCCGACACCGAGCGAGACAGCGACGACCAGGAGGTTGTGATTGCCGTTGAAATCGACCTTCCTCAGCGTCTGCACGCCGACCGCGGTGACCATCGCGAACATCACCAGGGCCGCCCCGCCGACCACCGGCTCGGGGACGGCTGCGATCACCGCACCGACCTTGGGCACCAGGCCCATCACCAGCAGGAAGCAGCCCGCCGCCGCGACCACCCAGCGGCTGCGCACCCCGGTCATCTGCACCAGGCCGACGTTCTCCGCGTACGCGGTGTCGGGGAAGGAGTTCATGCAGCCACCGAGCACAGCGGAGAGGCCGTCGGTGGCGAGGCCGCGCGCGATGTCCGCGTCGGTCAGCTCCTTGCCGGTCATCTCCGCCACCGCGAGCATGTCCGCGGTGGACTCGGTGTAGGTCACCAGCATCACGATGCACATCGAGACGATCGCGGCCGCGTCGAACCGCGGCGCGCCGAAGTGGAACGGCGAGGCGATGCCGAACCAGCCCGCGGAGCGGACCCCGCTGAGGTCGAACAGGTGCAGCGGGATCGAGGCCAGCGTGCCGAGGGCCAGCGCCAGCAACGGCGCGAGCTGGCCCAGGAAGCCGCGCAGCAGCCAGCTGAACAGCACGATCAGAGCGATCACGCCGAAGCCGAGCGCGACGTGCGACAGCTTCCCGTAGTCGGCGGCCGAGGTGTCGTGTCCGGCGATCATGCCTGCTCCCGGGCCGATCAGCGAGAGCCCGATGATCACGATGACCGTGCCCGCCACCAGCGGCGGGAAGAACTTGATCATCTTGGCGAACGGTTTCGCGATGAGCAGGCCGAACACGCCGGAGACGAGCATCGCGCCGTAGACCGTGGGCAGTCCGTGGCTGGACGCGATGGTGATCATCGGACTGACCACGGTGAAGGTGGCACCGGCCACCACCGGCAGCCGGACACCGAGGAGGTGGGAGACGCCCACCGCCTGGATGATCGTCGCGATCCCGGCGACCAGCAGGTCGGCGTTGACCAGCAGCGCGATGGTGTGGAGGTCGAGCTTGAGTGCGCTGCCCACGATGAACGGGACGGCGACAGCGCCTGCGTACATGATGAAGACGTGCTGGAGACCGAGGATCGCCAACCGTGGTGCGGGCAGCACCTGATCGACAGGATGGACCGGCGCGGGGCCGGGTGTGGCGTTTTCGGACTCGCCGTGCGCGTGCATGGGTACCTCCGGTGGTGCGTGGACAGCGCCGTTCCGGACCGGGCGCGACGGTGCGACGGTCCTGGTGACGGGGGATGGTGTCCAGGGTGGAGAGGGCGAGGAAAAGACGTCCGGGGGCGTTGATCCCGCCTGGGTCGCGGGTGCCGGCATCGGGTTGCCAAAACTCTAGAGGCCCGGCCGGTGACCAGGGCCACTGTGCGATCCGCCATCCGGCCGGATCGAACAGCCGCACCCGGGTGTAGGTTCCACCAGCACCAGGCAGCCGGTCCACTGGCCGTGACAATTCGTCAAACTGCCGGAAACAAAACACTGTTCCCATGAGCAGGCGGCGGCGACGTGCCGCTGCCCCGACCTGCCCCTGTCCCCACGCGTCCACACGGAAGTCGGGTCCGTATCACAGAGCTCGAAAGGAGGGCCTGATGCGCCCCACTCATCGCGCGGTGCCGAGGTCGAGCGTCCACCACGGGCCGCCGTCGCCCGGGTGGACGCCGACCCCGATGTCGGTGAAGCCGCAGTCGAGGAGGCGGCTTCGGGCGCTCGGATCGGCTGTCAAGTCCGACATCACCGTGGCGGCGTCCTGTTGGCCGCGGGCGTTGGCTTCGATCGCCGCCGTCCACGGGTAGCCGGCGTCGTCGATCCGCCGGTTCGGCCCCGCACCGTCGGAGTCGTCGCGGCCGAGGTGGCGCCGGGCCGCCATGTCGTCGGCGTGCCGTTGGGCGGCGGACTGGAGGCGGGCGTCGGTGCGGAGGGGAGCACACCCAAGGTCCCTGCGCTGGGCGTTCACCATCGTGACCATCTGGTGGGCCGGCCCCTGGGCCGGGTCGGGACCGATCGTCGACGGCGTGGGTGCGGTGGGCGGGCGCGACAGCGGGGCTGTGCTGGGGCGCGGGGAGGGACAGACCGACGACGTGGCGGACGGCGTGGGCGACGAGGTGACCGACGGCATGGCCGACGGGCCCCCGGACGGGCTCTGCGCCCCTGCGGGAACGGCGGCGGAGGCCACCGAGGCGGGCCCGGCGACGGGAACGGCGGTGGGCTCCGCGGGCAGCGTGGAACGCGCCGCCGACGTCTCCATCGCGTCGACCGGGCCCACCAGCACGGCTGACGGTGCCTGCACCGGGCCGCCGCAGAGGGCGGCGAGCACACACACGCCGGTCACCGCTCCTGCTGCCGACAGCGAGACCCACACACGGGTCGGCAGCGCGATGACCGTCCGCCGCCTGCCCGAACGGCGGTTGCGGCGGTGCCCTGTGCCCGCCGGCGCGCCCACCGACGCCCCGGCCGTGAGAAGTCCGGGCAGGGGTACCAGCGGCAGTCCCCCGAGGACGTCCTCGGCCGGCGTCAGGGCACCGGAGCACCGGAAGCAGGCCACGCATCCGGAGGCGTGGCCGGCGATCCGCTCGCGCCAGCCGGGGTCCGGCACGCCGCTCCAGGACTCGACCAGGGCCCTCAGCTCTCCGCAGCCGGGCACGGCCGCCAGCGCCCGCTGCGCAACGCGGGCGGCGGCGAGGCCGGCCGTCAACCGGTCCAGCAGTACCGCCGCCTGCTGGCGCGAGAGGTCCAGCGCTTCGGCCAGCTCTGGACGGTCCAGGAGGCCGCAGGCCTCCAGCCACCACAGGGCCAGCACGTTCCACCTGGTGTCGCCGAGCCACCGGGTGGCCTCCGCGATCTCTCGCCGTTCGCCGGCCAGCTCCAGGCGTACGACCGTCAGGTCGACGAAGTCGACGGTGGGCCGGGCCGGTTCCTCCGGCCCACCACCGCCTGGGGCCGCTGACATCGCCCGGACGGCCAGGCGGTGCCGGCGGACCTCGTCCACCGCAGTCGCCATCAGCCGCACGCGGAACCGGGCCGGGGCGTCGGGACCACCGTGCGCCTTCCTCGCCCGGACCACCGCCGGCCGGGCCACGGCGGCACGCACCGCCTCATCCGTGCCCGGACACCCATCGAGGGCCCGCCCGACGATGTTGTAGGCCAGGAGCAGCGCCTCGGTGAGGAGCCGAGCGGTCGTCTCGTCGTCCTCGGACCACGCCCGCACCGCGGGCCCGCTCGCAGTCAGCATCTGTCGTCCGTTCTCTTCATCGGTCTCTCCTTTGCCGCGCCCGGCCGGTCGGCGTCGCCGGTCAACCGGGCGCGGCAGGACAGGGGGACATCCCACCGGGTCGGACGGGGCCGCCAGGGCGGCCGCCGGGAGAGGTCATCCATCCGTGCCCGTTCCTGCTGTGCTCGCCACCGGGGCGGGGTCGCTGGCCGGGTGCCCGCGTAGGACACGCCGAGCATGGCCGCGCCGACGGCGAGCGCACCGGTGAGCGAGACGCTCAGCGCGGCGAACCGGCGGCCCCGAAAGCGACGGCGGTGGCGGTTCGGCTGTCTGACGACAGGCATGGGACTCCTCTCTTGGCAGGGCACGGGAGTGGAGCGGGTGGCGCATGGGCGCGCATCCGCGGGTCCACCGGCCTCCTATCGGGGGGTGGCAGCGGGCACGGGTACCCGGCTCGGTGGCATGGGCGGCGCGGCGAGCAGGACGTGCGCGTACAGGCCCATGGCCGCGGCCGTCGCGATGAGAATGAACGGTCGGCGGATGCCGAGCCGGGCCGGCAGGCCCAGCAGCAACCGAAGTGGCCCGCCCGGCGGCAGGTCGGTCCGGCGTCGGCGCCGAGGTGCCCGATGGTTCATCGCGAGCCCCTTCCGCCCGCCGCCGTCGGCGCTGGCGGGGAGGACCGCGGACGGATCGAGCCGATGCGGTCGCGGTGGTCCAGCAGTTCCCTCGGCATGTCGAACGCCACCGCGGCCACCGTCTGTTCACCCAGCGGGGTGTGGCGGTGGTAGGTGGCGATGAAGCGCTCGGAGCGCAGCGAGCCCGCCACGACCTCGATCCGCTCGCCCAGCGCCGGGAGCCCGACGGCCTGTAGGCGCGTGCCGTGCTGCTCCGACCAGAACCTGGGGACGGGGGTGAACGGCGCCGCGCGGTCGGGCCCCAGCAGCAGCGAGTCCGCGGCGTGCTGGCCCATCTCGACGGCGTGGATGAGGTGTTCGACCCGGCGGGGCACGGCGTCGAACCTCGGGTTGGGCCAGCGGGCGATGTCGCCCGCCGCCACGATGTTCGGGACGGGCCGTCCCGCCAGGTCCACGGCGTGGCAGCCGGCGCTGCACAGGACTCCGTCGGCGACGTCCAGTCCGCTGCCGGTCAGCCAGTCCGTCCGGGGCACACCGCCCAGGCCGAGGACGGCGAAGTCCGCCTCGACCGTCCCGCCGTCGTCCAGGCGCAGGCGCAGGCCGTCACCGGTGTCGGTCCACTCGGTGATCCGGGTGCTCAGCCGGACGTCGACGCCGGCCCGCGCCTGGATGCGCCCGACCACCCGGCCGAGCCGGGTGCCCAACACCCTCCGCAGCAGCGGCGCGCTGTGCACCACGAGAGTGACGTCCATGCCCATCTCCCGGAACGTGCACGCCAGCTCGCAGCCCACGAAGCCACCACCGAGGATCAGAACGCGGCGGGCGCGGGCCACGTACACGGCCCGCCGGATGGCATCGGCGTCCTCCAGCGTCCGCACGGTGCGGATGCGTTCGCTGGGGACCGGGGTCTCCGGCAGCCGCTTCGCGTCGACGCCGGTGGCGATCACCAGTCCGTCGTAGCGCAGTCGTTCACCGCCCCGGAGGAGCACGTACCGGTTCACCGGGTCGAGCCCGGTCAGGTGGGTGCCGAGCAGCCGGTGGGCGTCCAGCGGCTCGTCGGCCCGGAACGCGAGGTCCGCGCGGTCCAGCTCGCCGGAGAGGAACTGCTTCGACAGCGGCGGCCTGCTGTACGGCCGGTGCAACTCCTCACCCACGACCACGAGTTCACCGTCGAAGCCGCGTTCGCGAAGGCGGGCCGCCGCGCTGAGCCCGGCCAGGCCGCCACCGGCGACCACGATCCGCTGACCACCGGACGATGCGCTCGGACCGCGCCGACCGAAGCGGCGCCCCGCACCGGGGCGCGCACTGCCCCGGACGGTGACCGCCTGCATCGGACAGCACCGCGCCGCCTGGCGGGCCTGGGCGGCGAGCCGGGCCGAGAGGTTCGCCGTGTAGTGCAAGGAGCCGCTCTCCGAGATCCGAAAGACCTCGGGGGCCTCCTGCTGGCAGATGCCGTAGACATGGCAGCGGCTGTTGTCCACGCTGACCTTCACCGGCCCGCTCTCGGACACGAGTTCGGGCCGAGTCGGACGGACGGGCTCGGCGTGGACCGGCGTCGGCGCAGGCAGGACCGGCCCCGGCGTCCCGATCACCGTGCGTCGCCCGGGTCGTTGCCGAAGGCGCCCCGTCGGAGCCTGGACTCCGACGGCAGCACCCGGGTCATGAAGACGAAGAGGCAGGTGCCCGCGCCGGCGGCGACCGCCACCGCCACTCGGTCGAAGTGGCGCGGCTCCGGATGCACGGTGAAGATGTGCAACCAGACGAGTGCGAAAGCCGCGTAACCGAGCTGGTGGAACCTCAGCCAGCGCCGGTACCCGAAGCGGCGCTGCAGCCACACCGAGCACCCGACCGCGATGCCGAGCTCGGTGCCCAGGATGCCGAAGCCCACCGGGATCCTCTGCAGGCTGCCGGCGAACGGTACGACGAGCTCGTGCACGCCGATCTCCCAGACCGGCTGGTAGCGGAAGGTCACCCCGTGGACCCCGCCGAAGATCAGGGCGGAGAGGGCAATGGTCATGTGCGCGCCGGACACCCTGGGCCGGTTGACGATCCGCTGGAACCAGCGCATGCGCAGCATTGCGCCGAGGACGACCGCGGCCACCATGAGCACGTAGGAGATCAACGCCATCAGCCGGGCGATCTTGTGAACGCCCGGGTCGTACGTCACGTGCTTCTCGTACGCGTCCAGCGGCGAGCCGGGGATCGGGGCCGCTCCGGCCCCGGGCGCCCCAAGGAGCGCGGACAGCACGTGCGGCGCCGCTTCAGCAAACATGGTCAGGATCGGTCCTTGCCTTCTCGTCCGGGCGGGCGTCCCTGAACGGCATGCCACAACAGGGACGCCCGCGAGCGCTCGACGGCCGGTGACGGAACGGCGGGGAGTGTGCCGCCCCTCGCCGACGGAGCGAGTCGGCCGCCCCGGGGGAGGGCCCGCCGACGGGACCGATCGTAGGCAACTCAGACACGCACGGATCGCCGCTCGCAGAAGGCCCTAAAGAACCCCTAAGGTTCTGCTCACCCGCCTGTCAGGCGTCGCCATCGCCATCGCCACCGTCCCCGCCCCGGACGGCCGGCGTCGGCGGCCCGGTGGTCCTGAGCCGTGGCGTGACCGAGCTCGACCTCCACCCGGGCGCCACCCGCCGCACCGCGCAGAATTCGCAGCTCACCACCGGTCGACGAGGCCGCGCGCCGGGCTATGTCCAGGCCCAGCCCGGTGGACCCGCCCGTGCTGGCGCCCCGCGACAGGGCCAGGTCCGGATCCGGGATCCCGTCCCCGTCGTCCTCGACCACCAGGCAGGCACCCCGCGCTGTGGGCAGGACGCTCACGCGCAGGGCCGCCCCCCGGGCGGTATGCCGGAAGACGTTGCCGATCAGAGAATCCACGACCGCGCCGAGCTCATCCGCCGACAGGGCCACGGTCGTCGGAATATCAGTGGCCGTGAAGACGCACTCCCGGTCCTGCTGCGCCGCCAGAACCGACCAGAAACCGACCCGTTGACGTACCACTGTGGAGACCTCGCAGCCCCCGTCGTCCCGCCGAGCGGGACGTGCCTTCGAAGCCCCGTCCTGCTGCCCGGACAGGTGCCGGGCGGGCCGCGTCCGGGCAGTGCGGATGATCGAGTCCACTTCGGATTCCAACTGGCGGATCGCGGTGGACATCCGCTCCGCCCCAGGCACATCGCCGACCTGTTCGTCGGCCAGGTGCAGTGCGGTCAGCGGTGTCCTCAGCCGGTGCGACAGATCGGCGATCAGCTCCCGTTCGTTGTCCAGCAGTTGGACGATCCGCTCGGCCATCGCGTTGAACGCCGAGCCCGCCTCGTGGAGCTCCCTGGGACCGGCGGGCTCCACCCGGACGTCCAGATCGCCCGCCCCGAGCGCGTTAGCAGCCTGGGACAGGCCGCGCGAGGACCGCACGACCCTGGAGCCGAGCCGGTCGGCGACCAGCACCGAACCGGCCACCAGCAGCGCGGCCAGCACGGACATCACCGTCCAGCCGGTGGCCACCCCCCGGACCAGCTCCTCCTCCGGCACGAACGCCTCGACCACGGCGACCCGGTCGCCGCTCAGCAGCACGGGCTGCAGATAGTCCCAGCCGCCGGGCACGTCCCGGCCCGCCGACTCGCGGTCGGCCGCCGCCGCGCTCAGCTGCCGCTCGGAGGCATGGCCGACACCGATCGCGGTGCCATCCGGCAGATGGACACACAGCCGGTCCGACGCGTCGAGGCCCGCCACCACCTGGCGCACCGCCGCCGGATCGGTGGAGACCGCCAGAACGGGTGCCAGTACCGCGGCGCGCTGCTGCGCCGACTGCGTCGCCTGACTGTGCACCTGGGTGCTCAACAACAGACCGAGCGGGATCAGGAAGGACAGCGCCACCATGGAGGTCACAGCCAACGCGACCATGGCCAGGGTGGCTCTCACAGCGGAGAGACCAGCTTCACACCGACGCCGTGAACGGTGTGAAGGTAGCGCGGCCTCGCGGCGCGCTCGCCGAGTTTGCGCCGCAGGCAGGAGAGATGGACGTCGATGGTCTGCTCGTCCACGTAGGGCTGGCGCCACACCTCGGCGAGGATCCGCTTGCGGGACACCACCCGCCCGGCGTTCTCTGCCAGGAAGGCGAGCAGGTCGAACTCACGGCGCGTCAGCCGAATCTCCTGACCCGCCAGGTGCGCGGTGCGCGCGAGCGGGTCGACGCGCAGCTCGCCGACGACAACCGGGGTCCGCTCCCCCTCGGCCGCGTCCGACGCCCCGCCGACGGCAGCGGAATACGGCCCGTGCGCCCTGGCCGCAGCTTCCGCCCCGACCGCCACGGGTGCGCAGCGGCGCAGCACGGCGGACAGTCGGGCAGCCAACTGGGCGCCGGAGAAGGGCTTGACCAGGTAGTCGTCGGCACCGGCTTCGAGAATCCTGATGATCTCCCGCTCGTCGTCGCGTGCGGTGGCCACCAGCACCGGGACACGGGACAGGCCGCGGATCATGCGCAGGACGTTCTCGCCGTCCAGGTCCGGAAGCCCGAGGTCCAGTACGACCGCGTCCGGCGGGGACTGGGTGATCTCCTGCAGGGCGCTGAATCCGGCGGCGACGCCGCGCACCGTGTGGCCGCTCGCGGTCAGTGCGTTGAGCAGCGATGTTCGAATGATCGGGTCGTCTTCGACGACGAGGACGGACGTCATGCGGCACACCGTAACCGATGGGCCAGGATGTCCCCATGAAGCCCGCATTGCGCTATCCGCTCATCTGGCTGGGGTGCACGGCCATCGGCGTCACCGCGGTCGCCCTGACGGTACGTGTGGTGATCCGTCCCGCCACGGCCGGTGTTCCGGCAGCCCGTTCGATCCCCACCACCGTCGTCACGGTGACCCCCGTGCCGGTGGCGACGACCCCAGCGGCCACCGCGAGCCCGACGCCGACTGCCGGCGCCGTCCTCTCCGCCGCTCCGTCCGAGCAAGCGCCCTCCACGCCCTCGCCGGCGCTTGCCACCCCGAGGATCTCGATGGGCAGCATGGAACCGACCGCCGGCCGTTCTCGGCACCCGTCGGCCGGCCGTGGTCCGTCCGGCTGCTCCCAGGAAGCCGTGATGAGGACGTACCAGGCCGCCGGCGGTACGGCGACCGTCGCGGTGGACCCGAGCGTCGTTTGCTTGGTGTCCGCGGTGCCGGCCTCCGGCTACACGATGAAGGTGAAGCAGCCCGGCCCCGCCTCGCTCGTGGTGGACTTCTCCGACGGCACGCAGACCTCCGAGATCAGCGTCACCAGCAGCTGAGCCCGCCACTGGCAGCGACGGCGCCGATGGCCCGATGCCGCCGGTGGGTGGCATCGGGCCGGCTCAGCGGCACTCCCCGACTACGGCAGGTAGTACATCGGGTTCGGCAGCTTGAACGTCCGGTCGGCGTGACCGCCGGACAGGTCGCTCTGCTGGTCCCCGAAGTTGCCCACGATGTCGTAGCCGAGGCTCTCGATGTGGGCCCGGGTACCGGACTTGAACTCCACGACGGAGCAGTTCGCGCCGCAGCTCAGGTAGGACGGAGGCGCGCTCTTGTCCTTCATGAACAGGTGCGCCGGGTCCGCGGCGGGGAAGCCGACGGCGGCGAGGTTGGCCGCGGTGGCGGCGCGCTGGGACTCGGGGCGGCCGGTGACGTAGAAGACCGTGTAGCCCTGCTGCTGCGCCCGGGTCGCCAGGTCGTTCATGCCGAAGACGGCCGGCATGGTCTTGGTGGCGATGTACTGGGCGTTGCTGACGGGGTTGTAGACGAAGGTCGTCTCCAGCTCGTAGTTGTACGTGGACAGCGAGGTGTCGTCCACGTCGAGGACGATGGCCTTGCGGTCGCCGTGATCGCGCTTCGCGCGCTGGGCCAGGTACTTCTCGGCCCGGTTCTCGATGCCGCGCACCTGGACGGCGTAGTTGCTGTCGGGGGACGGCCAGTGCTCGCCCTTGGCGTCGACGGTGTCACCGTAGTACGCCTTGATCTTGGCCACTTCGTCGGTCATGTTCGTGATCTGACGGTCGGTCCTGGGGGCTTTGGCGTCCGCCGACGCGAGTCCTCCGCCGGCCACCGCCGCGCCGGCGACCACGCCGACGGCAAGGGTGGCCAGGCCGCGGGCAGGTGACGTCAAGGTACTTCTGCGCATGAGGGTTGGCTCCTTCTGCCGCGCGCCACGAGGGGCGCGAGTCGCCCGTCGAGCGGCGCGGCGGCTCCGTGCTGCCCCGCACCGTAGGGTCGGTGAACCAGGCAGGTCAAGGAACGTCTACGCGCATGGTCTACGCGCGACGCCGAACGAACGGCGTCTCAGCAGATGGAATATCGAGCCGATTGCCTTCTACAGACTGTTGCGGCGAGTTCAGACTGTGGCAACCTTTCGTCCACTTCGCCGGATCGTCACCCGGTCGACGCGCACTGTCCCCGCGCGCTGTCCTTCCTGCGCGCCGCCGTGCCCGCACATCGTCGTGCCCGCACATCACCATGCCCGTGCGCCGCTGTTCACGCGCGCCCCAATCCTCATCCCCGCCCCACAAGGAGTCAGCATGGGCACCCGACGCCCCACCGTCGTCGCCCTGGCCGCAGCCGCGGCCCTCGGCGCAGGCCTGCTCGCCGTCCCGCAGGCCTTCGCCGCCGGCGAGCGCCCCGACGCCCGCCATCGCGAGAGCGGATGCGTCATGCGGGCCGGAGACCACCGGGTCGACCACGTCATCTACCTGACGTTCGACAACGTGCACTTCACCCGCGACAACCCGAACGTGCCCTCCGACCTGGAGCAGATGCCCCACCTGCTCGACTTCCTGGAGCACAACGGGACGGTCGACACCTCCCACCACACCCCGCTGATCGCGCACACCGGCAACGACATCCTCACCCAGCTCACCGGCCTGTACGGCGGTAACCACGGACAGCCGGTTTCCAACTCCTACCGCTACTACAAGCCTGACGGGACCAGCGCCTCCGCCCGGACCTTCGCCTACTGGACCGACGGCATCGCCGACCCGGCCACCCCCGCCCCCAGCGACACCGCGCCGACGATGGTCACCCCGGAGGGCCGGAACACCCCCGCCCCCTGGACCGCCTACACCCGGGCGGGCTGCGACTTCGGCTCCGTCTCGACAGCCAACACCGTGCTGGAGAACACCACCTCCGACGTCGCCAAGGTCTTCGGCCCCAACTCGCCCGAGGCCGCCGAGGCCAAGGCCGACCCCGTCCGGGCCCAGGCCGACATCGTCGGCATCGGCGTCCACTGCGCGCAGGGCTCCGCACGCTGTGCCAACCCCTCCGCCCGGCCTGACCTGCTGCCCGACGAACCCGGCGGCTACCACGGATACCAGGCCCTCTACGGCGCCCACAGCGTCGACGCCGTGATCTCCCCCGACCGCCCGGTCCGCGCGATCGGCGGAGTCCCCGTCACGGACAAGGCCGGCAATCCCGGCTTCCCAGGCTTCGACTCGATGTCCGCCGACAACACCCTCGGCTACCTCGCCACCATGCAGGAAGCCGGCGTCCCCGTCACCTACGGCTACATCTCCGACGCTCACGACCGCTACCCCGGCGGCAGCGCCTACGGCCCTGGCGAAGCCGGATACGTCGCCCAACTCAAAGCCTACGACCAGGCCTTCGACGGGTTCTTCCAGCGCCTGGCCAAGGACGGCATCACTCCCGCCAACAGCCTCTTCGTCGTCACCTCCGACGAGAACGACCACTTCGTGGGCGGCAAGCCCAGCCCAGCCGGCTGCGACGGCGTCACCACCCCCTGCAGCTACCAGCAGATCGGCGAAATCAACGCTAACGTCCGCGGACTGCTCGCCACCCAGCAACACCTCACCACCCCCTTCCAGCTGAAGTCCGAGTCCGCCCCGAGCTTCTACCTCGACGGCAACCCCGCCCCCGACTCCTCCACCACCCGCTCCTTCGAACGCGCCGTCTCCAAGCTGACCGCGGTCAATCCGCTCACCGGCACCACCGACGCAATCAGCCACCGACTCGCCGACCGCACCGAGATGAACATCCTCCACATGGTCACCGGCGACCCCCTGCGCACCGCCACCTTCACCGACTTCCTCGACCCGAACTACCTCGCCGTCGCCGGCGCCGCGAACTGCGCGACCCCCTGCGTGGGCCTGAACGCGGAAGAGGCCTGGAACCACGGCGACTTCGCACCCGACATCAACACCACCTGGCTCGGCCTGGCCGGCCCGGGCGTCAAGCACCTCGGCGCGACCGGCGCCGTCTGGTCCGACCACACCGACATCCGCCCCACCATGCTCGCCCTGCTCGGCCTGCACGACGTCTACGCCCACGACGGCCGCGTCCTGACCGAGTTCCTCTCCCCCCGCACACTCCCGAGGAGCCTGCGCGCTGCCGACCAGGCCGACTACCGCCGGCTGGCCGCCGACTACAAGCAACTCAACGCCGGAGTCGGCGAGTTCGCCTCCGCCACACTCGCCGCCGCCACCGCGGCCGCCGCCTCCGACACCCCCGACGACAGCCGCTACAAGGACACCGAGGCCAAGCTCGCCACCCTCGGCGAACAGCGCGACCGCCTCGCCCGGCAGATCGGCGACCTCCTCGACACCACCACCCCCCGCTCCGGCCGGCTCACCCCGGCAACGGCCAGGGACCTCGCCCGCCAGGCCGAGGACCTGATCCACCAGGCCGACCGGCTCGCCCGCGGCTGACCCCGCCACTCGGCGGTGGGCGGGACCTCCCCGCCCACCGCCCCAGCGTGTCCACCCACCACCCCACGTCACCCGCGCCCAGGACTTACCCATGCCCCGAACACCCGCCCGCCGGACAGCACTGGCCGCCACGGGCCTCTGCGGCCTGCTGGCAACCAGCTGCGCCGCCGCCCCGGCCCCGTCCGACTCGCCCTCCGCCCTGCGGTCCCGGTTGCCGCAGTCGATCCGCACCGCCGGTGAGCTGCGCATCGGCTCCTACCTCAACTACGTCCCGGTCGAGTTCAAGGACGGCGGCGGCGCACCCATCGGCCTCGACCCGGATCTCGCCGCAGCCCTCGGCTCCTACCTCGGCCTGCGCGTGAGGATCCTCGACATGCCCTTCAAGGACCTCATCCCGGCCGTCCAGTCCGGGAAGCTCGACCTGGCGATGTCGGCCGTCATCGACTCCCGCGACCGCCAGCAGGGCAAGGACGCCACCGGCCACGTCACCAACCCGGGCGTGGACTTCGTCGACTACTTCCTCACCGGCACATCGATCCTGGTCAAGGCGGGCAACCCGCTGGGCCTCACCACCCTGGACAGCCTGTGCGGCCGCACCATCGCCGTACAGACCAACTCCGTCCAGATCAAAGTCGCCAATGCCCAGTCCGCCGCCTGCAGCAGAACCGGCAAGCCGCTCCGGATCGACTCCACGGACACCGACGCCCAGGCCGTGGCCGAGGTCTCCTCCGGAACCGCCGCCGCCGACCTCAACGACTACCCCGCCGCCGCCTACAACACCACCGCGCCGAACCACAAAGGCATGTTCCAACTGGTCGGCAAATACCAGGAGTCAAGCCTCTATGGGATCGTGGTCGGCCGGGACCGGCAGGACCTGTCCGACGTGCTGTCCCGCGCAGTCGACCAACTGATCAGCAACGGTACCTACCAGAAGATCCTCGACAAGTGGAACGTGGGCAACGGTGCCGTTGTCAGCGCCACCGTGAACGCCGGGCTCTGACCCCGGCCCCACACCAACGGCCGGGCACAGCGGGCCCGGGGTGCGCCCCCGGGCACGCCGTCATCGGCGCCACCGGACTGTCCTTCGCCGGCGTCGCCCTGGTCAACACGACGGACCCGACGTCGAACACGGCCGGCAGCCACGACGCCCCGATCAACACGGCGGTCGCACCGACCGGGACCGGCCTCGCCACTCCGGTCACCATACTTCCGACCGCCACGCCGGCCTCCCCCCGCCGCTCCCGCGGCCCCGTCCCCTTCGGCGACCCCGTCGCCCACCAGCACCACCTCCCCCCTCAAGCCCACGCCCACGCCCACGCCGGTGCCGACGCCCGCGCGAGCCGCTCACCCCTCGGCAGCCAACACCGCCGCACCGGCCCCGAAGCCCGCAGCCACCGCGCAGGTCCCCGCCGATCCCGCCTCCGGACCGGTCGGACCGGACCCGGTGCTCCCGGGCCCACGGTCGTCCTCCCAGTCCGTCAGCGACGCCGAGGCCGAGTCCCTGCAACTGCTCAACGGCGAGTGCGCCACGGTCGGGCTCCCTCCCCTGACCCTCAAGTCCGACCTGAGCGACTACGCCCGCAACTGGGCCCACCACATGCGCGACAACGGATTCGGCCACTCCAGCAGCGCCAACTCCCAGTACCTGGTGACCGGCTCCCGGACCTGGATCGGCGAGAACATCGTCTGGTGGAGCGACCCCTCGATGACCGCCCAGGAGGCGGCGGAGAAGTTCCAGTCGATGTGGCGCCACAGCCCCGGCCACTACAAGGCCCAGACCAACCCCTCGTTCACCGAGGTCGGCGTCGGCATCTACCACGACGAAACCGGCTGGTGGGGAGTCCACAACTTCTCCGACGGCCGATAGGCCGAGACCGTGGCCTCGGCGCCTCTGCCCAGGCGCGTCACTACGCGTCGAGCCCTCCAGGGACGGTAGCCACAGGGCGGGTGGAGGTTGTCGCAGCCGGAGCCTGCCCAGGCCCACAACCAGGTGTCCGACTGAGTCCAGGCCGGCCGCACACCGTCGGGGCGGCCGCATCACGCGGCCCGCCCCGACGACCAGGCACCTTCCACGTGCCAGCTGTGGGCGCGGGCGGTGGCCGGCACCGACAGCGTGCTGCCGGGCGTTGATCCGCAACCAGCAGGTCGTGATCACAGAGGGCGGCGAGGGCTGGTCCGCCGGCACTGCGTCTTGTTCCGCCGCGCAACGCTGCCGCCACCGGCACCGGCCTTGTCGCCGCAGCCATAGGGAGATCCCCCACCCGCCGCCGCACGTCTGCCCGACCGCTGCCACGAGGTGTGGCCGGGGCAGACCGTGCGCCTCCATGCCGCAGTCCGCTCCTTGTCGCCCTGGCCGGGTGCGTCACCGCGGATCTGCCAGTGGAACGAGGTCCCGGTGGACGGACCAGCAGGCGGGGCTGGGGTGCGAGAACCGCTTTTCGGATTTTGTTATCGGGACCCGGTTCGTCGGTCTCCTGGGGGTCGGCGTGAACGACGCGTCGGCGAGGAGCGAAGGCGGATCCATGAGCAGTGAGTTCGAGACCGTGGTGATCGATGCGGTGGTGTCCGAGTCGGACGCTGCGGGAGGTGGCCGGTCGGGGGTGTCTCGGCACGGGCGTGGGCGTGGTCGGCGGCGGGCTGCGGGGCGGCCGCGTGGGAAGGCGGCGGTTGCCGGGGTGGTGGGGTTGGTCGCGGTCACGGGTGGGGTGCTCGCTGCTGCGGCGTCCTCGGGGGGCGGGTCCGCTTCGCCGTCCGCCGCGGCCGGGGTGTTGACGCCGGGGCCCGGTGTCACGTCCGTTTCCTCGGCCCAGCCGACCAGTACGCCGAGCTGGGCGGTCACTGCGACCGCGAGTGCCGCGGCGACCCCGACGGCGAATGCGCCGACGACCAGCATGCCCACCGGTATGCCGACCAGTACGCCTACCGTTCGGAAGGCTCAGGCAAGGCCGACGAGCAGTGCTCCGGCGATCCCGGCGAGCAGTGCCCCGGCGATCCCGGCGGGCCCCAAGCCCACCAGTTCCGCCACGCACAGCGCGCCGGTCGCGGGGACACCGGCGACCGGTACCGCTGCCCAGTTCGCCCAGCAGATCGTCGACGCCGTCAACGCCGAACGTGCCAAGGCCGGCTGCAAGCCGCTCACCGTGAACGCGAAGCTGCAGGCCGTAGCGCAGGAACACTCCGACGACATGGCCGCCCGCAACTACTACGAGCACGACACCCCGGAAGGCGTCGACCCCGGAACCCGGATAACCAACGCCGGATACGGCTGGCACAACTGGGGCGAGAACATCTACGAGAGCCCGAAAGACCCCGCCACAGCCATGGACGGCTGGATGAACAGCCCCGCACACCGCGACAACATCCTGAACTGCGTCTTCACGGAGACCGGCGTCGGCGTGAACCTCAGCGCCAACGGGCCCTGGTGGACCGAGGACTTCGCCCGTCCCCAGTGAACGGACGGTGAGCCCCACCGCCAGCTCGATTTCTGTCATTCCCACCCTCCCACCGGGATCTCACATGGCACGGGAGGAACGATCACCCAGGTGAGGACGTCGGACGCTGATGAACAAGAGAAGCGGCAGCGAGACGGTCGCCGCGGCGCAGGCAGGGGACACGGCGGCCCGGGACCGGTTGATAGCCGACCACCTGCCGCTGATCTACAACGTCGTCAGCCGCGCGCTGGACGGCCATGCCGACGTGGACGACGTGGTGCAGGAGACCATGCTCCGCGTCGTCAACTCCCTGGACACGCTGCGCGACCCCTCCTCCTTCCGGTCCTGGCTGGTGGCGGTGGCGATGAACGAGGTCCGCCGGCGCTGGACGGCCCGGAAGGCAGCACCCGTGCCCGGTCTGCAGGAGCTGACGCATGTCGGCGATCCAGCCGCCGACTTCGTGGACCTGACCATCCTGCGGCTCGGCCTGACGGGCCAGCGCAAGGAGGTCGCCGAAGCCACCCGCTGGCTGGACGAGCACGAGCGCGACCTGCTCTCCCTCTGGTGGCTGGAGACCGGCGGCGAGCTCACCCGGGCCGAACTGGCGACAGCCCTCAGCCTCACACCGCAGCACACCGCCGTACGGGTCCAGCGGATGAAGGAACAACTGGAGATCGGCCGCCTGGTGGTGCGAGCACTCGCCGCCGACCCGCCATGCGCCGAACTGTCGACACTCACCACGGCCTGGGACGGGAAGCCGGCCGTACTGGACCCTGTTGCCCATTCGGCTGATCTTGGGCGGGTTGGGTGGCAGGGTTGCTGGTGCGGCCGGTTGTCTTCCGTTCCCCGGCCGTGGGACGGGAGTGATCGTGTCGATGGAGCCACAGCCGTGGCCGGAGCCGGCGTCCGAGGTCGCGCGGGCGGTGCGTGCGAAGAACTACGGGCGGAAGGTCCCGTTGCCGGTGGCGGTGCGCGACCGGCTCGGGGAGCTGTTCCCGGATGCGGAGTACGCGCAGGCGTTCGGGAAGACCGGTCCGGCGGGCTGGTCCCCGGGTCGACTCGCGCTGGTGACGGTGTTCCAGCTCGCTGAGGACCTGACGGACCGGCAGGCCGCGGACGCGGTGCGGGACCGGTTGTCGTGGATGTACGCGCTGGGCCTGGACCTGGCCGACACCGGGTTCGATCACACCGTGCTCACCCAGTTCCGGGACCGGGTGCTCGCACACGGCCTGGAGGAGAGGGTTCTGGACCTGCTGCTGGCCCGGCTGAAGGAGTTGGGCCTGCTCAAGGAGGGCGGCAAGCAGCGCACCGACTCCACGCACGTGGTCAGCGCGGTGCGGGACCTGAACCGGCTGGAGCTGGCTGGGGAATCGGTGCGTGCCGCGGTCCAGGCCCTGACCGCGGCAGCCCCGCACTGGGTCGCGGCCGTGCTGGACGTGCCGGGCTGGTCGCGCCGCTACGACACCCGTATCGACTCCTTCCGCATGCCGTCCTCGCAGGTCAAGCGTGACCAGCTGGCGATCACGTACGCCCGGGACGGG
>NZ_JBHTTU010000036.1:85089-86639 GCF_042794375.1 Kitasatospora sp. NPDC056531 | reverse complement strand
GTCTGTGTGAAGTACGTGCCGGACGCGACGGGTGACCGTCGTTTCGCGGACGACCACACCACCGACCGGGAGGGCGTGGACGGCCTCCTGTCGGAGCTGGACGAGTACGGCGTCGAGCAGGCGCTGCGCATCGCGGAGGCGAACGAGGGCGCCGAGGTGACGGTGCTGACGGTGGGTCCGGACGACGCGAAGGACGCGCTGCGCAAGGCGCTGTCGATGGGTGCGGACAAGGCCGTGCACGTGAACGACGACGACATCCACGGTTCGGACGTGATCGGGACGTCGGCGGTCCTGGCGAAGGCGCTGGAGAAGACCGGGTTCGACCTGGTGATCGGTGGTATGGCGTCGACGGACGGCACGATGGGTGTGCTGCCGGCGCTGCTGGCGGAGCGTCTGGGCGTGCCGCAGGTGACGCTGCTGTCCGAGGTGTCGGTCGAGGGCGGCGTGGTCAAGGGCCGTCGTGACGGTGACGCGGCGACCGAGCTGGTGGAGGCCGCGCTGCCGGCCGTCGTCTCGGTGACGGACCAGTCGGGCGAGGCCCGTTACCCCTCGTTCAAGGGGATCATGGCGGCGAAGAAGAAGCCGGTGGAGTCGCTGGACCTGGACGACCTGGGCATCGAGGCCGACGAGGTCGGCCTGGCGGGTTCGTGGACCGCGGTCGAGTCGGTGGCGGCGCGTCCGGCGCGCACCGCGGGCACGGTCGTCAAGGACGAGGGCGAGGGCGGCAAGCAGCTCGCCGGCTTCCTCGCCGACCAGAAGTTCATCTGAGCCGCCCCCACCCCCCGACCCAGCGAAACACGGAGACATTGAGCAATGGCTGAGATTCTCGTCCTGGTGGACCACGCCGAGGGTGTGGTCCGCAAGCCGGCCCTGGAGCTGCTGACCCTGGCCCGCCGTATCGGTGAGCCGTCCGCCGTCGTCCTCGGCGCCGGTGCCGCCGCGGCCGACATCGCCGCCAAGGCCGGCGAGTACGGCGCCGCCAAGGTGTACGTCGCCGACGGCGCCGAGTTCACCGACCAGCTGGTCGTCCCCAAGGTGGACGCCCTGGCCCAGATCGCCAAGACGGTCGCCCCGGCCGCCGTCCTGGTCACCTCCTCCGGCGAGGGCAAGGAGGTCGCCGCCCGCGTCGCGCTGCGGATCGGCTCCGGCATCATCACCGACGCCGTCGACCTGGAGGCCGGCGACGGCGGTCCGGTCGCCACCCAGTCGGTGTTCGCCGCCTCCTTCCAGGTGAAGTCCAAGGTCACCAAGGGTGCCCCGGTCATCACCGTCAAGCCGAACGCCGTCGCCCCGGAGGCCGCCCCGGCCGCCGGCGCGGTCGAGAACGTGTCGGTGGAGTTCACCGGCAACGCCGCCAAGGTCACCTCGCGCACCCCGCGCGTCTCCACCGGCCGCCCCGAGCTGACCGAGGCCGCCATCGTGGTCTCCGGCGGCCGCGGTGTCGGTGCCGCCGAGGGCTTCGGCGTGGTCGAGGAGCTCGCGGACGCGCTCGGCGCGGCCGTCGGCGCCTCGCGTGCCGCCGTCGACGCCGGCTGGTACCCGCACAGCAG
>NZ_JBHTTU010000036.1:41160-84990 GCF_042794375.1 Kitasatospora sp. NPDC056531 | reverse complement strand
GGGCTTCGGCGTGGTCGAGGAGCTCGCGGACGCGCTCGGCGCGGCCGTCGGCGCCTCGCGTGCCGCCGTCGACGCCGGCTGGTACCCGCACAGCAACCAGGTCGGCCAGACCGGCAAGCAGGTCTCCCCGCAGCTCTACATCGCGGCGGGCATCTCGGGCGCCATCCAGCACCGGGCCGGCATGCAGACCTCGAAGACCATCGTGGCCGTCAACAAGGACCCCGAGGCCCCGATCTTCGAGCTGGTCGACTACGGCGTGGTCGGCGACCTCTTCCAGGTCCTGCCGCAGCTCACCGCCGAGGTGAAGGCCCGCAAGGCCTGATCCCGCGGACAGACCGCGGAGGGCGTGGCACCGGGTGCTCGGTGCCACGCCCTCCGTCGTTAGCCCCGGTCCGCAGGCGCCGGAGCGGCGGCCCGTAGAGTCGGTCCGACGGCGCGGGACGCGGCGACGTACGGCACGACCGTGTTCGGTGGGTTCGGCGAGACCAGGGTGAGACGAGGGCGAGGGCGGAAGCATGGCACTGCTGACGGCACTTCAGGGCGACTACGGCGACGCTGCGGACGCGCTGCGGATCGACGGTCGGGCGCTCTCCCGGGAGGACCTGCTGGGCGCGGCGACCGCCGTGGCCGACCGGGTGGCGGGGGCTCCCGCGCTCGCCGTGCTTGCAAGGCCCACCGTGGAGACGGTCACCGCCGTGGTCGGCGGCCTGCTGGCGGGTGTGCCGGTGGTGCCGCTGCCGCCCGACTCGGGGCCGAAGGAGCGCGAGCACATCCTGCGCGACTCCGGCGCGGCGCTGCTCGCGCACGCCGCCGGGGAGGCCGTGCCGGAGGGCGCTTCGGTGGAGGCCCTGCCGGTCGACCCCGCCGAGCGCTCCGCCACCGGTTACGCCGAGCCGGCCGCCGACGCGACCGGCTTCGTGCTCTACACCTCGGGCACCACCGGCGCGCCCAAGGGCGCGGTGATCCGGCGGGAGGCGATCGCCGCCGACCTGGAGGCCCTGGCCGCAGCCTGGCAGTGGACCGCCGGGGACACCCTCGTGCACGGCCTGCCGCTGTTCCACGTGCACGGGCTGCTGCTCGGCGTGCTCGGCGCCCTGCGCACCGGCAGTCGGCTGGTGCACACCGGGCGGCCCACCCCGGAGGGGTACGCGGCGGCGGGCGGCAGCCTGTACTTCGGCGTGCCCACCGTCTGGTCCCGGCTGGCGGCGGACCCCGCGGCGGCCGCCCGGCTGGCCTCGGCCCGGCTGCTGGTCTCCGGCAGCGCGCCGCTGCCCGTACCGGTGTTCGAGCGGCTGGCGGCGCTCACCGGGCACGCCCCGATCGAGCGCTACGGGATGACCGAGTCGCTGATCACCGTCAGCACCCGGGCGGACGGCGAGCGCCGCCCCGGCAGCGTCGGACTGCCGCTGGAGGGGGTGCGCACCCGGCTGGTCGGCGAGGACGGCGAGCCGCTGCCGTACGACGGGGAGAGCGTCGGTGAGCTGCAGGTCTCCGGTCCGACCCTGTTCAGCGGCTACCTCAACCGGCCGGACGCCGACGCCGAGGCCTGGACGGCGGACGGGTGGTTCCGCACCGGGGACGTCGCGGTGATCGGGCCGGACGGCTTCCACCGGATCGTCGGCCGCGCCTCCGTGGACCTGATCAAGAGCGGCGGCTACCGGATCGGCGCGGGCGAGGTGGAGGCCGCGCTGCGCGACCACCCGGCGGTCGCCGACGCGGCGGTGGTCGGCGCGCCGGACGAGGACCTCGGACAGGCGATCGTCGCGTACGTCATCCCGGACGGCGCCGTGACGGGGGAACAGCTGACGGCTTTCGTGGCCGAGCGGCTCTCGGTGCACAAGCGGCCGCGCCGGGTCGTGCTGGTACCCGAACTGCCCAGGAACGCACTGGGAAAGGTGCTGAAGAAGCAGCTGCTCGCGGAGGCCGAGGGCCGCTGATGACGGGGCGTCGGCCGACCTCCCGGTGACGGGTACTCATCCTGATGCCCCGTCGGAAACCACCGCCCGGGAAACCTTCCTTTGGCGCACTCCACTGCGCGCCGTGAGCGAACGCGTGCTTAACGTGACACACAGGCAGAACTGATCTGCCGAGCGAACGGACCGGCGATCCCGGGGCCTACCGCGTGTCCGCAGCAGTTTCCGCAGCCGCCCGTCCGGCGGCCGTTCGCACCAGTGCGTTCGAAGCAGCGAAGGAAGTCAGCAGGATGACCACCGTCAACACCAGCGTGCCGGATGTCGCCGACGAACCGACCGGGCAGCACGCCACCCCCGGCCGCTCCGGCGGACCCGCCCGCCCCTCGCGGGCCGCGCGGGTCCGCCGGGGGATCGCGATGGCGGCCGTGGTCGCGGTCGGGACCGGGGTGATCGGCCTCGGCACCGGCGTGAGCCCCGCGGCGGCGGAGCGGGCGCCGGCGCACGCCGGGTGGGACGGCTCGCGGTACTGGTTCAAGAACGCCCAGGGCGAGTGGCGCTGGACCACCCACTACGACATCTACCTGGCGCGGACCAGTGGCGCGAAGTCCTCGTCGACGTCGTCCGCGAAGTCGAGCGAGGGGATCAAGCAGGGCTGGGACGGTTCCCGGTACTGGTTCAAGAACAGCAAGGGCGAGTGGCGCTGGACCACCCACTACGACATCTACCTGGCGCGGACCGGCGGGTCCTCGTCCTCCTCCGGCTCCTCGGGCTCGTCCCATGACTCGGTGGCGGGGGACCGCAACGTCGAGGCCGCCGTGCAGTTCGCGCTCGCCCAGGTCGGCAAGCCGTTCATGACGGCGGGCAACGGGCCGGACGGGTACGACTGCTCGGGCCTGGTGCAGCAGTCCTTCCGGCGCGGCGGCATCGAGCTGCCGCGGATCGCCAACGACCAGTACGCGGCGACCACGCCGATCAGCGCGAGCCAGCTGCGCCGCGGCGACCTGCTGTTCTGGTCGCCGGACGGCACCCGGCGCGGGATCCAGCACGTGGCGATCTACCTGGGCAACAACCAGTACGTCGAGGCCGCGCGGCCCGGGACGAAGATCCGGATCTCGGGGATCAGCAAGGGGTACTACCCGGCGTACATGGGACGGCCGTAGCGGGGGCGCCGGTTCGGGCGCCAGGGGCGCCGGTGTTCGGCCCGGTGCCTCTGGCGTGCCTTCGTGCGCAGGACTCCGGGGGGCGGCCGGTGGCGTGCGTTCACGCGCGGGAGCTCAGAGGTCGGCCGGGCGGGGGAGGGCGCCGCGGGCGCCGAGCGCGGTGACGGCGAAGGCGCCGGCGGCCACGGCGGTGGCGGCTGCCTCGGGGAGGGCGGCGCCACGGGCCAGCCCAGCGGCGAGGGCGCCGCAGAAGACGTCGCCGGCGCCGGTGGTGTCGACCACCCGTACGGCGGGCGCGGGCAGCCTGGCGACTTCCTCCCCAGTGGCGACCAGGGCGCCGTCGCAGCCGAGGGTGACCACCGCCCCCTCGGCGTGGCGGGCGAGGGCGCGGGCGGCCTCGGTGACGGTCGCCGCGCCGGTGATCTGGCGGGCCTCGACGGCGTTGGCGACCACCAGGGGTCGGCGGCCGCCGGGGCCGGGGTAGGGCAGTGCCCCGGCCGGGGCGGTGTTGTGCAGCCAGCGGGTGCCGCCGTTCGGGCCCGCGGTGGGGAGGGCGGCGGCGGTGGCGCGGATGCACTCCGCGGGGACCTCGTTGCTGGTGAGGACCACGTCGACCGGGAGCAGGTGGAGACGGGCCAGGGCGGCGGTGACTTCCTTCGGGGTCAGTTCGGCGTTGGCACCCGGGACGACCACGATGCTGTTCTCGCCCGACGGGTCGACCATGACGATCGCCTGACCGGTGGGCGCGTCGGGGTGCGTGAGCACGGCGCCCGTCTGGACCTCCGCGCCGCGCAGATCGGCGAGCGCCGCCTCGCCGTCGGCGTCGCGACCGATCTTGGCGACCAGGTGGGTCGCCGCGCCCATCAGGGCCGCCGCCACCGCCTGGTTGGCGCCCTTGCCGCCGAAGCCCTGGCCGGCGGAGGTGGCCAGGACGGTCTCGCCGGGGGAGGGGAGCACGGGGCAGCGGAGGATCCGGTCGGTGTTGACCGAGCCGATGACGACGACCCGGCCGACGGGAAGCAGCTTCATCGTTCCTCTGTACGCGCCGGGGAGCGGGCGGCGCAAGAGGCACTCGCGGAGGCGGGCAGAGGAGATCAGGGGGGTGGGAGGGCGCAGGGGCGGCGCGCACGGCGTACGGGTGGGGCGCGCGGCGGAAATCGGCCGGTCCGACTTCCTGTGCGCACGGCGTACTGTCAGCGGGCGGCTTTGCGGTCGAACGGTCCGCATGCGTCCCGGCCCAGGCCCCTGGCCTGGGCACATGCCTCTGTCAAGGGGCGGGCCGGGGCGCGTGGGCGGGCGCGGCGGGCAGGTATGGGGAGCGGCGTGGCGCGGGTACCACCACGGGTGGCGCTGGTTCGGTCGACGGGGGCGCTGCCCGGTGCGTACGCCATCGGGGCAAGTCGAGGGCAGGGGACGTTGTGATCGTCTGGGTCAATGGCACATTCGGGGCGGGCAAGACGAGTGCCTGCCGCGAGCTGGTGGAACTGCTGCCCGGGAGCGTGCTCTTCGATCCCGAGCTGGTGGGCTTCGGCCTACGCCGGATGCTTCCGGCCGACCGGCTGGCGGCGGTGTCCGACATCCAGGACCTGGCGGCCTGGCGCCGACTCGTCCCCGAGACGGCGGCCGCGCTGCTCGGTGAGGTCGGCGGCCCGCTGGTGGTCCCGATGACCCTGCTCAGAGAGGACTACCGGGACGAGATCTTCGGCGACCTCGCCGCCCACGGGATCGCGGTGCACCACTTCGTGCTGGACCCAGAAGAAACGATCCTGCGCGACCGCATCACGCAACGCGAGGAGTGCCCGGGCGATCCGGAGGCCAGCGAGCGGGTCCGCAACTGGTGCCTGGAACACCTGGCCCGCTACCGGGCCGCCCGCCGCTGGCTGGTCGGCGACGCCCGGATGCTCGACACCAGCCGGCTCACCCCGCGCGAGACCGCGCACCGGATCGCCGAACTGGTCCGGGTCGGTGCCGCGCGCTGCCCGATCGTCCAGAGCCCCGACCCGACCGGGGACACCGTGGCCTCGGCGGTGCTGTTCTTCGACGAGCAGGAGCGGGTGCTGCTGGTCGACCCGGTCTACAAGCCCGACTGGGACTTCCCCGGCGGCGTGGTCGAACGCGGCGAGGCCCCCACCGACGCCGCCCTGCGCGAGATCGCCGAGGAGCTGGGGTTGCGGCTCGACCCCGCCACCCTGCGGCTGCTCGCCGTCGACTGGGAGCCGCGCACCGGCCCGCGCCGCGGCGGCCTGCGGCTGATGTACGACGGCGGGCTGCTCGACGACGCGGGCCGGCAGAACCTGCTGCTGCAGCAGGAGGAACTGCGCGGTTGGCGGTTCGTCACCCTGGACGAGGCGGCCGACCTTCTGCCGCCGAGCCGCTACCGGCGCCTGGCCGCGGCCCTGGAGGCGCGGCGGATCGGGGAGCTGCGGTACCTGGAGGCGGGGAGCAGGGTGGCGCTCGGGCTGGCCAGCACGGCGGACGCGGCGTAGGGCTGCGGTGGTCGGTGGGTGGGGCGGCTGCGGGGTGGCCCTTCGGCGGCCGGCCGGTGGGGCGGCTGAGGGGATGGGCCTGCGGTGGTCCGCCGGTGTGACGACTGCGGACCGGGCCGACCTCGGTTGGCCCGGCGGGCGGTGCGGGCGTCAGGATGGGGGCATGCCGTTCACGTTCAGTCATCCCGCCGCCGTCCTGCCCCTGCTGCGTGCCGCCGGGGAGCGAGGGCCTCTGGTGGCCTCGGCGCTGGTGGCAGGGTCGATGGCGCCCGATGTGCCGTTCTTCGCCGAGTCGCTGCTGCCCGGGGTCTACGAGCACGGCGGGCTGCTGCACCGCTGGTGGGCGGTGCCGACGGTCGACGTGGCGGTCGCCGCCGCGCTGGTCGCGGGGTGGCACGGGTTGCTGCGGGCGCCGCTGGTGGGGCTGCTGCCCGAGCGGTGGGCCGGCGCCGCCGAGGCGCTGACGGCCCGCCGGGCCGGTAGCGGTGGAAGCCGGGGGACAGACGCGGCGTGGTTCCTGGGGTCGGCGGCGATCGGCGCGGCCACCCACGTCGGCTGGGACGCGTTCACCCACGGTGACCGACTGGGCGTACGGCTGCTGCCCGTACTGGAGCGGAAGGCGGCCGGGGTCCCGCTCTACGAGGCGCTGCAGTACGGGACTTCGGCGCTCGGTCTGGCCGCGATGGCCGGCTGGGCGGCGCGTACGGTGCGGGCGGTCGAGCCGGTGCGCCCCGCCGTCCGGCCTGCGGCCCGGAGCCGGCGGGTGGCCGTCGCGGCGCTGGGCGCGGCGACGGCGGCCGGGGTGCTGCACCGGCTCAGCCCGCTCCGGCGGAACCTCGTCCCGGAGGTCTGCTTCGGCGCCGGGGCGGGACTCGCGGTGGGCGCGGTCGGCTACGCGGCGGTGCTGGCGGCCGCCCGCCGGTGGCGGGGCGGGCGGCCGGTGGCGGACCCGGAGGTCCGCACGGTCCCGACTGCCGTCAGGCAGAGCGCAGTTCGGCGTAGCGGCGCAGGAACAGGGCCTCGGTGAGGGCCATCCGCTCCAGCTCCTGCGGGTCGACGCTCTCGTTGACCGCGTGGATCTGGGTGGTCGGCTCCTCGACGCCGATCAGCACGATCTCGGCCTTCGGGTAGAGCGAGCGCAGGGTGTTGCAGAGCGGGATCGAGCCGCCCTCGCCGGAGGCGACCATCGGGGTGCCGAAGGCCTCGGCCATGGCCTCGCCCATCGCCTCGTACGCCGGGCCGCTGGTATCGGCGCGGAACGGGGCGCCGTTGCCCTGGCGCTCGATGGTCAGCCGGGCGCCGAGCGGGACCTGCGCCTCCAGGTGGGCGACCAGCGCGTCCTGGGCGGCGTCCGAGCTCATGCCCGGCGGGACGCGCAGGCTGACCAGCGCCTTCGCGGCGGCCTGGACGGAGGAGGTGGCGCCGATCACCGGCGGGGCGTCGATGCCGAGGACGGTGACGGACGGGCGGGCCCACAGCCGGTCGGCGATGGTGCCGGTGCCGGTCAGGGCGACGCCGTCGAGCACCTTGGCGTCGGCGCGGAACTGCTCCTCCGGGTACTGCACGCCCTCCCAGGTCTGGTCGGCGGTCAGCCCGGCGACGGCGACGTCGCCGTTCCCGTCGTGCAGCGAGGCCAGCATCCGGACCAGGCACTGCAGCGCGTCCGGGGCGGCGCCGCCGAAGGCGCCGGAGTGCAGGTTGCCGCCCAGCGTGGTGACCGAGGCCTCGACCACCGTCATGCCGCGCAGCGAGGCCGTCACGGTGGGCAGGCCGGCGGCGAAGTTGCCGGTGTCGCCGATGATGATGGCGTCGGCGGCGAGCAGCTCGGGGTGGGCCTCGGCGTAGCGCTCCAGGCCGCCGGTGCCCTGCTCCTCCGAGCCCTCCACGATGATCTTCAGGCCGACCGGGTAGGCGTCCCCGTACACCTGGCGCAGCGCCCGCAGGGCGGTCAGGTGCATCAGGATGTTGCCCTTGCAGTCGGCGGCGCCGCGCCCGTACCAGCGGCCGTCACGCTCGGTCAGTTCGAAGGCGGGGCTGATCCAGGCGGCCTCGTCGAGCGGGGGCTGGACGTCGTAGTGCGAGTAGAGCAGGACGGTCGGGGCGCCCTCGGGGCCGGGCAGCTCGCCGTAGACGGACTGGGTGCCGTCCGGGGTGTCCAGCAGCTGGATCTTGGTCAGGCCCTCGGCGGCGAAGGCGTCGGCGACCCATTGAGCGGCCTTCTGGCACTCCTCGACCGGGAACTGGCGCGGGTCGGCGACCGACGGGAAGGCGACCAGTTCGGCGAGGTCGGTGCGGGCACGGTCCATCAGGGACCGGACGGCGTCGGCCAGGGGCTGTGACATCGGGGCTCCGAGGGGTCGGGTCCGCCCGTGGGGTGGTACGGGCGGAGGGGTCGGGTTGGGGTACCGCCGATCATAGGCGGAGGCAATTGTCGGGTGGTGCGGCGTCCGGGTGGCGGTGCGGACGCATAGGATTGCTCGACGTGACTGACTCCGGAAGCTCCGATTCCCGTACCCCGCTCGACCGTACGACCGCGTCGGTAAGAGATGAGGCGTCCGCGCAGGTGTCAGCGGCGTCTCCGCAGGCGTCGGCGGCTTCGGCGGATTCGGTGGCCTCGGTGGGACAGCTGGACGGCGTCTGGGACGTGGTGGTGGTCGGCGCCGGGCCGGCCGGGGCCTGCGCCGCGTACGCCGCCGCCGCGCAGGGCCGCCGGGTGCTGCTGCTCGACAAGGCCGAACACCCCCGTTACAAGACCTGTGGCGGCGGCATCATCGGCCCCTCCCGGGACAGCTTGCCGCCGGACTTCGAGCTGCCGCTGCAGGACCGGGTGCACGCCGTCACCTTCGCGTACGACGGGCGGTACACCCGGACGCGTCGTTCCAAGCGGATGCTGTTCGGCCTGGTCAACCGGGACGAGTTCGACCTGCGCCTGGTGCAGGCGGCCAAGCAGGCCGGGGCGGTGCTGGTCACCGGAGTGACCGTCACTGGGGTCGAGCAGCGTGGCGGTGACCACCGGACGGCGGTGGTCACCGCGGCCGACGGGCGCAGCTTCGAGGCGCGCGCGGTGGTCGGCGCGGACGGCAGCGCGAGCCGGATCGCCCGGCACGTGGGCGTCACCTTCGACCAGATCGACCTGGGCCTGGAGGCGGAGATCCCCGTCCCGCCGCAGGTGGCCGCCGACTGGTCGGGCCGGATCCACCTCGACTGGGGCCCGCTGCGCGGCAGTTACGGCTGGGTGTTCCCGAAGACCGAGTCCAGCAGCCTGACCGTGGGCGTCATCTCGGCACGCGGCGACGGCGAGCGGACCAAGCAGTACCTCGCCGACTACATCCGGCGGTTGGGCCTGTCCGGCTTCACCCCGCAGGTCGAGTCCGGGCACCTGACCCGGTGCCGGGCCGAGGACTCGCCGCTCTCCCGCGGCCGGGTGCTGGTCGCGGGCGACGCGGCCGGGCTGCTGGAGCCGTGGACCCGTGAGGGCATCTCCTACGCGCTGCGCTCGGGCAGGCTGGCCGGTGAGTGGGCGGTGCAGATCGCGGAGGCGGGCAACGCGGCGGCGGTGCGGCGCGAGGCGCTGAACTACGCGTTCGCCGTCAAGGCCGGGCTGGGCGTGGAGATGCGCGCGGGCAAGCAGCTGCTGGGCGCCTTCGAGCGGCGGCCGTACCTGTTCCACGCGGCGGTCTGCCTGGTGCCTGCCGCCTGGCGGGCCTTCGCCCGAACCACCCAGGGGCACACGAGCTTCGCGCAGGTGCTGCGGCAGTACCGGGCGGCGCGGCGGCTGGCGGCGATGGCCTCGCGGTAACCGATCTGCTGCCGGGTGGGGCCGGCGTTCCTCCGCTCAGCGGAGTGAACGCCGGCCCCGTTCGCTGTGCGGGGTGGACTATTCGAGGCCGGCTACTTGGGTCCGGCTATTTGAGGCCAGCTACTTGAGGCCGGTGCCGAGTGCGGTCATGAGGGTGCCGGACGGGGTGTCGCCGGACATCTCCCAGATCATGCCGCCGAGCAGGTTCTTCGACTTGAGGTAGGCCGCCGTCTGGACGATGGACCAGGCATCGTCGAAGGTCCACCACTGGCCGCCCGCGCCCGTATAGCCGTACGTGGCAACGGACTTGGGGTCGTGGTAGACCGTGAGGCCGGGGACGCCGCTGATGAGGTCGTTGTCGGTTGTCGGTTGGCGCCGGTCGTTCGCCGCCGGTCGTTCGCCGCCTGTTACCGGCCGCCGGTCAGCTCGTCCCCGAGCACGCTGCGCCGGTACAGCACCGAGCGGCCGTGCCGGGCGCGGGTGACCAGGCCGGTGGCCGCCAGGACGGACAGGTGCTGGCTGACCGCGCCCGGGGTGACGCCGAGGCGGTAGGCGAGGTCGGTGGTCGAGGCAGGCTCGGCGAGCAGGGCCAGCAGCCGGGCTTTCGGGGCGCCGACCAGCGACTCCAGGGCCGCCGACGCCACCGGCGCGTCCGCGCCCGCGCCGCCCATGGCCGCCTGCCCGCGCGCCGGGTAGGAGATCTGCGGCTCCCGGTCCCTGCTGATCATGGTGATCGCCCCGCGCACGAAGCAGGTCGGGCTGAGGACCAGCCCGCGCCCGTCCACGGCGGTCTCCACGTCCCCGTCCCCCCAGTGCCGGTTGATCGACAGTACGCCGTTCGCCCAGTGCAGCCGGTGGTCCAGGTCCGCGAACAGTGCCGCCGCGCCCTGCTGGGCGAGCACCCGCGCCCGGTAGATCAGGTCCGCCTCCAGCACCGCGCGGGCCTGCGGCCACCAGCCGGGCGCGAGGCACGCCTCCCAGTACTCCTTCAGCGCGTCGGAGATCCGTGCCAACAGCCGTGCCGGATCGGCGAGTCCGTCGTCGAGCAGGGCGGGCAGCGGCTGCCCGTGCGACAGAAAGGTCAGCTCCAACTCGCCGCGCAGCAGCTCCGGCGGCAGCGCGCGCACGACGGCCAGCTCGGCGCGGAAGTCGCCGGCGGCTGCCGTCGGTCGGGGCGTCAGGAAGTCGGGGACCCAGCGGTTCTCGGCGACCAGCGCGAGCAGCAGACGGCGCGATTCCAGCCGCTCGAAGGAGGGCCGGAGCTGCTCGAAGGCCCTGGTCTGGAGCGGGTAGACGCCCGGGTGGGTCCACATCCGCAGGCTGAGCACCGCCTCGTGGATCGGGGAGACGGCGAACCAGGTGGTGGCGAGGTCGGCCAGCCGGAGTGTGAAGCGGTGCACGCACGTCCCCCTCGTAAGATTCAGCCAGAGCCTAAAGGAATACCCCTGGCGGCCTGCTGGCGGTGGGATCAGGGCATGACCACCAAGCCGGCGGAGTCCTCCGCGCCGTCCTTCGTCCTGCCCACGCACAACCCGGGTGGCCGCCTTCCCGCGGCTCTCCGGCGTCGTCTTCACCCCGATCCGACGGTCCGTCGGCTGGCCGGGATCACCCTCGTCAACACGGTGGGCAACGGCCTCTCGTTGTCCGTCGCGGTGCTGTTCTTCACCCGGGTCCTCGGCCTGAGCGCCGCCCAGCTGGGCGGCGGGATGACCGCGGCCGGCCTGTGCGGGGTCGTCGCCAGCGTGCCGGCCGGTCGGGCCGCCGACCGCTGGGGCGCCCGGAGGGTGCTGGTGGTGCTGGTCGGGGTGGAGGCGGTCGGCACCGCCGGGTACGCGTTGGTGCACAGCTACCCGGCCTTCGTCGCACTGGCCTGCGCCGTCTCCGCCGTCGACCGGGGGTCGGCCGCCGTGCGGAACGCGCTCTACGCCGAGGTCCTGCCGGCCGATACCCGGGTGGCGGGCCGGGCCTACCTGCGGGTGGTGACCAACGTCGGCATCTGCGTGGGGACGGGGCTCGGCGCGATCGCGCTCCAGCTGGACACCCGGCCGGTCTACCTGGCGGCGATCCTGGCCGACGCCGTCTCCTACGTGGCCGTCGCGGTGCTGTTCTACCGCCTGTCCGCCCTGTCCGCCCTGTCCGCCCTGGCCGGCCCTTCGTCGGCCGAGCCCTCGGCGAAGTCCGCGACGGTGACCAACTCCGGCACGGCGAACCCGTCGGATCCCGGGGGCAAGGGCGTCAAGCAGGGCCGACGGCGCAACCCGGCACTGCGGGACGGCCCGTTCCTGGTCGTCACCGCGTTGTGCTCCGTCCTCGGCCTGCAGTTCGCCGTCCTGGAGGTGGGCGTTCCGCTGTGGATCGTCCAGCAGACCGACGCGCCGCGGATCACCGTCGCCGGCGCCCTGATCGTCAACACCCTGATGGTGATCACCCTGCAGGTGCGGGCCACCCGGGGCACCGAGGAGCGGACGGCCGCCGCCCGGGCCTGCCGTCGCGCCGGACTGGTGCTGGCCGCCTCCTGCCTGGTCATCGCCTTCGCGCACGGCCTGCCCGGGATCCTCGCCGCCGTGGTGGCGCTCGCGGGGATCGCGTTGCAGTCGCTGGCCGAGGTGATGGGCCAGGCGGGCGGCTGGGCGCTGAGCTACGACCTCGCGGGTGAGGGTGAGCACGGCGCCTACCAGGGCGTGTTCAACGCGGGTTCGGCGGCCACGATGATGGCCGGCCCGGCGGTGGTCAGCACCGCGGTGATCGGCTTCGGGCTGGTCGGGTGGGCCGTGCTGGGCGCGGTGCTGGCGGCGGCCGGCCTGACGATGGGCCCCGCCGTCCGGTGGGCCGGACGGCGGGAGCTGCGGCTCCGCGCGGCGTGACCGGCGGCTGCTCCGAGCGGCGTGAGCCGTCGTTACTCCCGGACCACCGCCATCGCCTCGATCTCGATCAGCACGTCCGGCCGGAACAGTGCCGCGACCTGCATGGCCGAGGCGGCCGGCAGCGGCAGGTCGCCCAGGTACGCGTCGCGGGCCTCCCGGATGGCCGGGAGATGGGCGATGTCGGTCATGAAGAAGGTGAACTTCACGACGTCGGAGAAGTCGGCCCCGGCGGCGGCCAGGCAGCGGCGCAGGTTCTCGAAGACCTGCCGCGCCTGCGCCTTCGGGTCGCCCTCGCCGACCAGGTTCCGGTGCTCGTCGAAGGCGACCTGGCCGGAGACCTGGACCAGTCGGCCGGTGCCGGTGACGACCTGGGTGTAGCCCGTCCCGGGAGCGACGCCGGGTGGCTCGGTGATGTGGGTGAGGTGCGTGGTGGTCATGGCGCATGATCGTGCGCCATCGCGTGTCCGGACCGCAAGCGATTCCCCTTGGCGGCCGGCGGGTTGGCCAACGGACTGGCCTACGGGCCGGCCGACCAGCCGGACAACTGGCCGGCCGACCGGCTGGCCAGCTGGTCGGTCAGCGCAGCACTTCGGGCAGTTCGCTCCGGAACGGCCGGTCGGTGGCGGGAAGTTGGGCATCCGGTCCGGCCGAGCGCAGCACCGCGTCCAGGACGGTGTCCGGCTCGGCCGCGTAACCCCCGCTGGCCCAGGCCGCGTTGGCCTCGACCACCGCCCAGCCGTGGTCGGTGCGACCGACGTCCACCACCACCGCGCTCGGCAGCGGGGCTTGCGAGGCGGAGGCAGCCAGCACGTCGTGGGTGAAGGCCAGCACCTCGGAGCCGTCCCGCCCGAGCGGCCCGACGGACAGCTCGCCGTCCACCGCGTAGCGCGAGCCGGCTCGCACCGTGCTGTCCAGGACGAACAGCCGGTACTCCGTGCGGAACCGCACCACCTCGCTCACCAGTACCGGGGTGTCGCCGTCCAACAGCTCGGGCCCGGGCAGCGCGCCGCCGTCCGGGTAGACCCGGGCGGCGAACAGCTTGTCGGCCGGCGGCTTCACGAAGGCCGGGCCGTGCAGCCCGCGGGCCTCGGCCAGCGTGGTGGCGGACACCCGTCGTCCGGTCAGCGCGAGCGGCAGCCGGGCCAGCCAGTCCTCGGCCGGCTCCAGCAGGGCGAGGCCGAGCTCCCGTCCGACCGCGTCGGCGAACAACGGCCCGCCGTACACGTGCACCGGCGCACCGAGCAGTTCGCGCGGGGCCTGCCAGGACGTCGCGGTGTGCGCTCGCAGGCCGCGCAGTCCGGCGGCGGTGCGCAGCTGGAGGCCGGTCTCGTTGATGCGCGGCGCGAGCAGCAGGACGGGGGATTCGGGGATCACGCCGCCCATGCTGCCGGGAGTGCGGCGGCCGCCACCAGCGGTTTTCCGCCCGGCCACCGGGCGGTTGGCTCCGGCTGGAGTGCGGTTGGCTCTGGCCGAGGGGTGGGTGGGCGTGCCAGAGTCGTCCGGGCGCGGTCCGGGCACCCCGGCCCCGCGCCCGCAGTCCGACCCACCCTCAGCCGGAAGGCAGGCCCACACCGATGACCAGCGCAGAGCCCCTCGTCCGCGTCAGCACCGTCGACGCCGTCACCACGCTCACCCTCGACTCGCCGCACAACCGCAACGCGCTCTCCTCCCGCCTGATGTCCGAGCTGCACGCCGGACTGGCGGTCGCGGCGGCGAACCGGGACGTCCGCGCGGTGGTGCTCACCCACACCGGCAAGGTGTTCTGCGCGGGCGCGGACCTCTCCGAGGCGACCGGCGCGGACCCGACGGTCGGCCCGCGCGGCCTGGTCGAGCTGCAGAAGGCGATCGTGGACTGCACCAAGCCGGTGATCGCCGTGGTCGACGGGCACGCCCGGGCCGGCGGCCTCGGCCTGATCGGTGCGGCGGACCTCGCCATCGCCGGACCGGCCGCGACCTTCGCCTTCACAGAGGTCCGGCTCGGCCTCGCGCCCGCCGTCATCTCGCTGCCGCTGCGCCCCAAGCTGGACCCGCGCGCCGCCTCCCGCTACTACCTGACCGGCGAGGTCTTCGACGCCGCCGAGGCGGCCCGGATCGGTCTGCTCACCCGGGCCGCCGAGTCCACCGAGGACACCGGGGTGGTGCTGAAGGGCCTGCTGGACGCGCTGCGCCAGGGCTCGCCGCAAGGGCTGGCCGAGTCGAAGCGGCTGGCCAACGCCGAGGTGGTGCGCTCCTTCCAGCGCGACGCGGACGAGCTGGTGCAGCTGTCGGCGCGGCTGTTCGGTTCGGCGGAGGCGCAGGAGGGCATGCGGGCGTTCCTGGAGAAGCGGGCCGCTGCCTGGGTGCGCTGAGTCGGCGTACGACTGGCCGAGTCGGCTCGGGATCGGCTGACTCGGCTCAGGATCGACTGACTCGGCTCGGGGTCAGCCGATCGCCGCGGTGTCCCGCCAGAGGTCGAGCAGGTCCCGGTCGCCGCTGACCTCGACCTGCCCGGCCTGCTCGGACAGCCCGCCCCGCTCGACCTGTTCGACCGTCAGCCGGTTCCAGAGCAGCAGGTAGAGCTGGTGGGCCGGTCCGGTGAGGGTCAGGTCGGCCTGCTCGGGGCGCTCCTCGGTGCTGACGGACAGCGGCTCGTGGGTGATGGTCAGGCGCCAGGAGCCGGGGCCGTCGGTCGTCCGGACCTGGACGGTGCGCAGGCGGTCGCTGCGCACCTTCGACCGGCTGCGGACCATGAAGCCGCGCAGCAGCTCGTCGATGCCGTCCAGGGCGAGCGCGGTGTCCACGGCCGGGCCCGGCGAGCCGGCCGCCGCGTCGGCGTCGAAGCGGTGGACGGCGGTCTCGTGCGCCTGGCGCCGGGCCCAGAAGGCCAGCGGGCTGGGTGCGGGCAGGAAGCTCCAGCACTCGACCTCGGCCGGGGCCTCGGTGAGCGTCGCCACCAGTGCGGCGTGGCCCTCGTGGAACCAGTCGAGCAGTGCGGCGTCCGAGGGCGCCGGTCCGACGGCCTCCTGCTCGCCCGCCGGGTCCAGCGGTGCCCGCAGGCCCCTCGACGGGTAGGTGGCGGCCCAGCGGTGGACGTGGCCGACGTGCCGCAGCAGGTCGCCCAGCCGCCAGTCCGGGCAGGTCGGTACGGGGGCGGCGAGGTCGGTGCGGGCGGCGGCCTCGGTCAGCAGGGTGCCCTCGCGGCGCAGCGCGTCGATGTGTGCGGAGATCTCCATGGGACGGAGTCTTTCACCGCCTCCCGCCGTCGGTGGCGGATTTCGGACGGCCCTGGGGTCGGCGCGGGTGCGGCGGGTGAGGCCGGAGCGGCGGGGCAGGTGATGCCGGTGTGGGTGGGGCCCGTGAGACCGGTACGGCTGGGGCCGGTGGAGCTGGTGTGATGTCGACCTCCCGGCGACCGGGCGGACGCTACGGACCGGTAACGTGAGCGCATGCCGATAAGCCGTTCGCTTCTCTCCGCCGTCCGGACCGGTGGCCGCCGGGCCGCCGGACGCGTCGTCCACCGGGGCTGGCGCTGGGTGCAGCGGACCGGCGCGGTCACCAACCGGAACCCGGGCCCGTACCGGTTCGGCGAGCTGGGGGACGGCACGACCCTCGCCTTCCCGCTCGGGGCGGTGTTCAACGAGCAGTGGATCACCATCGGGCCGTTCTCGATCATCGGTGAGCGGGTCACCATCAGCGCGGGCTTCCTGCCCGGCCTCGACCTCGGGCCGGAGCCGATCGTGCGGATCGGCGGCGGCTGCGTGATCGGACGGGACAGCCACATCGTCGGCCACCAGTCGATCGTCATCGGCGACGACGTCTGGACGGGGCCCGGCGTGTACGTGAGCGACCAGGCGCACGAGTACCGGGACACCGAGCTGCCGATCGGCAAGCAGTGGCCGCGCAACGAGCCGGTGGAGATCGGCGCGGGCAGCTGGATCGGCACCGGCGCGGTGATCATGCCGGGGGCACGGATCGGGCGCAACGTGGTGGTCGCCGCAGGGGCCGTGGTGCGCGGCGAGGTGCCCTCCCACTGCGTGGTCGCCGGAGCGCCCGCCAAGGTGGTGCGCAGCTGGACCGAGGAGGAGGGCTGGCAGCCGCCGCTGCGCCACGAGCCGCCCCGGCCGGTGCCGGACGGGGTGACGGCGGAGCAGCTGCGCGCCCTGGTCGGCTGGGACCTGCGGCTGCCGGGGGAGCAGGGCTGAGGGCCGTCCGTCCGGCTCTTTCGTTCTGTCGATCTTTTGGCCGTTGGCTCCTGATCTCCGACGATCGGTCGGCCGGGGTGCCGTTTGCTCGCCCACGCCTCGCTGTACCGCTGATCCCCGCTCGTCCCCGGCACTCGCGTCACCGTTCCCGGCGGCGCGGGTGCCGGGGTGTGACTAGCGTGCCGGGGAGGACTGTTCGGCGGCGCGCGCGGCGATGGCCGCGGTGATCCGCAGGACGTCGGCCGGGCGGGACGGGTCCAGGCCGGTGAGGACGGCGATCCGGCGCAGCCGGTAGTCCACGGTGTTCGGGTGCAGGTGCAGGGCGCTCGCGGTGTGGCGGCGGTTGAGGCCGCCCGCCAGGTGGGTGCGCAGGGTGGTGAGCAACTCCCCGCCGTCGGCGAGCGGTTCGAGCAGCGCGGCGAGCCGGGAGCGGGCCTGACTGGGCCGGGTCAGTTGGTACTCCAGCAGCACGTCGTCGAGGCGGTGCAGACCGGTCGGACGGCCGAACGCCCTGGCCACGTCCAGGACTTCATAGGCGAGCGCAGCCGCGCCCGGCACCTCGGCCGGTGCCGCGGCGGCCGCCCCGGCGAGCACGGGCACCCCGGCGGCGCGGGCCGCGGCGGCGAGGGTGGCGGCTAGCTGCGGCCAAGGGGCTTCGGGGGCTGTGCCGTCGGCCGGCTCGGGTTCCGGGTCGAGCGGGACCAGGACCAGGCCGCCCGAGGGGGTGAGCGCGGTGAGCGCCGACTGCCGGGTGCGGTGGTCGAGTTCGGCGACGAAGCGACGCAGCTTGCGGTGGGCGGCGATGGCCGGATCGACGCCTGGGGAGTGCTCGTCCGGGTGGTCGGCGAGGGCCAGGCAGAGCGCCGCGTAGCCTGCCGGAAGCCGGACGCCCGCCCGGGCGGCGGCCTCCTCGGCGGGGGTGCCGGCAAGCAGTGCGGTGAGCAGGGACTGCCGGGCGGTGGAGTGTCGGTCCCCGGCCGGGCGCCGGCCGTCCAGGTAGCCGGCGCCGGCGGCGGCGGTGGCCTGGCGGAGCTGGTCGAGTAGCAGCCGGTTGAGCACCAGCAGGTCGGCGGCGTCACCGGCGTGGGCGTCGCGGGTGACGAACTCCCAGCAGACCTCCAGCCCGAGGTGGTGGGCGAGCAGCACGGCGTCCAGCGGCAGGCCCTCCTCGGCGCGGCGCGCGGCGGCCTCCCGTACGGCGGTGAACTCCTCGGCGGGGGCGGGGAGTCCGGTGCGGACGGCGTGGGCGAGTGCGCGGATGCGGCGTTCGGTGTCCCGGGTGAGCTCGCCGGTGAGCTGCTCGCGCGGGAGGCGGCGGTAGACCGGCACGCGGTCCAGCAGGGCGGCGACCACGCCCTCGGCCAACTCGCGGACGCCGCCGAGGAGTAGTTGGTCGGCCGGGCGGTCGCCGATCAGCGGTACGCGCCAGGTCGGCGTGGTTTCGGGGATGTCCGGGGGCGTGCAGTGGGGTGCGTTGTGACCGGTCACAGAGAACACCGTCCAGGTCTGGGGAACGCCCAAGGGCCGGGCCGGAGGGGCGACCGCATGATTGAGCCACTCGGGTTACCTGTTGGTAACAAACTTCCGCTGTGGAGGCAACAGTTGAGAACCCCACTTCTCCGCTTCCCCGCAACTCCCTTGCGCCGTCGGCTCGGCGGATCCTTCGGCGCGGCCCTGCTGGCGGGTGCGCTGCTGGCGGGGGCGACGGCGGGCCCGGCCTCGGCCGCCCCGGCCGCCGCCGCGACCCCCGTCGTCGTGAGCCCGGCCGTCACCGCCGCTGCTGAACTTCCCCCCGACGGAGACTCGGTGGCCTCGCCGCCCGGCGCCAACGACTGGAACTGCCGACCGACCGCCGCGCACCCCAACCCGGTGGTCCTGGTGCACGGCACCTTCGCCAACCGCTACGAGAACTGGCTGGCGCTCTCCCCGCTGCTGAAGGGCCTCGGGTACTGCGTCTTCGCCCTCGACTACGGCACCATCCCCGGCATCACCTCCACCGGCAGCGGCCTGCTGCTGCCGATCGGCGGGCTCGGGCCGGTGCCCGCCTCGGCGGCCCAACTGGCGAGCTTCGTCGACCTGGTGCGCAACGCGACCGGTGCGGCCAAGGTCGACATCGTCGGACACTCGCAGGGCGGCATGCTGCCGAACTACTACCTGAAGTTCCTCGGCGGGGCCTCGAAGGTCGACAAGCTGGTCGGCCTGGCGCCGTCCAACCACGGCACGACGCTCGACGGGATCACCAAGCTCGCGCCGTACTTCCCGGGCGTCGCGGACCTGATCTACACGGTCTGCCAGGCCTGCCGTGACCAGGCGGTGGGCTCCGACTTCAACCGGGCCATGGCGTCCCGACCGGACACCGTGCCCGGGGTGAGCTACACGGTGATCTCGACGGTGTACGACGAGGTCGTCACCCCGTGGCAGACCCAGTTCCTGACCGGGCCGGACGTCGACAACGAGGTGCTGCAGGACCACTGCCCGATCACGCTCGCCGAGCACGTGGCGATCGCGTTCTCGCCGACGGCGCTGCACCTGGTGACCAACGCCCTGGACCCGGGGCACGCCACGCCGGTGCTCTGCGGCTGAGCGCCCGCGGCGCTCTGTGCGCTCGCTGCGGTCGCGGCGAGCGCCGCGACCGCCCGTGCCCCGGCTGCCCCCGGGGCACGGGCGGTCTCATTTCTCAGCGGGCGGTGCGGAAGGTGACGGCGGCGGTGGTGCCGTCGGCCGGGCGCAGCTCCCACGGACCGGGGGCGGTCAGCAGGGCGGCGTCGAAGCGGGCCAGCTCGGTGCCGTCGAGGGTCGCCGAACCGGCGAGGCAGACCAGCAGGACGGTCGCCGCGGGCGGGACCTCCACCGGGCCGGGCCCGCTGCGCAGGTCGACGGTGGCCTCGACCCGGCCGCGACGGGTCATCACGTTGAAGTCCACCACCGGGCCGCCGAGCAGTCGGCAGTCCGTCGTGGCGTCGCCCAGGAAGGCGAACGGGCGGAACGGCGCATCGACCAGTTGCTCGGTGCCGTCCACGGTGAGCGCCATACCCGCGCCTTCGACCAGGGTGATCACCCGGTCGATCCCGGGGAACGGCGAGAAGGGCCCGGCGGAGGCGACGTCGGCGAGGCTGACCCGCCAGTCGAAGCTGTCCAGCCCGGCCCCGGCCGGGAACCCGGCGACCTCCCTGGTCACCCCGCCCCCGTTGAGCCACGCGGTGGCGGGGCGCTCGCTGGCGCGTAGTACCTGGATGCGTCCGGTGGTCGTCATGGGGCCGCATCCTGCCACCTTTTGGGGCAGGTGCGGCAGCGGGCGCGAGGGCGGCTAACAGCGAACAGATAACAGATGACAGATGTTGAAGTCTGTCATCTGTTCGCCGTCATCTGCCCGCCGTTGCCCCGCCTCCCCGGCTGCCCGTCTCCCCGACAACCCGCAGCCCGTCAGCGCCGCCCCGCCACCAAGGGCAGGAACGCCGCCACCGTTGCCGCGAGGGCCACCGTGGTCAGGGCCAGCGGCAGTCCGGCCGCGTCGGCGAGGAAGCCGATCACCACCGGGCCGATCAGCATCCCCCCGTACCCGAGCGTCGAGGCGAGCGCGACGCCCTGCGGGCCGCCCGTCGCGCCGGCCCGGGCGATGGCGAGCGGGAACAGGTTGGCCAGACCGAGGCCGACCAGCACGAAGCCACCGATCGCGACCGGTACCGCCGGGGCCAGCGCGGCGACCAGCATGCCGACCGCCGCCGCCAGTCCGCCGAGCAGCATCAGCCGGTCCTGGCCCAGCCGGATGGACAACCAGGTGCCGCCGACCCGTCCGCTGGTCATCGCGAAGGCGTACGCGGCGTACCCGGCGGCGGCCGTCCCGGCGCCCGCATGGACGTCGTCCGTCAGGTGCAGGGTGGTCCAGTCGGCGATCGCGCCCTCGCCGTACGCGGTGCACAGCGCGGTGAGGCCGAGCAGCAGCACCAGCAGCCGGGCGTGGCCCCCGGCAGGCCGTTCCGCCGAGTCATCGGCGGAACGTTCCGGCGCAACCATCGGAGCCGCCGGGCTGCGCAGCAGCACGACGCCCGCGCCGACGGTGACGGCCATGCCCAGCAGCCCGCCGAGCGCGAGCGCCCAGGCGGTGGTGAGCTGGTCGGCGAGCAGTCCGCCGAGGCCCGCGCCGAGCAGCCCGCCGAGGCTGTACCCCGCGTGGAAGCTGGGCATGACCGGCCGTCGCAGCTGCGCCACCAGGTCGACGGCGGCACTGTTCATGGCGACGTTGGCGCCGCCGTACCCGGCGCCGAACAGCAGCAGCACGCCCCCGAGCGAGAGTACCGAGTGGGCGTGCGCGGGCAGGGGGACGGCGAGGCTGAGTAGGGCGAGGGAGCCGACGGTGACCGGCCGTGAGCCGTACCTCAGGCAGAGCCGGCCGACCAGCGGCATGGTGAGGACGGCTCCGATCGACAGGCAGAGCAGGGCCAGGCCGAGGGTGCTGTGTGAGGCGCTGACCTGGCTGCGGACGTCCGGGATGCGGACGACCCAGGCGGCGAAGAGGAAGCCGTCGACGGCGAAGAAGGCGGTGAGTGCGAGCCGCGCGGGGCTCCAGGGGCTGTCGGTCACCGGGGTTGTGCTGCGAGACTGGATGGGGGAGTCGTCGGGTTGCTGGCGGGAACGGATTTTGTTTCGAAGCGGCACAAAGTCACAATAGGGGCGTGCAGCTCTCACCTTCAAGCCCGAGGCCCCGCTCAGGGACCGACCCCGACGCGCAGCGCGACGCCCACCGCCGCGCGGCCCCCGACCGCGGTCGGACGCTGCTCGGCCCCGCGCTCTCGCTCATCCACACCGGCCAGACGCCCACCCGTTCCGCGCTCACCCGTGCGCTGGACGTCACCCGGGCCACCGCCGGGGCGGTCACGGCCGAACTTGAGGCGCTCGGCCTGATCACCGTCGACTCCCGCCCGGCCGGAGGCGGCCGCGGCCGGCCCTCGCACCGGTTGGCGATCGACCCCCAGGGCCCGGTGGTGGTCGCCGGGCAGATCCACGCCGACCAGCTGAGCGTCACCCTGGTGGGCCTCGGCGGACTGCTCGACCCGCCCGTCCACCTGCCGCTGCCCGCCGCCACCGACCCGGTCCGGATGTTGCGAGCGGTCGCCCAGGCCGGCGCCGAACTGGCCCGCTCCACCGACCGCCGCTGTCTGGCCGCCTCGCTCGCGCTGCCCAACCCCGTCACCGAACCGGACGGCACCGCGCTGGCCGCGCTGCACTTCGCCTGGCCCAGCGGCACCCCGGTCGCGGACCTGTACGACGTCGAGGTCGGTCGCGCCGACCACGGCCCGAACGTCCTGCGCCCGCTGCCCACCTTCGTCGGCAACGACGCCAACCTCGCCGCGCTCGCCGAGTACCGCCACGGCGCCGGGCGCGGCGCCCGCCACCTGCTGCTGGTCACCTCCGGCCACAGCGGTGTCGGCGGCGCGCTGGTCATCGACGGCAACCTGCACACCGGCAGCGCCGGACTCGCCCTGGAGGTCGGCCACCTCACCGTCGACCCGCAGGGCCGCCCCTGCGTGTGCGGCAACCGGGGCTGCCTCAACTCCGAGACCGACCCCGACGCGCTGTTCGCCGCCGCCGGGCTCACCCCGGAGCCGGGCCGCCCGCTGCTCGCCCAGGCCCGCGAGCTGTGCTGGTCGGCCACCACTGATGTGCGGGCGCGGGCGGCGGTGGAGCACGTCATCGACCGGCTCGGGCTCGGGCTGGCGGGCGTCGCCAACATCCTCAACCCGGACCGGGTGGTGCTCAGCGGCCTCCACCTCGACCTGCTGGAGGCCGCCCCCGACCGGCTGCGCGCGGTGGTCGCCGAGCGCTGCCTGTGGGGGCGCAGCGGACGGGTGCCGATCGTCGGGGCGGAGCTGGCGCACGGCGCCCTCGCGGGTGCGGCCGAGCTGGGTTGGGGGCCGTACCTGGCCGACCCGCAGTCGGTGCCCGTGTAGGGCGGGCTGTCGGTGGTGCCGGAGGGGCGATAAGCGGAAGCTGGGCTTCTAAAAACGGTCACTTATCGTGACCCTCGTACACTCGTAGTGAGCAGCGGGGGGCCGCAACGAGGGAGTAGTGACCAATGAGCACCCAGTCCGGTGGGATCCCCGGCATCGAGCCGACCGTCGACGTCGACCGTTCGGACCCGCAGTACCGCGCCTGGCTCAAGGAGGCGGTGCGCAAGGTCCAGGCCGATGCCAACCGCTCCGCCGACACCCACCTGCTGCGCTTCCCGCTGCCGGCGGAGTGGGGGATCGACCTCTACCTCAAGGACGAGTCCACCCACCCGACCGGCTCCCTCAAGCACCGTCTGGCCCGCTCGCTCTTCCTCTACGGGCTCTGCAACGGCTGGATCCGCCCGGGCAAGCCGGTGATCGAGGCCTCCAGCGGCTCCACCGCCGTCTCCGAGGCGTACTTCGCCCAGCTGATCGGGGTGCCGTTCATCGCCGTCATGGCCAAGAGCACCAGCCAGGCCAAGATCGACCTGATCGAGTTCCACGGCGGTGAGTGCCACCTGGTCGGGCGCTCGGACGAGGTGTACGAGGCCTCCGCCAGGCTCGCCGAGGAGACCGGCGGGCACTACATGGACCAGTTCACCTACGCCGAGCGGGCCACCGACTGGCGCGGCAACAACAACATCGCCGAGTCGGTCTTCGCCCAGCTGCGCCTGGAGCCGCACCCCGAGCCGGCCTGGGTCGTCGCCACCGCCGGCACCGGCGGCACCTCGGCGACCATCGCCCGGTACGTGCACTACATGCAGTACGACACCCGGATCTGCGTGGCGGACCCGGAGAACTCCTGTTTCTTCGACGGCTGGGTGAACCACGATCCGGACGCCGTCTGCGACAGCGGCTCCCGGATCGAGGGCATCGGACGGCCCCGGATGGAGCCGAGCTTCGTCCCCGGGGCGGTCGACCGGATGATGAAGGTGCCGGACGCCGCCTCGATCGCCGCGGTGCGGGTGCTGGAGCAGGTGCTCGGCAAGAAGGCGGGCGCCTCCACCGGGACGGGACTGTGGAGTGCGCTGCGGATCGTCGCTGAGATGCGGGCTGCCGGGCACACGGGCAGCGTGGTCAGCCTGATCTGCGACCCGGGGGACCGCTACCTGGACAAGTACTACTCGGACGACTGGCTGGCCGGCGAGCGGATCGACATCGCGCCGTACCGGGCCGCCCTGGAGTCCTTCCTGGCGGGCGGCGCCTGGACGGGCTGACATTCCGTCAGACTGTGAACAGATGACAGATTTCAGTGGACAGAATCTGAAATCTGTCATCTGCTATCTGTTCGCTGAAGCCTGTCGGCCGTCAGCCGTCAGCCGTCAGCCGTCGGCGGTCGGCCGTCAGTCGCCACTCGACCGCCGGATCACCACCCGCCCACCCGCGAGGTCGATCCCCGTGCGCTTCGGCGCGCCGTCGTGCTCGTCGTCCCGCAGCACCAGCTCGATCCGCCGCTGCTCCAGCTGCACCCGCTTGCTCGGGTACAGCAGCGCGTGCAGCTCCTCCGTCGCGGTCGCACCCGCACCGCGCCCGCTGGCCGCCGCCGCCGGACGGGCGCGTAGTCGCCGTACCACCGCGCCTAGGAAGAACAGGACCACCAGCCCGGCCGGCAACAGCAACCCGCCTGCCGCACCCGTCAGAAGCGCGCTCATGTGTGCCCAACGCCCCGCCGTCGACGGCGAGTTCCCAGGATCCCTACGGCAGCGGCGCCGTCGGCAGATCCCCCGGCACCAGGAGCTGCAACTCCTCCGTGGACGGGTCGGCCAGCGTCGCGACCCGTACCGCGTGGCGCTCGACCATCGTCTCGAACACCTGCCGCGCCGTGCGCCCGTTGCCGAAGTTGGGGCCGCGCTCCAGTCGGGCGAAGTGCTCCAGCAGTGCGCCCTCGGTCGCCTCGGAGAGCGCGTACTCGTGCTCCGCGCACTGCGCCCGGGCGATCTCCAGCAGCTCGTCCGCCGTGTAGTCGGGGAAGGTGATGGTGCGTGAGAAGCGTGACGAGACGCCGGGGTTGGCGGACAGGAAGCGTTCCATCTCGGCGGTGTAGCCGGCCACGATGACGACCACCTCGTCCCGGTGGTCCTCCATCAGCTTGACCAGGGTGTCGATCGCCTCGCGCCCGAAGTCCCGCGCGCCGTCCTCGGGCGCGAGTGCGTACGCCTCGTCGATGAACAGCACCCCGCCGCGCGCCCGGTCGAAGGCGGCGGCGGTGCGGATCGCGGTGGAGCCGATGTGCTCGCCGACCAGGTCGACCCGGGCCACCTCGACCAGGTGTCCGCGCTGGAGCACCCCGAGCGAGGCGAGGATCTCGCCGTACAGCCGGGCGACGGTGGTCTTGCCGGTTCCGGGGGCGCCGGTGAAGACCAGATGGCGGCGCAGCGACGGTGCCTTGAGCCCGGCCTGGCGGCGGCGCCGGCCGACCGAGATCAGGTCGATCAGGGTGCGCACCTCCTGCTTCACCGTCGCCAGCCCGACCAGCGAGTCCAGTTCGGCCAGCGCCTCGTCGGCCGGTCGGCAGTTCGGGATCGGCGCGATCGCGGAACCGGCAAGGGCGGCCGGAGCGCCCGAAGGGGCGATCAACACCGGTACGGCGGAAGCCAGTTGGGCCGCCCGCGGGGCCGGTACCTCGGCGGCCGAGCCTGCGGCGGCGGTCGGCCCGACGTCGTCCGAGGTGCACCCCTCGGCGACCGGGCCCGGTTCGGAGAACTCGAACCCGGCCCGCTCGTTCTGTTCCGCCCGGCACCCGGTGAGCTGGGTGCGGCACCCGTCGATGATGTGGAAGCCGAAGCCTTTGCCGTGCGAGACCCGGCAGTCCTCGAAGGTGCCGCGCCCCTGCGCCGAGACGTACACCCCGGCGTCGGTGCTGGCCCGCACGGTGCAGTCGCGCAGCACCGGGTCGGCGCCCTTGGTGACGATGACGCCGGTGGCCACGTCCGAGATCTCGCAGCCGGTGAGCAGTCCGCCGCTGCCGTGGTCGCGGAACCAGAGCCCGGTGCCGGCCTCCTGCACCCGGCAGCCGGCCAGGGAGACCGTGGCCCCGCCGCTGACCGAGACCGCCGAGCTGCGGATCCGGCTGAACGAGCAGCCCTCGGCGACGGCGGCGGAGTCCCGGTCGAGGACGAACAACGCGTCCGGCAGGTCGTGCAGCGAGCAGTCGGTGAGGGTGAGCCGGGCGCCGTCGCTGACCCACAGCGCCGGGTACTCGCCGGTGGAGCCGTGGATCTGGCAGGACTCGGCGACGGCCTCGGTGCCCTGGTCCCAGACCGACAGCGCCCCACGCCCGAAGTCCCGCACGGTGCTGTGGGCGAGGCTGAGCCGGGAGCGTCCGCGCAGGTCGGCGCCGTTCTCCGGCAGGTCGTGCACCCGGCAGCCGGTGAGCACGAGCTCGGCCTCGCCGTCCAGGGTCAGGCCGTTGCCGGTGACCCGGTGGATCTCGCAGTCGACCAGCCGCCCGCCCGCCTGGGCCTCGGCCTGGACGCCGCTGCCGCGGATCTCGTAGATCTCGCAGCCGGTCAGTTCGGCCGCGCTGCCCGGGTCGGAGAGCAGCACCCCGGCGCCGGAGGCGTGGTGGACGCGGCAGCGGTCCAGCGCGGCGGTCGCGCCGCCGAGGACGGCGAGCCCGGCCTGGCCGGCCGCGGCGACCTCGCAGTCCTCGAAGGCGGCGGCGGTGCCCTCGCCGCGCAGTCGCAGCCCGAGGCCGCCGGGGTTGGCGATCACGCAGCCGCGCAGGGTGGGCCGGGCGCCGTCGGTGACCTCGATCCCGGTGGCGGAGCGGGTCTCGACCCGGCAGCCGCTGAACGCGGGCACGGCCTGTGGCCCGGTGACCAGGACGGCCGGGGTGGAGCTGTCGCCGCCCTCGATCACCAGGTCGCGCACGGTCGCGGCGGCGGTGACGGTGAGCGCCACCCCGGAGGTCGGCTCGATCCGGACGGTGCCCGGACCCTGGGCCGGGACGATCGTCACCGGCTTGTCCAGCAGCACGTTCTCCCGGAAGGTCCCTGGCCGGACGGTCACGGTGTCGCCCGCCTCGGCGGCCGCCAGGGCCTCCGCGAGCGTGTCGTACTCGCCCGCGCGGCGACGCCAGCGGGATGCGCTGTCCTGGGTGACCCGGACCCTGTGCTCAGCCATGACGGTCTGTCGTCCCCACCTTCGTCGTGCCGGCGATCAACGGGCCGTACGCGCGGGGTGCGCGGGCCGTCCGCCCACCGTAGCGCGCTCGTATGGGTGCTCCGGCCGCCCTCGGTCGCGCGGACACCGGTAGCGCCCATCGCGGCCACAGGTTCCGACCACTTGTTCAACGAGCGCGCACAGTCGGGGTTCCGTGGGTTCCGTGCCGGAGCCCCGGAAGCGGAGCGGGTGCGGACGTCCCGGGAGCGGTGTGCATGCCGACGAGCCGGAACGAGCGTGCGACCCGGGCACGGGCGGGCGCTCAGCGCCCGTCGGCCGGCCAGTGCGCCCCGTCCTCCAGCACCTCTACGTCGTCGCCGAGCCGCAGCGTGCCGAGCACGTCGCCCTCGACGCCGGCGGGACGCTCGGGGATCAGGTTCTGTCCGAACGCGGCCTTGCGCAGCAGCCGGTGGTGTCGGGCCAGGGTGCGCAGCGGCTCGGGGCCGCGCCGCTCGCCGCTCTCCTGGTCGGTGGTGGTGATCACGCAGCGGCCGCAGGGCTTGACCACCGTGAAGGTGAGCGAGCCGATCCGGATCCGGCGCCAGCCGTCCTCGGCCCAGGCCTCGGAGCCGCCGACCACCACGTTGGGGCGGAAGCGTTCCATCGGCAGGGCCTCGTGGCCGTCCGGGTGTTCGGCGGCGATCAGCTCGTTGAGCCGGTCGAGGGAGGCGGTGGTGGTGAGCAGCAGCGGGAAGCCGTCGGCCATCGAGACGGTGTCGCCGGGCCGACCGTACTCGGGGTCGACGGGCCGGGCGCGCGGGTCGTCCAGGTGCACCAGACGGTAGTCGCCGAGGTGCTCGGCGATCCACTCGTGCGCATCCTTGGCGGCCTCGGCGGCGCGGAAGCGGGTGCCCCAGACCTCGACCTCGGCGAGCGGGTCGCCGGCCGCGACGGCGGGGGCGGTGACCTCGATCCGGGAGCCGCCGGGGGCGGTCAGCGACAGCGCGCCGTCGGGCAGCGGGGCGACCCGGATCTGCCCGAGCGCGGCGTTCTCGCGCTGGCTGACGAAGCGTCCGGTGGGGTCGGCGAGCATCCAGCGGCGGTCTCCGGCCAGACCCCAGGGCTGGACCGCGGCGGTGTCCGGGCTGAGGCGGTACATCGACTTGACGGGGTAGACGTGGAGTCCGGTGAGATGCATTCCCCCATCCTGCCAGCAGCGCCGTGGGCATCCGAACGGCCCCCGGACCTCCCCGTACACCCACGGACCCCCGCACGCCTACGCCCTCCAGACCTCCCCCTAAGCGCACGGACCGCCCGGGACGCCGTGGGGGCGTTCCGGGCGGTCCGTGGATGACCCGTTTCTCCGTTGGCCCGGCGTTCAGGGGTCGCCGGGTGGTGCTCAGGTGGTGCGGGTGCGGGCCGAGTGGGGTTCGGCCCCGGGATGCCGGAGGCTCAGTAGCCCGGGCCCTGCGGCTGGTAGCTGCCCTGGAAGTCGCCGGGCCCGCCGTACGGGCCCGGGCGCTGCGGCTGCATCGGGCGGACCGGCGCGACCGGTGCCATGGCCGGGCGCAGCTGGGCGCCGCCGAAGCCCTGGTCGCCGCCCTGGCCCTGGAAGCCGGGGCCGGCCGGGCTCGGGCCGCCGAAGGACTGCTGCCCGCCGAAGCTCTGCGGACCGCCCTGCGGCTGGCCGCCGGGCTGGCCGTGGCCGAAACCGGCCGGGCCGCCGGTCGGCTGCGCGCCGAAGGTCTGCGGGCCGCCCTGGCCGATGAAGGTGTTCTGGCCGCCGAAGCTCTGGCCGCCGGTCGGCTGGTAGCCGCCGCTGGCGGTCTGCGCGAACGCGGGGGCGCCGGGCTGCGGTCGCTGGTACGGCTGGGGGCCGCCGTAACCGGGGACCGCCGGCTGCGGGGCGGCGGCGTACGCCGGCGCGGGCTGCGCCGGGATGTACGCCGTGGCGGGGCCGGCGGAGGGGCCGCTGCTCGGGCCGGGGCCCAGGGCGAGGCGGGCGGGCGGCAGCGCGGGGAGGTTGCTGCCGGCGCTCTCGTACCCGTTGCCGTACCGGTTCTCGTAGGACGGGCCGACGCCTGTTCCGTATCCGGACGACAGCGCCGGCGGCAGGGCGGCCGGCACGTTGATGGGTGCGATCTGGGGGACGCCGCGCTCAGCCACGAGGCTGTCGTAAATCGGCGTGCCGGAGGAGAAGGACGGAGAGGGGTAGCCGACTCCGTCGTAGGAGCGGGGCGAGGTCATGGGGCATACGGTAAGCCCACAATGCGCCTGCTGAGGAGAGTGGGAGGGGGAGCAGTTCGAGTGTTTACACAGTCTTCGCTCGCACAAAGGTTTCGAAAGTAGGAAGAACGGACATAACGGCGTTCAGTTCCGGACAACCCTGGCGCCCCGTCATTGATCGAACAGCTCCCGGACGCGGCCACCGCACGACCTTGTGGTTACCGGGTGGTAGACGGCTGCGGACGCTGCGGAGAAACTTTTGCGGACGGGGCGTGCGCCGGCGCATTCGAGCCCCCGCCGACGGGACGGCGGGGGCTCGTGAATGTTTCGGGAATAAATTTCCCGTCAGCGCCCAGAGCGGGCGATCCGGACGCCGGTCCGAGGGCGAGCCGGGCGGATGAGCCGGACGACGCCTGCGGGACCGTCAGTGCGACTGCAGAGCCTGGCTCTGTGCGGGCAGACCCGGCCGGGCGGCGACCTCGGAGGTGCAGAAGGAGCAGCGGGCCGCGGCGGCCGGGATCGAGCTCAGGCACTCCGGGCAGTCCACCTTGGCGGCCGGCGCGGGCTTGGTCGCCTCGAAGCGGGCCTGCAGCTTGCCGACCGGCACTACCACGGCGAAGTAGATCACCGTGCTGACCAGCACGAATCCGATCAGCGCGTTGACGAAGAGGCCGTACGGGAACTTGGTGCCGCCCACCTCGAAGGTCTTCTGGGTGAAGTCGCCGACCGCCCCGGCGGCCACCCCGACCAGCGGGGTGAGGAAGGCGCTGACGAACCCGGTGACGACGGCGGTGAAGGCCGCGCCGATCACGATGCCGACCGCGAGGTCCACCACGTTGCCGCGCAGCAGGAAGCTGCGGAATCCCTTGAACACCGGGTGACTCCAAATCCGAGCGGGGGAGGGGGAGATGGGGCGGCGCGGGGCAGCCCCGGCCGGACATCCTGCCGAGCGGTCCGGGGCGAGGTCCAACCGCGTTCACCCGATCCGCGTAACCGGCCGCCGGGCCGTACCCGGCCGTGCCCGGCCCACCCGGCCTTCCCGGTCGGCGTGCGGGCGCCCGCGTACCGGCCTGCCGGCGGCCCCTGGACCGGTGAACTGGCGGGTGTGAGCCGGTACTTGAGGCGGCGTGCGGCGGAGCGGAGGGCGGTCGATCGGAGCGGCCGGGGGCGAGGCGGGGCGCACAGCGGTCGCAACCGGCGCACGACGGCGGGTCTTCAGCGCACATCGGGTGTACGGGCGCGGGCGCACGGGCCACCGCCAGGTTGCGCGAAGGGGCTGTACCGGGCGTGGCGCTGTGCCAAGGTCTGTCCATGCCCGACCATACGGCGGCCGATTCGGCCGGAGCCCGCCCGCGTGTCCTGCACCTGATCAGCGACTCGCGCCGGGGCGGCGCCCAGAACTTCGCCCGTGACCTCCACCGGGAACTGCGCCGCCGGGGCCAGGCCTCCGCGCTGTGCGCCCTCGCCCCGCACCCGGCCGTGCCACCCGCCCGGCCGGGTGCGGCCGCTCCGGGAGTGTGCGCCGCGGGCACGACCGTTCCGGGGGACTGCGGCGAGGAGTGCCCCGACACCGCCGGGCTGCGCGCCGCCGCCGTCCTCGGCCCCGGTCGGCTGCGCCCGGGCACCCTGTGGGCGCTGCGCTCCGCCGCCCGCTCCGCCGACGTGGTGCTCGCCCACGGCTCCGACACCCTGGCCACCTGTGCCCTCGCCCTGGCCGGCACCCGCACCCCCTTCGTCTACGTCTCGGTCGGCCACCCCCGCTACTGGACCGCCAACCGGCTGCGCAGGGTGCGCGGCGCCACGCTGATGCACCGCGCCGCCGCCGTCACCACGCTCACCGACGAGGCGCGCGAGGTCCTGGAGGAGCAGTTCCGGCTCCCCGGGGGCAAGGTCCGGGTGATCCCCAACTCCCGTGCCGCCGAAAGCTATCCCCCCGCCGACGGCCGGGCCGAACGGCGCGCCGCCCGGCACGCCCTGGGCCTGCCCGCAGACGTCCTGCTGGTCGCCTGGATCGGCGCCATAGCGCCGGAGAAGCGGCTCGACCTCGCCCTCGACGTGCTCGACCGGCTGCCCGACGTCCGGCTGGCCGTCGCCGGGGACGGCCCGCTGCGCGAGACCCTGGCCCGCCATCCGGCCGCCGCCCGCGCCCACTTCCTCGGCCCCCTGCCCGACCCCGTCCCGCTCTACCGGGCCGCCGACGCGCTGCTGCTCACCAGCGACAGCGAGGGTGTGCCCGGCGCGCTGATCGAGGCGGCGCTGGCCGGGGTGCCCGCCGTCGCCACCGACGTCGGCTGGGTACGCGAGGTGGTCCGGGACGGTGCCACCGGTGCACTGGTCGCCCCCGGGGACCCGCTCGCCCTGGCCGAGGCGCTGGCCAAGGTGCTCGCCTGCAACCGCGCGGGCCTCGGCGCGGCCGCCCGGGCGCACGCGCTGGAGCACTTCGAACTGGGCGCGGTGGTGGACGACTGGCAGCGGTTGGTCGCCGAGGTGTGGACCGGAGTTCCCACCTCGCGCTGACGGGCGGCTCCGACGCGGTCCCGGCTGCGCCGATCGGGCGAATCCGGGCCCGCCGACCCCTACCGACTCGTCGGTAACGAGCCGTCACCAGCACACTTCCCGACGTGAACTCGAAGTCGCTGCTGCGGTCCGCCGTCCTGCTAGCCGTCGCCGCCGGGATCGCCGGATCCCCCGTCCAGGCCGGTGCGGTGTCCCACCAACCACCGTCCGAGGGCGTTCAGTTCGTCAGGCTCGACCACCCGCAGCCGGTGCGTGAGAGTACCCGCACCGAGGCGGTCGAGTTCTTCTGGTACGACTGCGGCCACTCCCAGAAGCTCGAACAGCCGTTGCAGGCCTGGGTCGAGAAGCACCGGGCGGACGTCGTGCTGCGCCGCGTCCCGGCGATCTGGCCGGGCAGCTCGGACGAGGGTGCCCAGCGCGCCCACGCGCGCCTGTACTACACGCTGGAGCGCCTGGGTCTGGTCGAGCGCCTGCAGACCAGCGCGTTCCGTTCGATCCACGGCGACCGGGCCGGTCTCACCACCGAGTCCGCCGCCACCGACTGGGCGGTGCGCCACGGCGTCGACGCCCGGCTGTTCGGCCGGACCTACCGCTCCGCCGAGGTCGGGCAGTCGGTGGACGACGCGGCCGCCCAGTTCGTCCGCTACGGCATCGACGAGCTGCCCACCGTGGTCGTCCAGGGCGAGTACCGCACCTCGCCGACCAAGGCCGGCGGCGTCGACGCGATGCCCGAGGTGCTGGACCACCTGGTGCAGCAGGAGCAGCTGCCGAAGCACTGAGCTCCTTCTCGTGTCGGTGGCGTGTGGCCGACTCGCCTTTGACTAACCACTAATATGACGTTTAATGGTTAGCATGAGCGAGCTGATGATCCCTCACGTCCACCACCGCCACATCGACCTCGACGGCCTGCGCGTCTTCTACCGCGAAACCGGTCCGGCCGACGCCCCCGTCCTCCTGCTGCTGCACGGCTTCCCCTCTGCCTCGCACCAGTACGCCCGGCTGCTCGACGCACTCGGCACCCGCTACCGGCTGATAGCCCCCGACTACCCCGGCTTCGGCCACAGCGACAGCCCCGCGCCCGACGCCTTCCAGTACCGCTTCGACACCCTCGCCGACGTGGTCGAACGCTTCTGCCTCGCACTCGGCCTGGACCGCTTCGCGCTGTACGTCTTCGACTTCGGCGCACCCGTCGGCCTGCGCCTGGCCACCCGCCGGCCGGAGTGGATCACCGGCCTGGTGGTCCAGAACGGCAACGCCTACGAGGATGGACTCTCCGACCAGGCAAGGGAGTTCATCGCCAACAAGCGCGGCGTCCCGGGTGCCGGGGACGCCGCCCGCTCGATCCTCACCCTGGACATCACCCGCAGCCAGTACGAGGGCGGCACCGGCGACCCGAGCCTGGTCGCCCCCGACGGCTGGACGCTCGACCAGCACTTCCTCGACCTGCCCGGCCGCAAGGACATCCAGGTCGAACTGGCCCTCGACTACTTCTCCAACGTCGAGCTCTACCCCGAGTGGCAGGCCTGGTTGCGTGCCAACCAGCCGCCCACGCTGGTGGTTTGGGGGCTGGGCGATCCGTTCTTCACCGAGGCCGGCGCCCGTGCCTACCTGCGTGACCTGCCCGAGGCGGAGCTGCACGTCTTCGACACCGGGCACTTCGCGCTGGAGGAGAAGCTACCCGAAATCGCCCCGCTGATCGACGACTTCCTCGCCCGCACGCAGAAGTAGCTGAAGTAGCGGGCTCCGTAAGGTGGTTCAGTCGCGGCGCAGCAGGTAGGTGACGAAGCCGAGCGTCCCCCGGTAGCCGTGCAGCCACTCGGCGCGGTGGCGGTCCGCAGCCTCGCGGGCCGCCGCCGCGCCCGGGTCGTCCGGGTGGTCCAGCGCCCACTCGGCCAGTGAACCCGTCCAGGAGAACTCGTAGTCGTCCCACTCCCGCGCGGTGCTGACATGCCCGTACACCGGGGTCCAACCGTCCGCGAGCACCCGGTCCGTGGTGGTCGCCAGGTCCGCGAAGTCCTCCCGGGTGGCACCCAGCCCGTCCAGCGCGGCCTGGGACGGCTCACGCTCCCAGAACCCCTCGCCGACCAGCAACCGGCCGCCCGGGGCCAGCAGTTCACGGGCGGCCGCGAGCGTCGGCAGCAGCCCGTCGAAGGCGTGGGTGGCGCCCACGCACAGCACCAGGTCGAAGGGCTCCTTGGCGGTGAACTCCCGGGCGTCCAGGTGGTGCAGGCCGATCCGGCGGACCACGCCGAGCGCGGTGGCCGTCTCCCGGGCCCGGGTCAGCGCCTCCGCGTCCAGGTCCACCCCCACCGCCCGCCAGTCCGGCCGGGCGGCCAGCGCCCGCAGCAGCCAGGCACCCTCGCCGCAGCCCAGATCCAGCGCCCGGCCGGACTCCTGCCCGGCGAGCGCGCGGTCCAACAGCCGGGCCACCGACCCGTCCGCCAGCGGCGCCGCGATCGGGTGGTGGGCATGGGCGAGGCGGGAGAGCTGCTGACGGTCCATCCGAGCAGTATGGATCCGTCCGGCCCGGAGCGCCCGCCCTTTCCTCATGCCGGCGGGTAGGTCCGGCCCTTCCATGCCGCGCCCCGGCCGCGCCAGTGCTGCACCGCCGAGTCCACCGTCATCAGCAGGTACAGCGCGGCCGTGACCGGCAGTAGCAGAACGGCCGCGGCCGGCTGCCTGTAGTACCGGACCATCGGCAGGTACGTCCCCGCCATCAGCGCCCAGGCCGCCCCGCCCGCCGCCGCCACCGCTGGCGCCCCGGCCACCAGCCCGGCCGCCGTCGCCACCGGCGGCACCAGGTACACCAGCGTCAGCCCCAGCACCGTCCCGAGCAGTAGCAGCGGCGAGTGCCTCAACTGGGCGTACGCGCTGCGCGACACCATCCGCCACAACTGCTCCAGCCGCGGGTACGGACGGACGCTGTCCACCTCGTCGGCCAGACCCAGCCAGGTCCGCCCGCCCGAGGACTTCACCGCCCGGGCCAGCGACACGTCGTCGATCACCGCGCCCCGGATCGCCGCCACCCCGCCCGCGCGCTCCAGCGCCTCCCGCCGCACCAGCGAGCAGCCGCCCGCCGCGGCCGCCGTCCGGGAACCGGGTCGGTTGCTCCAGCGGAACGGATAGAGCTGGGCGAAGAAGTAGACGAAGGCAGGGACGATCAGCTGCTCCCAGCCGGTCGCCACCCGCAGCCGGGCCATCTGCGACACCAGGTCGAGTCCGTTGCTCTCGGCGGCGGCCACCAGCTCGGCCAGCGAATCCGGGCCGTGCGCGATGTCCGCGTCCGTCAGCAGCAGGTACTCGACGTCCGGACCGGCCAGCTCCACCCCGTGCCGCAGCGCCCACAGCTTGCCCGTCCAGCCCGGCGGCAGCGGGGGAGGGGTGGTCACCGTCAGCTCCAGCCCGTCCATCGTGCGCAGCTCCGCGGCCAGGGCTCCAGTGCCGTCGGAACTGTGGTCGTCCACCAGGATCACCCGCGCCCGCCCCGGGTACTTCTGTGCCAGCAGCGTCGGCAGGCTCAGGGGCAGCACCGCAGCCTCGTCCCGGGCCGGCACCACGACCGCCACCTGCGGCCACCGCACCGGCGGACGACGCGGCGGCAGCCGTACGTCGGTGCGCCAGAACAAGCCGTGGCAACACGCCAGCCAGAGCCAGACCAGCAGGGAGAACGCGGCGATCCACAGCAGGGCGGTCACCCCGGCAGTCTGCCGCAGAACCGGCTCCGGCGGGCGCATCGACTAAAGTCTTGCCCTGTGAAGATCGCACTGATGGACTCCGGAATTGGTCTGTTGGCCGCCGCCGCGGCCCTTCGGAAGCTGCGCCCGGACGCCGATCTGGTGCTCTCCTCCAACCCGGCCTCGATGCCGTGGGGACCGCGCACGCCCGAAGAGATCACCGAACTGGCCCTCGGCTGCTGCCGGGCCGCGGCCGCGTACGAGCCCGACGCCCTGGTGATCGCCTGCAACACCGCCTCGGTCCACGCGCTCGCCGCCCTGCGCGCCGAACTGGAGCCCGGACTGCCGGTCATCGGCACCGTCCCGGCGATCAAGCCCGCCGCCGCGCTCGGCGGCCGCGTCGCCATCTGGGCCACCCCGGTCACCACCGGCAGCGCCTACCAGCGCGGCCTGATCCGTGACTTCGGCGGCACCGCCGAGGTCACCGAGGTCGCCTGCCCGGGCCTCGCGGACGCCGTCGAACACGGGGACGACGACGCCATCACCGCCGCCATCGCCGACGCCGCCGCCCGCACACCGGTGGGCACCGACGTCATCGTCCTCGGCTGCACCCACTACGAACTCGTCGAGGACCGCATCCGCGCCGCCGTCGCCACCACCGCCTCCCCGGCCCTCACCCTCCTCGGCTCCGCCGACGCCGTCGCCGCCCAGGCCCTCCGCCGCATCACCGGCCCCACCGGCACCGGCACCGGCACCCTCACCGTCCTCCACGCCGGCAGCCCCGCGACCCTCCCCGCGGCCGCCGCCCTCTACCCCCAGGGCCTCACCCTCGCCACCCTCATCCCCTGACCGAAAGCCGCCCAGGCCGAGGTCCCGCGCAGCGCAGACCTCTCGCCCGGTGCCGAGAACGCGTGGGAAGTCGGTCGGATCGACTTCCTGCGTGAGGTGGCCCTCAGTGCCCGACGTCGCGCGGAAGCGGGCGCTACCCGCACGCGGGGCCGCCCGGGCGCAGCCCGTGCCTGAGCGGCACCACCGTCTGGCTTTCCGCTCCGCACGGCCGGCACCCAGTCGGGTGAACCTTTCTCGCTGGGGCTCCCCAGCTGGCCGGCAGGTCCTTGGCCGCTCGCGCAGGCCTTCTTCCGTGATGCTCGGGGCCGCGCCGACCTGGCGCTCTTCCAGGCATGGCCGCTCGGGCACGGCCTGTGCCCAGGCGGCACAACCTCCGGGTCTCGCTGCCCGTCACCCCGCGGGAGTCGCGCAGCTGAGCCTGCCCAACGGGCACTGGAAGTCGGCCGGGCCGATTTTTCGGGCATTGACCCCCGGCCGGGACTGGCTGGCACTTGATCGCGTGCGCGGACGGTCGGCTGGGCCGACTTCTCGTACAGCGCGAGTGTTCGCGCCGAGCGCCTGAGAGCGCGCAGGAAGTCGGCCCGGCCGACTTCCTGCGCGGCGGGTGGGCGTAGCCGGATTGCCTGCCCGGCAAGGTGTGTGCCAGGGCCGGGCGGGCGCGCCGGGTGGGGAAGCCGGTCCCCGGGGCTTCCCCACGCGACGGGCGTGTCGTTAGGCGACCGCTTGGCGGCGCCAGCGGCGGTAGGCGGGTTCGAGGCCGGAGAGGATGGTGTCGAAGCGGCGGGTGCTGGTGGTGGAGTCGACCTGGAGGCGGCTGATCTGGAGGGGGTGGGTGGGGAGGCGGGGGCCGAGGCGGTGGTCGGAGAGGAAGCCGAGGCGGTAGCCGAGTTCCTGCAGGACGGTTTCGGCACGGGGGTCGTGGCCGCCGTCGGGGTACGCGAAGGCGGTCGGGGGTTCGCCGAGCCAGTGGGTGAGGGCTTCGTGGGCGCCGGTGATCTCGGCGCGGACGGTGGCGTCGTCACAGCGGCCGAGGCACGGGTGCCCCTGGGTGTGGTTGCCGATGGCGACGCCGCCGTCCCGCAGGGCGAGTAGGTCGGCGGGGGTCAGCTGCTCCTGGCGGGGTGGCCGGCGGTCCGCGCTGACCCGCAGTTCGTGCAGGCTGCGGCGCCGGTCCGGGTCGGGCATGGCCTTGAGCCGGGGGAGCAGCTGGGAGGGGTGGCCGCAGTCGAGCGAGCGGGCGCGGCCGCCGTGGCGGGCGAGGAAGTCGGCCTCGTGCCACCAGAAGGGGCGTTCGGTGCCGATGAGCTCGGAGATGACGAAGGCGGTCGCGGGGATGCCGCGAGCGTCGAGGGCGGGCAGGGCGTGGGTGAGGACGCTCCGGTCGGCGTCGTCGAAGGTGACCAGGACGCTGCGCGGCGGCAGCGGCCGCCGCTCGGTGACGGCCTGGAGCACGGCTTCGAGCGAGACCGGGGTGGCCAGCCTTCGCAGCCGGTCGAGCTGGGCGCCGAAGGATCGGTGGTCGGTCACCCCGTGGTAGGCGAGGACGGCGAGCCGTTGGGCGGCCCGAGCCCGGAACAGGGGTTGCACGGGGGCGAACCGCAGCCATTCGCCCCGCGCGTCCTGGTGCTCGGTCTCGGCGTGCTCCGCGGTGGCGGACGCCTGGTTTCGGTCGGCGCCGTGGTGGTCGGCGCCGTGTCGGTCGACCCCCTGGTGATCGGCCCCCCGGAGGCCGGTCACGTGGTGGTCGGCCGCCCACCCGGTGGGTGGCGGCAGCGCCCGTACGCCGGGCACGGGCCTGGCGCGGGCGATGGAGATCGGTGTGGTGGACTGGGTTTGCGGCAACGGTTCCCCCTCGGTCGCCGAGCGGCGTGGCGGTCCCGTCGGAGGACGGAGCCCGGCCTCCGACTCCAGGGGGCGGCGGCTCCGTCCCCTGGATATTCCGGTTCTCGGTGGGGGGTTCTCACCCGTCCCGCGAACGGCTCCTGGATCACTCGATGCCATTTGAGACCGCTGCCCTACCGGGATGGTTGTACCGGGGGGACGAGGATTTTTCGTGGACTGATTGTGGAGCATGAACACGCGTCCGCTGGCCAGGACCACCCTCGTTCGGCCGGTTGCCCCGCGCGCCGTAGTCCTCACTCCCTGCGGGCTGCCTGCCGCGCGTGCCCGGGGTACCTTGGGCTCATGGCAGATGCGGACCGTGATCCCGTCCCCCAACACGGCGCGACCCGGATGGCCCGCGCGTGCAGCGGCGGAGCCCTGGTCACCCACCAGATCCCGCTGGCAGTGGTCGGCTTGGCCTGCCTGGCGCTGGGCATCGTCGTGGCCGTGATCGTTCCGGACAGTGACGGACCGGCCTGGGCGATGGCGGTCGCCGGCTGCCTGGCGGCGGGCGTTCTACTGCTCGGCCGGATCGCCTTCGGCGTGTTCCGCGACCGGCGCCGCGCCGCGCTCTAGCGGGAAGCGAGTGGGAAGCCGGCGGTAAGTGTCGAGCGATAGATCAACAGATCGAGTGAAATTGGTCAGATCGACCGAATTTCAACGTGTCCGACAATCTCCCGCCCTTCTTTCACGATTCCCGGACAACCACTTCATCCTGCCCTTACTGTGAATACGTTCTTGTGGCTCGGGGCGCCCTGGAGGCGGGCGATGAGTGGCAGACCGGGCACAGCCGCGTCCGCCGCATGAGGCGCGGTGGCGACCTCGCCGTCGCCGCCCTGCTGCGCCCGTACGGAGACTGTCCCTGTGGGGACCGCTCCTACGGAGACTGCCTCCACGGAGACCGGCCGAGGTCGCCCGCTAGGCTGCGTCGCATGGCCATTCCCCCCTTCCTCGCCGAACTCCGCTCCGTGGTCGGCACCCAGCCGCTCTGGCTGAGCGCCGTCGTCGCCGTCGCCGTGGACGACCAGGGCCGGGTGCTGCTGGCCCGCCGGGCCGACGACGGCCGGTGGGCGCCGGTCGGCGGCATCCTCGACCCGGGTGAGCAGCCCGCCGACGGTGTGGTGCGCGAGTGCCTGGAGGAGACCGGCGTGGTGGTCGTGCCCGAGCTGCTCGCCTCGGCCACCGTGTCTCCGCAGGTCACCTACCCGAACGGCGATGTGACGCAGTACCTGGTGCTGACCTTCCGCTGCCGGGCGGTCGGCGGCGAGGCGCGGGTGGCCGACGACGAGTCGCTGGAGGTGGGCTGGTTCGGAGTGGACGAGCTGCCGCCGATGATCGACACCGAGCACGAGCGGCTGCGCCACGCCCTGGAGTGCCGGGGCCCGGCGATCTTCAGCTGGGACGGCAAGGAGCGCCCCTAGGGGCTTGTCGGTGGCCCGTCAGGCCTTGCCCTGTCGGTAGGCCTCCTCCGCCGCGTCCAGCACCGCTGCCAGGTCCCCGCCCGCCGTGGCGGTCGCCGTGGCGGCCACCGCGCCCTCCACGAACGGCGCGTTCGCGAAGCGGACCGGGAAGGGCAGGCCGTGCTCGTCGGCGTCCGAGAGCAGGGCCCGGACGGTGGTGACCGCCCCGCCCAGGTCGGCGAGCACCACCACGCCGTGGCCCTGGTCGACCCGGCGGGTGGCGGCGGCCACCAGCACCGCGCTGATGCCCGGTCCGTCGGCCGGATCGCCACCGGTCGCGGAGACCGGCGCGGGGGAGTCGGATCCGGTCAGGGCGAGTGCCAGGTCGCGTACGGCGGTGGCCAGTTCCTGGCTGTGTGAGACCAGGACGATCCCGACCCGGCCGTGCGCGGACGGCCGGGCGGGGGTGGGTCGGGGCAGGGGGGTGGGTACGGGCGGGGTGCGGGGCGCCGGAGGATGGGCCGAGGGGGCGTCGGAGATGGGGATGACGTCGGCGCGGGTTCCGTCCCGGCGGCTCATCGGCTGCTCCTTAAGGCTGGGTCGTGGGCTGGGGGTGGGTTCCGGGCCGTACGCGCGCCCTGGCAGCACTCTGGCAGCTGCCCCGGCACCCGCCGGTCGGGACACGCCTCGGCGCGCCTGGACGAGTCCTGCGGAGCCGCATATGACGCCCCGAGGCCCCTCCGCGTCGCCCTGCGGAGCATCCACGTCGCCCCGAGGCCCCTCGACCGTTCCTCCGGCCGCCCTCTTCCGAGGTCCGCATCCCCTCCCGGGGGGAGTCCTCGTGAACCCACTGACCGAGCCCGGGAGGTGTGGCTAGGCTGGCCCGGGAATGCCGTCGGGAGGAGATCGGTCAGTGGCAGTCAACAGCGGTACGGACACCGAGGTGGCCGGCGCGCAGCCGGAGCTGGCGCCGAGCGGGAAGCCGAAGGTGGACTTCACCGGGGCGGAGTGGCTGTGCAGCAGCCAGGGCGTCGGGGACGTCCAGATCGCGTTCGTGGACGGGTACATCGGGATGCGGGACGGCCGTCAGGAGGACGGTCCGATCCTGGTCTTCACCCCGGCCGAGTGGCGGGCCTTCGTGCTCGGCGCCCGGGACGGCGAGTTCGACCTCACCTGAGAGCTCGGCTCCGGCCCGGCGTCGGGCCTCACCTGAGCCACCGGCGCGCACCCGCGGAGCGGACCCGTCCGGCACGGAAGTGCACAGCGGACAGGTCCGCTCCGCGGGTGGTTCAGCAGGCGATTTCCACGCCGAACATCACAACTGATGATCTTTTGAGCGTGCCCCGTCAGAATTTCTGTTGACTGTTAGACAAACGCAGCTCAGAGTATGAGCACAGGCAGACGCCGTGCCCACCGCCCCCACGCGGCCAGACACGGCGCCTGCTGTGCGGCCCGGCAGCACTGCCAGGCCATCCTCCCAGTCATCCCCTGCGCACCGGGGTGCGTCGGCCGGTCCCGACCCACAAGGGGTCGGCAGTCGCCGGGAGGCTGGCGCCGAATCCGAGAGCGACTCGGACAACGGCACCTTTTGCTCGGGACCCGCACGCCCCCACGCGGCGGCGTCCCGAGCAGATCCACGGGAGCGACGGGCCGGGGCCCCGCGGATCTGGCTCTTGTTACATGTGGTGCATGGAACTGCATGGAACTGTTGGCTTGTGTGTTGTGCGGTGTGCGATGACGAAGCTGGGTGCTCGGCTTTTCGGCACGACAAGTGCACAGTGAGGGATACGCGTGTAGGGCCGCGTTGCGACGTGCCGTCCCCCCGGAGGGTGAAACCCGGAACGGCTGTCGTGCTGAACCGAACGTAGCCCGGACGGTTGCTCAGAGTCAACATTGGTCTCTGAGCGTCGATCTCCCGCCGGTCCCGAGTCGGTGCCCCACCCACCTCGCCAGCGCGGTGTGCCGGGCACGTACGATGTTCCCATGTCTTTTCTCCGCCGTCGCTCCGGACAGCCCGCCGGCCCGGACTTCGACGTGCTCGCGATGGACCCGGGCGACTGGCCCGGCGACTTCGGTGCGGCCATGATGACCGGCCCGGACGGCTCCTGCCAGGGGATTTTCCTGCGCTACGACCTGTTCGGCGGCAGAGGCCCGGCGATGTTCATCGGCAATCTCCCGGAGGGCTCGCCCGCCCGGGAGACCGGCGACAGCGTGCCCTTCGAGGTGCGGCAGTTGCTCGCGGCGCTGGAGAACGACGAGCCGGTCGAGTTCGTCTCGGCCGAGGACTTCCCGGTCATGCTCGGGGACGACCTGCTGATCGTGAAGAAGGTCAAGGTCAGCGAGGAGCGCGTGTTCTGCGCCCAGTTCGGCCGCAGCGACGGCGTCCTGGTCACCATCGCGTCCTGGGACCGACCGATTTCGGACGACCTGTATCAGCTGCTGAAGCCGCTTCCGGCCGACATGTTCCAGCAGGGCTGATTCCGGTGGGGCCGACCGGCCCCACCCGGGGCCTGGACGCTGCTTGACGGTTTCGATCACCGGTTCGTACAGTCGCGGACATGCCGTGCCGTCCCCCGTTGCTGACCCGTCGCAGGCATCTCGACCTGCGGCGGACCGCCAGCGCGGCGTGTCCGGGCCGCTGAGGGGGGTTTCGCCCCCGTGGCGGCGGGCAACCGGCCTGATCCGGTCGGTGGTGCCGAATCCGGGGGCGGGCCGTGTGTCGACCTCCGGGGCCGCCAGCCGGTTTCGCACGCCCGTGCGGCGTGCCGTCCGCACTCGCTGAGCCCATGCTGCCGCCCGGAGGCACCAGCACCATGACGACCACCGCCGACACCGATCACCCCTCGAACGATCGTTCCCGAACCGAGTCATCAGGTTCCGGCCACTCGGTCTCGGTCCGCTCGACTTCCGGCCACACCGTTTCAGGCCACACCGCGTCGCCCGCGCCCGACCGCACTGCGGTCGAGGCCGCCCTGGCCGGACTGCCCCGGGTGGTCGACCTGCTCGCCGCCCGCGCCGAGGAGCACGACCGCGACGCCACCTTCCCGTACCAGGGCATCGAGGCGGTCCACGAGGCCGGGCTGCTCACCCTGACGGTCTCCCCGCGGTACGGCGGACCGGGCGGCACGCTCACCGACATCGTCCGGGTGCTGGCCCAACTCGGCCGCGGCGACGCCTCGGTGGCCGTGGTCACCGCGTTCACCCTGCTCAGGCACGCCGAGCAGGCCCGCCGCGCCGGCTGGCCGACGGCCGGCTACCGGCGACTGCTCACCGAGTCCCGGCGCGGGCCCGCGCTGGTCAACACGCTCCGGGCGGAGCCAGCGGGCCGGCCGGACGGACTGCCCGGGACGGTAGCCCGACGGGACGGCGGCGGCTGGCTGCTGACCGGCCGGAAGACGTACTGCACCGGCGCCGAGGCACTGGCCTGGATGGCGGTCACCGCACGGACCGACGAGCCCGAGCCGAGGGTCGGCACCTTCCTGGTCCGTGGCGAGAGCGAGGGCCTGGAGATCGACCCGATCTGGGACCAGCTCGGCCTGCGGGCCAGCGCCAGCCACGACGTCGTCCTCGACAGGGTGCGGGTGCCGGCCGAACTCGCGCTCGGCCTCGGCGCCCCCGGGCAGGAGGACCGTGCGGAGGCCGAACTCTCCCGCGCCTGGCAGGATCTGGCCCTCGCCGCGGTGGCGATCGGCGTCGGCAGGGCCGCCGAATCCTGGCTGGTTCGCTTCCTCGGCCAACGCACTCCGGCCAATCCGACCGAACCGCTCGGCGCCCTGCCGCGTTACCGCTGCGCCCTCGGCGAGATCGAGGCCCAGCTGATCGGCGCCGAGGAACTGGTCGAGGGTCTGGCCCCCCGGGTGGACCGGGGCGACCCGGACGCCGTGGCCCGGACCGGTCCGGCTCAGCTACTGGCCACCCGGGCCGCCATCGCGGCGCTCCAGCAGGCCGTTGCGCTCACCGGCAACCCGGGGCTGAGCCGGCGTCACCCGCTGGAGCGCTACCTGCGGGACGTGCTCAGCAGCCGGGTGCACCTCGCGCCGGAGGAAACCGTTCTGGAGGCCACCGGCCGGGCCGTCCTGGAGCGCGGCGCCCGGCCGTAGCGCCCCAGGACGCACCGGCAGCGGAACCCCCGGCCCTCAGCGCGTCCCGACCGCGGCCCGGACGGCCCGGCGGGCCAGCGCGGCGTCGTCGTAGAGCCGGCGGATCATGATCCGCTGCTCCTCGCCGGCGCCCGGCACGTCGTACAGCCGGATCTCCCGCATCAGCACCAGCACCAGGTTCACCAGGAAGGCGTCCCGGGCCAGTGTGCCGCCGCTCTGGGCGAGTTGGCTGATCTGGCGGCGGGCTGCGGTGTCGCCGGAGAGCACGCTCCACAGCACCGCCAGGTCGTAGCCCGGCAGATACCAGCCGGCCTGCTCCCAGTCGACCAGCACCGGCCCGGACGGCGCCAGCAGCATGTTGCTGAGCAGGGCGTCGCCGTGGCACAGCTGCAGCGGGGTGTGGCCGAGGCCGTGCAGCAGGCCGCGCAGGTCGCCGGCGTCCCGGTCGGTGAGCTGGCCCACGGAGTGGTAGCGGGCGATCTCCAACTGGTAGTCCAGGCGCGGCTGGAACACGTCGCTCGGCGGCCGCCACAGGTTCAGCGTCCGGACCGCGCCGAGCAGCGCCCGCACCTCGCCCGGGGTGGGCGCGTTGACCGGGTGGCGGTTCCGGGGGGGGGGGGGGGAGGGGGAAGGGCTCCCCAACAACCAACACAAGGCGGTGGTGGGGGTGACCAACCAAAGAAAACGCC